>CAYMME010000121.1:0-18722 GCA_964391465.1 uncultured Planctomycetales bacterium
CCGTCGGTACAGGGCGCTCAGCCGGTCTCGCAGGTAAGTCAGGTAATCCCTAAGCCGGCCTTCTTCGCGCAACCACTTGTATCGGTCACCACGTGCGACCTGCCTTCTCAGACCACTCCGTTCCCCGTACTTGCCGAAGCAAGCGTCGCAGTAACATATTTGATCGCCCAGTTCGCTGAATCCCGATACGACCATCTCATAATCCAGATGACAGCCGTCAACCACTCCGGACCGCGCCATATCGAGTGCGTACTTAAACAGCCATTCATCAAGTACTTTCTCATCCAAGGGACAAGGTGCATACCCCCCTTGTGCTGCCGGCCACTGCTTTGAGGTCTTTCCCTTATGGTTGACGGCCAGGCGTGCGCTGATCTTCTCGGCCACTCCCGTCACGTGGTTATAGTGCAAGTGGCCGAAGTAACGCAGCCCGTAATTCCGGGCCAGGCGCGCCCGGTTCAGTATCGCAGGCCGTGTCTGACCATAGTAGTCCTCTTTGTACCCGGGCGTACGGTCCTTGATGTCCGTGTAGAACGTCCAGTCCTGGCGGTCGACAAATACAGTCGCGCCTGCAGCAGCGAGTCTCTTGATCAAATCCTCATTGGAGACGGGATCCACGTCAGCCTTGGATGTGTCCCCGTCGCCGAGCCGGTCCCAATACCACCATGGCTGCCAGAAGTAGCGGATCTTGTGCTCCTCCCACCAAGGGGTATCCGGTACCGGCTGCTGCGCTGCAACTGACGACATCAGGGCCAGCGCCAGCATGACGCCAACCCACCAAGCGCCACGCGTTACCGACGTGCTCATGTTGTCTTCCTCCGGATCGCTGCTCGTTGCATGTGTCCGGACAGCCTCGTCCGACGTTTCCCGGCCATCTCCCGTCATCGAACCATGCTACCGGGAGCAGCTACTCGCTTCAGACGCAAACGGGCTCTCTCACTGTCAATCCCGCACGCTCGCTCGGTCCATCGGGCTACTCTTCGACGCCGACGAAGGGCTTGCCCGTCCTGTACTTGAACAGGTCCCCTGTGCCGCCGGGCAGGTAGAACGTGCAGCGATGATCCTTGAGCGGCAGATGTTCCACGCGGCCGGTGTGGCGACTGAGCCGCTGGATCGCACCAACGTTTTCGGTGAGCGTCAGCGTCACTTGGTGCAGTAGATGCGTCTCGTCGCCGTGCGGGTCGCGGGTGTTATGCTTGTTGACGACCATGAAGTACTCTTCGTCGCCGGCGTCGCGGAAGAAGCCGACGAGCAGGTGGCCCGTCGTGCCGGTGACCGCCTTCAGCCTGCCGCTTGTCAAGCCGCCCGTCGTCGCGTCATCGAAGTGATACAGCTTCCCCGCCCCGGCGATGCCGGTCTTCTCGTCCAGGTGTACCGTGCGCACGTGCCGCAGTCCTACGAGTGTCGGGCCGAGGTTGGCCACCTCGCGGTTGATCCGCGCCAGCTTCTCGGTGTGCGGCGTCGGCTGGGGACGGCCGCGACCGTACCAGACGTAACCCGTATCCGGCGCGTAGGGCGTCATACCCGGTTGCTTGTACCAGTCGGACGTGTCCCATGACCAGTCGATGAAGCCCCGGCAACCATAGGCGAGGGCCGCATAGGTGCTCAGACGCAACAACGAATCGCTCTTGGGCGTTCCGCTGGCGCCGCGAGCGAGAAAGAAGCCGATCCGCCGCTGGCGACAGAACGCCGATGCGCGTCCCAGGCAGGCATACATGTACGGGCTGATGTCCAGAGACTGCGTGTCGCTGGTGTGATACGGATACCACTGGTAGATGAACGCATCCGGCTGAATGGCCTCGTATTGCTTCTCACAGGTCGGATAGTCGCTCAACGTCTCGCAGATCAGGGTCAGGAGGTGGGGGTAGGTCTGAACCAGCCAGTCCCGCTGCCGTCGATAGTTCGCTTGAAGGATCGGGTTTCGTGGCTCGTCGGCCAACTGCACGCCGCAGAGCCCACTCCAACGGGGGTCGTCGGCCATGAACATGACGTGACTCTGAAAGGCGTTCATCGCCTCGGTAGGATCTTCCTGTGACGCTGCGCCAAGAATCATGAACGGTATGCCGGCTTCCTGGGCCGCCGATGCGCCCGGATACCGCTCATGTCCTCCATTCGACCAGCTCACTTCATCCAGAAGGTTCAGGCCGGCATAGCGGAACATCGCCATGTCCGGCTGCGCGCCCTCCGGAGCCGGTAACTGTGCGGGTAGGCCGTAGCCCCCGTCGTAGTACATCGCCCCGATCGTGAACGGCCGACCGCGCTGCCACCGTTCATACCGGCTCTCCTCGGCAGACGCCGGTGTACGCACGGCAAGGACAGATGCGATGCTACAACAGACCAGCAAGGCCGAACGACGTCGCAAGACGATGAACATAATGCGTCTCGTACCAGGTTTCTCATGTCTTGCGCGGGCCTTCCTCCGGCCTCGCGCGCCTACTCCGGCCGCACCGCCGCCACGGCCTGCACGCAGTCGATCAGCTCGTTGCGGAACGCATCAATGGTCTCGTCATTGTTGCTGACGTCCAGCACCGTGCGGCCGAGCCCGAGGCGCATCTCGGTGAAGCTTCGGTCGACCATCTCCGGGAGACGCGTCTCCAGCAGGTTCTTCACGCGGGCCCGAACGTCGTCGTCCAGTCGAGCGCCATCGGTTGCATCGAGCCGTTTTCGCAAGGCGGGCGCGATGCGGAAATCCTCGATCGTGGAACGTTGGGGGCAGAGCGCATTTAGTCATTAGTGGTGCTCCTGCCTCGATTGATGAAGGCGCATGGCTGATACGGTGCGTCCAGAGCCCGCACAGCACCTCCGAGTATGGCCCGGAGCCGGTTGATCCTCGCCTAGCTGCCAGCCGCCGACGCCTTCAGGTAGTTCACGAACGTCTGCATGTTCTTCGTGTAGGTCCGGGTGCTGATGCCGCGAAAGTGGCGGCGTGGTTTCTGCTTCCAGTCCGTGTAGTCGGGCGCCGACAGTTCCTCGCCCCACGCGCCGCGCTCGTTCATCGAGTCGATCAGCTTCTGAACGGCTTCCGGGCTCACCTTCGGCGTTGCGGGTTTGGTGTTCTGCTCGGCCGCATACTTGGCCATCGCCTGCTCAGGCGTCAGAGCGAATACGCGTTCGTACTCGGCGCGCAGGGCCGCGACGTCGATTCGAAGCTGCATGCCGTAGTGTCCGGGGAAGTTGCCGGGCTCGGAGTCCACCCAGTACCGCCCTTGGTCGATGCTCGTGCCCTCGCGGTGCGCGTAGAGCGGCCGATCGGTGCCGATCTCGACGAACTGGGCGTGCGTGTGGCCTTGGTCGGAGTGCCCCGCGGGCAGCCGCGCCTTGTCCAGCCACGTGAGGGCGTCGGGAATGCCGCGGAGGTACTTGCGGTCGCCGGTGATCTTGTAGAACGTCTCGAGGTACTTGATGTTGGCCACCGTCGTGCTCGGAGCCATTCCCTTGGGCTCGAAGTTGCGAGCCCCGGCCGGCTCGAGGTTCATGTCGTGCTGCTGGCCCCAGCCCGCCTGGGGCAGACCGCGCTGCGAAATCACCACGAAATCCATGCCGCGCAATGCGGCCTCCCTGTAGGCCGGGTCGCCCAGCTCGCGACAGGCGCGAAGCAGGAAGAAGATGTTGTAAGCGGTGACGCCGTCGTTGAAGGTGTAGCAGGACGTGTAGTCGGGGTGTTCAGCGGTGGGCGGATAGCGTTGCGGCCAGCCGCCCGCCGGACCCTGCGCGTCGAGAACGAAGTCCACGGCCTTGAGCAACGGGACGCGATACTTCGGGTCGAGCGTGGTCATGTAGAGATCGAGCAGGAAGCTCGCGGCCCCGATGGTCGTGTTATCGTCGAACGTACCGTTGCCGTGGTTGTGGTAGAACTCCTCCCAGCCCCAGCACTTCTGAGCCACCTTCTCATACCACTCGTCCACACCGGCAGCATCAAAGTCGATGAAATAGTGCCAGCCGCCGGCCGGATGCTGGCCCCAGACCAGCGCGTTGGCGCCGCGCTCCGCCGCCCGCAGAAACGCGGCGTCACCCGTGACCTTGTAGGCATCGAGATGCGTGCGAGCGACGCTTACCGTACCCGGATCCTGCACCCAGATCATCGAGTCGCGGGCGGGGATCTCACCCCAGCGATCGGACAGATCTTCAGTGTACTTTTCGACGAAGCCGCCGCGCGTGGAGACGGTGTTCATCATGAAGTCGGCGGCCCGTTTCATCGCGGCCGCGACGTCCTCCCGGCTCGGTGCGGCCGAGGCGCCGGAGGCTGTGAGCCCCAGTATCGTTACGATCCCGATCATCCCCCGACCGTAGTGGCACATCGCAGACATGACTTGCTCCCTCGCGAGAATCACGACAAACAGCGATTGCGGTAGCACTCTCCCGTAGCGACCTGCCCCTCGCAGGTCGCACGGCCGGCGAGGCGCCGGCCGCTACGGCATGCAGGCGACCGTCTCAACGGGCAGATCACGGCAACGGGTCGGTATTCACGGCACGTCGGTCCGATTGAGCGCGATCACCGTCGGCTTGCCCGCTGACTCGAGCTTGTTCACGGCGCGGACCCGCAGCGTGTTCCGACCCGACTGCAACAGCCACACCCACCGCTCGCCCACCTGCTTCCACCCGCTCTCGTCCACATCGACCTCGAAGTGGCTGAAGTTGGGCGTGTAGGTCTCGAAACGCAGAAAGAGCCGGTCGTTGCCGACGCCGGACGACGCATGCACGTGCACCCTGTTCAGTTCGGGCCACATGTCCTGCGGCCGGTCCGTGTGCCGCGAGTACTGCCGCTTGGGCGGTGTCTTTTCGTCGTACCAGTTGACGTAGCCGTCCCACGGCCACCAAGTGCACCCGTGCGTGAGTGGGCGAGGGAACGGTTTGGCGTACCAGTTGTTCCGCGGCACCATGCGGGCGAAGGCCGCGAGGGTCAGGCCGTTGTGCCCGACCTTGTCGGCCTGTGGGGTCCCGCGGCCAATCGTGAATTCGTCGTCAACGTTGCGACCGCCCGTCTTGTCCTGCATCCAGTTGATTGTGCCCTCCGGGTAATACTTCTCGAGGTAGCGGCGGTGCAGGTCGAGGATGCTCATCGGCTCACCGGTCTTGTTGTCGTACGCGTAGTGGTTGACGCGGTGTGCGTCGAGGTAGATCCACTTGCCGAACTCGTCGTTCCACACCTCGCAAACCTCGTGGGCGATGATGTTCACGTGCCGGGCCTGCCAGCCGTAGGCCATGCAGAGGCCGCCGAGTACATTGTTCGACTGGATGCACATGCCGCCGGCGCCGGTGTTGTCGATCCGATCGAGAATGCTGAGCGCGTCCCAACCGGGGTACTCGGGGATGGGGTCACCGTCGAGAAAGCGCTTCGTGGAATGGTCGAGCAGTCGGACCTGAGCCTCAAACTGCGTGCGGGCCCCAGCGATCACCTCGTCGAGATTCTCACGCTTGCGCAGTTCCGCGAACTCGGGTCGATCCCAGCTCTCCCACTCCCAGTTCACGGACGGGTAGCGGATCAATGGGTTGTCACACTGCACCACGAAGACATTGGTCAACGGGCGGACGGTATCGACGGTGTCGGCGGCGACCCGCAACGATCGAACGACGGGCGTCACCAGGGGGTTCTTCGTCGACAGTTCCGCTTTGACCTGGACGTAACGCCGGTTGAAAATGAAACGATCGCGCCGGTTGGTGATCGTCTCCAGCTCCGTGTCGAGGTCGGGACCGCGCCCGATCGACTCATACGGCCCCCACGCCTCGTCCGACGGACTGGGGCTGGTGCCGCGCCGCACGTAGTACTCGATGGTAGTTCCATCCGGCGTCTCGCCCTCGGCCATCACTTTCACCTTGAGGATCTTGCGGAGGGGCACGAAGAAGCTGCTGTCCCCCCCGCGCCACAGGTCGATGACCGGTGTCTCGAGCGTGCCCCGCGGCCGATACCGGTCGAGGCTGAGCCGAACCGTGTACTCGGCCCGCGTCTTCCCGTCCGACCCGAACGGACTCTCCTTCCAGGTCTTGCCGCCGTCGGTCGAGCCGAACGAGGTCTCGCCCACGTGCGCCGGATCACCTCCGCCGCGAACGAACGCGTCAGCCCGGGCGATGTACAAGCTCCAGCCGTCCTCGGCTTTCGTGGCCTCCGGGCAGGCCAGCTCGATAACGTTCTTGCCCGGCTTGAGCTTGTCGGCGGGGAACTCGCTCCAGCGGTAGGTCTCGCGGTTGTACTTGACGATCTGACCGTTGTGCCCGTTCACGTCGAACGTCAGCGGATGGGGAGGTTTCTCCGAATGCGTGAAGAGCACGAGAAAGGCACGACGCGCCCGCGGGTCGTCGAGTTGCAGTATCTTCCGCGCCCGATGGTCGCTCCAAACAACATCCTCCCACGCCCCCGTCTCGTAACGCCCGGAGCCGGGGGCGTCGTTCTCGATCAGATCCATGTCGAACAGGCAGACGCCGCCGTCAGCGTGTTTGCGGAGGTCATGGGCGAAACCGGTCTCGTAGGCAATCTCGGCGGGGCCGCCCCAGGTTGTCTGGGTCCGTTCCGGAAACGCCCCCAGCGCTCCGGCCACCGGCGCGAGCACCAGCAGCACCGCAGTCGGCCGGAAGTCGCGGCGGCAAGAGCCGCACCTCCGCGGCCAACGCAAATTGCGCCCCGCGATCCTCGTCGGTCTCATCGTCGCAACCGCCTTTCGTCTCCGAGAGCATCAGCCGGGCGAATACTCCAGCTCCACCCGGTTGACGGGCCCCGCTACGCCCATGACGTTGACCGCCTTGGCCTCCAGAGTGTTCTTCCCTTTCTCGAGTTTCCATTCGAACGTCTCGGAGGACGCCTTCCATTCGCCGTCGCCGATCCGAACCATGAACTTGTCGAGGTTAGGGATCGGGCCGGAAAGATCCACGGACAGCACGCCCGCGGTCTCCGTATCCTGTAGGCCGATGCGGGTCTTGTTGAGTGTCCAGTAGAAATCCTCCGGCCGGTTGGTCAGCAGCGAGTACTCGGGGTACTTGGGGTCCAAGCTGTCAGTCCACCAGAGGTAGCCGTCCCAGTGGTACTGGCCGAATCCGTGCGCGAGCTCCTGTGGTTCGGAGCGGTAGAGGTGATCGTTGCGGAGCGGGATGGCGAAGCGGACGAACAGACGCACCATCTTGTCCCGCATCTCCTTCTGTGGAATCGGCGGCTCCGGGACCGCCTTCATGTCGTCGGCATTGCCGGCCAGGGATCGACGATGCATCTCGAGGGCATTGATGGGCTTGCCGTCGACCTCGTACTGGAAGGCGATGGGGTGGCCGGCCAGGAGACCGGGGTCCTGCAGGATCCACTTTCCGTGCTCGTCGGACCAGATCTCGGTCAGGCAATGGTGGTCGACGATCAGCACGCGGGCATGGTAGCCGAGCGTGGCCGCACACTGCGTGAACACGGCCGCGTAGTGCGTGCACATCCCCAGGCCGAGGTTGGCGGGCGCCATCTCCAGGATCTCGAGCGCGTCCCACTGCGGGCAGTAGTTGTACTTGTTCTTGTTCCAGCCCTCCCACTGCTTGCGCACCCAGGTCCGCAGCAGGGCGAACTTCTCGGTCTCGGTCTTGCCCGGCGCGATGACCTCCTCAAGATTGTACTTGTCGCGCAGATGCCGCATGCGGGGGTGGTTCGGGTCCGCATAGTCGAACGGATACGAGGAGACGACGATCTCGTTGTCCGGAGCAGCGGTGATCTTCACCTGCTCGTGGTTGGCGCCGGAGATCTCGCCAGTGGCCTCGACGACGACCTTTCTGAGCCGCGGCGTCACGTCAGTGTCGCGGCTGGTCAGAATGGCTCGCCACTGGATAAAACGCTGGCGCGGGAGATCGGCGGCGATGGCGTCTGCACGCACCCAGACGCTCCACGCATCGGACTCGACATCCGGAGTCGTGCCCGCCCGCGCTTCGAGCCGGACGGCGGTGCGCGGTGGCGTGTCGGCCTCGGCCCGCAGCCGCAGGCGCGCGACACCGACGATCGGTGTTAGCGGGGGCTTCTTCGCATCCACACCCAAACTCGCCACGTCGATGACCGGCGACGTCACCACGCCGCGAGCTGCGTAGCCGCGGACACGCATGCGGACGACATACTCACCGGCCGCATCATTGTCCGGCCCCAGCGCCTTGTTCTTCCAGGGCCCCCATCGCTGGGGCGCTTTGAAGCTGTTCGCGCCGGGGGCATCGGTGTCGACGATCAGTGAACCCGCCCGGCCAAACACGAAATCGTTGGGCCCGACGCGGAGGAACGCACCCGGAATGGTCTGGCGATCCCAGCCGCCCGTCAGCATCTTCTCCGGTTCCTGAACGTGGAGGATCTCGTCACGGTTGACGCGAATGAGCATAGGCTCGGCCACCGTGCCTCCGCCACCGTAGAGCAGGAGCTGAACCTCGCGACACGGCCGGTCAAGCGTGATCACTTTGCGGGCGTAGGCCTTCTGCCCGAGCGCCTCGCCGACTCTGATGCTCCGGCCCATGGTGTCCGAGATCAGGTAGGTCGGAGCAAGCTGAACGACTCTGGAGTCCGCAGCGAAGTCGGTGAATCGATCGCGCGTGCAGCGTGTGAGCGCCTCGCCTTCGAAGACAGATCTCCAAGAGGACGGCTCACTTCCGGCCCGGTACAACACCAAGTAGGCTCGCCTCTCACGCTCGCCGCAAACGAGCGTGCCGTCGGATGTCGCAGCAATGGCACCGATGTCGCCGAACAGCGACGCACCGCCGTCGGGCGCGTTGGCCGTAGGCGACATGCCGAGCACGAGCCGGCGCTGTTGTGGGTCGAAGGCGAACAACCGCGGCAGCCCGCCGGGCTCACCGCCCACACCGTACACCCAGCCGTCGGCGCCGCGCGCGAGGCCGCAGATGTTGTGCTGACGAAGCGGCTTGCCGAAACCTTCGACGCTCCCCCGTTCGGGGTCGAAGCGAAACAGGTACCCGTCGGTGGTACCGCCCAGAAAGCTGCCGTCGGGCAGCCTGGCCGCAGCATCAACGCCGGCGAATCGACGCCGACCGACCACGGCCGGTACGCGGGCGTCGAGCGGCTCCAACTCGGCAGTCTGCGGATTGAACGCGAGGAGCACACCCATGATCCCGTCTTCGCCGTGCTCGCCCTGGGGCTTGGCATCCGGGTGCGATCCGCAGATGTACACGAGACCGTCATTGCCGGGCATGAGCACACGGCTTATGCGGCGTGTGTGATGATGGTTCGCGAAACGAACCACCGCGCCGTGGTCCTTCGTCTCACCACCGTCGAGGCCGATCGTGAACAGATGCCCTCCGGGCGACGTAAGCCCGCACAGTATCTTGCCGCCGGCGCATGCGACCAGCGCCCCGACGCCGTCCTCGCGAAGCGACTCGGGAAGCAGGATCTCGGCCCGCAACTTTCCGTCCGGCCCGTAGTGCCGAATGGGCATGCCCGGGGCCTTCTCGTTGATCTGATCCGGAAGGGGAACGACGTCGCGGCGCTTGTAGCTCGAGTCGGGCGTCTGCGCACGTTCGCGGAGGCGTTCGAATGCGAACTGCTTGTCGTGAGCACGGCGAGCCGCCAGGTAGATGCTGCCGTCGGGGCCGAGGGCAATCCGCGGCTCGTCCCACCATAGGGCCTCGAAGCAGTCGAGCTGCCGCACCACGCTCGTCTTGGCATCGAAGCTGAACAGACAGATTCGCTTCTTGCCGCACGTGGCCCCGAAGACAACGTCGTCCTTCTCGCGCGTCACGAGGCACGTCACGAAGCAATCGTTAACCGGGAGCGCCTCGAAGAGTGGCACGACCTCTCGGCCGCGCTCGGCAATCGCGAGCGAGGGCCTGCCCCCGTCGTCCGCAATGGCGGACACCGAGATCGCGGCAACGCAGCAAGCCGTCAACGCATTCGGTCTCATGGGTCGTGTCTCCTCCTAGTCGGCCGTCAGCCGCGGGTATTCCAGAACGTAGTACGGATAGGTTCCCATCAGATACAGGCTCCCATCCTTGCCGATGGCCGAGCCCTGGATGCTCCCGATGCCGTTCTGGGCCGTCTCGTGCTTGTCCCACTCGATGTCCACCGTGTAGCCGAGGCACTCGGTCTTCTTGGTGGCCGGGTCGTAGCGCATGATCAGGAGGAGCTTGGGGCTGCCCTTGACATCGGCACCCCACCAGATCCGCCCCTTTGCGTCCTGAATCATGGTGTGGATGTCCGTGCTCTCCTCGTACGGCTCGGGAACGGCCCGGCACACGTATCGCATGGGCAGCACTCCATCGGCCGCCCGGGCGAGGTCGTACTCCTGAATCTGCCTGAAATCACCGCCGTAGAGCTTCATGCCGCGCCGGTTGAAGTCCGCCCCGACCTTCGTGCCCCCGCCTCCGATGACGCAGGCGTACGGCTTGCGGTACGGCGGCCCTTCGCCTTCGACCTGCACCGAGTACTCGACCAGCTCGTCTTTCTCGACGTCGTACTGGGTGACCCGGCCGTGGTTCGGAATCCACACGTTGCCGCGATCGTCCATATCGACGTACCGGCTCCACGTCCCGACGCGGCCCTTGTCGAACACCTGCTGCGTGTCCATGTCGTATACGATGAAGTGCGTCCGGGGCTCGGTCTTGAGGTAGATGCGGCGGCGCTCGTGGTCCACGATGCAGTTCATGAGCCCGTCCTGCGGGCGCATGACGCCGAGGTCCTGCACGACGCCAGTGGTCGGGTCGTACGCGACGAGGTGGCCGCCGGGGTAGCCGCCGGACTGCTCGCCGATTTCCGGACGAGTCGTGAACAGCTCATGGCCTTGCTTGGTCCCGCCGTAGATCTTGCCGCCCGGCCCGACTGCCAGTTGGGTGTGCGTCTTGCCTTGGGTGTTCACATCGTAGAGGTCCTCGCCGAGGGCAAGTCGCATGCTGACCACAGGCGTGAAGCCCCGGTCCTTGGGATCGTACGCCAGCCAGTAGCCGTAGTCGTAGTAGCGGGCCGTACCGAGGTACACCTTGCCGTCGGGGCCGGCGACGAAGGCCGTGTAACCGGACTTCTGATTGTGATACGCCTCGGGCACGGGCGTGAACCGGCAGAAGAGCGGCTTCAGTTTCGCGGCGTCGGGCTGCTTGAGCTTCTCGGGCACGACGCCGGTGAGGGATGGACCCGCATGGGCGCTTCCGGCGGCCAGAGCGAGCAACGACGCGACAAGCGTCGTGACCAGGAGTCCGCGGCGTTGCGAAACCTGCCGGTCCGCACGTCGCTCCCGCGAAACGGACTGCCAGGGTGAATCGATCAGGCGATTGATGGACATGGAACGGCTCCTCTCCAGGGACGAGGGGCTGCGAGCGAACCATGCTCTCATGCCGAGCACGGAGCACGGTTCCCGAAGACGAAATCCTACTCGCTTTCGGAAGCGTTGTCACTCCCATTGTCGCGGTGACTTGAAAAGAACGGCTCGCCGGTCGTATGGTGGCACGCGCGGACGTCGGGTTTTCCCGTCCGCGGCGCCCGGCGCCTCGCCTGAGGAGATCTCCATCATGACGAGCTCATGCTTATCCCTTCGCAATCCCCTGTTGGGTCTGTCGCTTGCAGTGGCGGTTCTCACGACCCCGGACGGTCGGTCGGCCTCGGCCGGCGCTCCGGAGCCGGCCTCGGGTGCAACGTTGCACTTGGGGTTCGAGCAACAGGAAGAACTGCTAGCCGACTTCGTTTCACAATCGCGCACTTACCGCGATCAGGGTGCGGCGGGATTGGCGAAACGCGAGCTGCAGATCGGCAAGGGTCGATTCGGCAATGGGCTGCACATCCAGAACGGCTGGCCGATCAGCAAGGGCACCTGGAACGAGTCGGGGCTGGACTGTGATTTGATCGTGGCCGTGATGTGGGGGGAATGGCACCGAAAACCGCACTACTGGGGTGCGGGCAAGTTCCACGGCGATCGCGGAACGGTCGCCTTCTGGGTCAAGAGCGACGCGTTTCACTCCGGCATCGTCTTCATGCAAAGCAGCGTGGCCTGGGGACGCAAGGAGCGCGATCTGTTCACGATCGAAGTGGACGAATCCCGGCGGCTCAGTGCATTCATCCGGGACGTGCGCTACGAAGTCCACCGCGTCAAGGCCGAAAACCCAACGTGGGTCGATGGCCAGTGGCAGCACATCGCGGTCACGTTCGACCGGGGCTACGGGCTGGAGCTGTATCACAATGGCAAGCGCATCGGCTCGACCTGGGGGAAGGACGCCTGGTGGCAGACGCCGCTACCGGGACTGTTCAGCCCGTTCCTGCCGGAGTCTTCGTACGATGAGCTCTACATCTTCGACCGTCCGCTGATCGCGTCCGAGGTTGCCGCCCTTCATGCGGACAATCGTGTGAAGTCTTCGCCCGACCACGGTCGAGTGACGACCTTCGACGAAAACGCTCGCAAGCGTCTGCTGAACCGCTACGCTGACCTCGGTCAGTTGACGCTTCCGGAACTGGTCGCAGGCGGCGCCGGACTCCACATGCGGCAGACCGCGATCGCCGATTGCCACGACGAGAAGATCCCGGCCGGGTGGGTGCTGGACGGACGCTACGAATTGGCCTGGCCGCACCCCTACCTCATGTTCACCTTCATCCTCGGCGACGTGGATTTCCACGGCACGAAGATCGACCTCGACCTTGCACCGGGTGAGTCGCCGAACTACGTCGCGTTCGAGGGCATCCTCGACGACCTGACCGTGCTTGCCGGTCGCCCCAACGACTTCGACAACGCCGAACGAATCGTGCGTCTCGGCCAACACGATCGAGCGTTCCACTCGCAACGCATCGATCTGGCCGGAGCCACGGCGCTCCGAGTGCCGCTGGTGAAAGCGCACGGTTCGCCCGCGGGCTTGGAGGGGAGCGCGCGGATGCCGCTGACGGGCAAGACGCGCATCCACGAGATGCAGCTCTGGCAAGTCAGTGAATCCGAGAAGGAACCACAGAGCACGAACGGGGCCCTGCAAGCGTACCTCCGGCCGCCCAAACCCGGCGAAGCACTCAACCGCTACGGCCCGGCCTTGACGAAACTGATGGGCAGCCGCGACCGCACCGTGCTGATCGGCGATCGCCGCATCCCCGAGCGCAGCGAGATCGAGCTGGCACCGCTCAGCTCGACGCATCTCTTCGGGCCGACGCTGCTGCCGGACCTGGCCCTCGATGCCGTCGGCCTGCGCTTGCTCGTCTCGCCCAAGGGTGCGTCGGATGTCATTTGGTGCAAGGTGCGCGATCCGGCCAACCCCTCGCGCATCTGGGCACAGACGTGTGTGCGAGTGAAGCACGACCAAGCCGCAGGGCCTCAGTCGGTCACGCTCACGCTCGATGTCATCGACCTGATGCTGGCGAGCGAGGACCGGCTGTGGGTGGAGCTTCAATCGGCGAATGGAACGAAGATCATTCTCGGTGACACGGAGTGTCCGTCCGTCCTCGTGATTCACCCTTCTGCCGACCGCGCAGCGTCCCTCGCCGCCTACGCCAAGCACGAGCTGCTCCCCGCGCAACTGCAGTATTCCAAGGAGTACAACTATCGTCCGTGGCTGTGGGTCGACGAGTCGATGAGTATCCGGCAGTGGAGCAACTTCGGCGGTCCGTTCGACATGGCGTACCCGCCGCTGGCGGTGCTGCGGCACGACCCAGACAACGTAACGGCCAAGACGTACCGGGCGATGGCACTCGAGCGTCCCGGCCGTCTGGGTATCATCACCGACGCAGCCACACGGAGGCCCACCGCAACGAATGCTCGACCCGACGCCCCGGCCTGGGCGGTGTGGCAACGCGAGCTGTACGCGTTCAACCGCAAGATTACACACTGGATCGCAAGCCGGCAGCGTCCTGACGGCATGTTCTGGGGCGGATGCAACGACGACTCGTTCATTCCCCTCGGCTATGCCGCCGTGCCCCTCATGGGCGACGATATCACTGCAAGAGCCTGCTTGCGTTTCTACGACGGACTCGAAGAAGCCGGGATCTACGCCGACGGATATTGCGACATCTGGCCCATCGACCCGCTGCACATCACCGACTACATCGCCAGTCGCGGGCTGATGCTGGCGTTTGCGCTGGGCGACCCGCAGGTGATCGAGCGAGAGATGCGAACTGCCGAGCGCTACGGGGAGCGTGCCGCCGCCACCAACGCGAAACGAGCCGAGAAGGGACTGCCGCCCTTCACCGGCGACCGGGGCAGCGACGCGAAGCTGCCGGAGTCCACGCCGATTCTGCAGATGGAGGCCCAGGTCGCAAAGTACTCCTCGACGCACGTGAACTGGTACTGGGGACGGACGGACGCGCCGCCCAGCTACACGCTCCAGGACCGTGATGCCCTCGCCCGCCGCATGCGGGACATCGTCATGACCTGCGACGAGATCACGCTCTTCAACCGCACCGAGGCCATGGTCCACACCGACAGTCAGGGCGCCGGCATCGGGCGAAACGAGTTGATTACCAGCGCCCTCGGAGGCAGATTGCAGGGACGGGTCGAAGCACATCCGCACTCGATCGCGGTGAGCTGGGAGGGGAACCCCGGTGAGGACATCGCCCGGTTGGTCGGCCACGCGGACGACCGGCGGCTGAACGTCAACCTGTACAACTTCGGTGATGCGGCCGCGCAGGTGAACATGCGTCTCTGGCGGCTCGGGGACGGTACGTACAAGGTTGCCATGGGTGCTGATGCCGACGACGACGGCCGCATCGACGACGCAGCCAAGGCGAAGCCCGGTACGCAACGCCTCCGCCGGTTCTCGGCCGTGCCGATCACCGTCCCACCGCACCTGAACTACGCGGTCTCGATCGAGCAGGCCGAGACCGGAGACGCACGGAAGGATCTCCCCGATCTGGCCGTATCGCAGCGCGGCCTGCGCGTGACCGGCGACGGCAAGGTGACGGTCACTGTGCACAACATCGGGGCGGCGCCGGTTGAAGACGTCAAGGTGGAGCTGATCGATCGCTCCGGTCAGGTAGCGGCCGCTAAGGACGTCGCACGAATCGACTCACCGTGCGACGACTTCCGGGCACGGCGCGCGACGGTCGAGTTCACGGGCCTGAATGCCCCCGCGACACTCGGCGTGCGTGTCCGGAGCAACGCCGGTGTCCGAGAGATCCTCGACGAGAACAACGAGGTGCCGGCTCACTGACCGAGTCAAGAGGCAATTGCTGGTACAATCCCCACGGTCGGCCGCGACGGCCGTCGCCGTGGATCACACCACGACACACCAGATAGGAGGAACGACTCATGGGCAGTCAACTGCTGGGACGACGCGACGCCTGCAAGCTGATGGTCGGCACGCTCGCGGCGGCAGCCGCACCGGCTCGCCTCGTGGCGGCCGCGTCGGCCTTCCGCTTTCGGTACATCCTCGGCTCGTGCATGTACGGCAAGACGAAGCTGGCCGAGATCCTACCGGAGGTAAGCAAGGCCGGGGCCGAGCATCTGGACGTCTGGCCGGAGCGACACGGCAACCAGCGCGAGCAACTCGAGGCGATGGGCCATGACCGATTCGCCGAGATGCTGAAGGAGCATGGCGTCAAACTGGGCATGCTCACTCGCTACGACCTCGGCCCGTTTCGATTGCAGGACGAGATGCGTGTCGCGCAGAAGCTCGGGGCAACCATCATCATCGCCGGCAGCGGCGGCCCGAAGAATCTCACCGGCGAGAAGTTGAAGGCGGCGGTGAAGCAATTCATCGAGAAGATGAGGCCGCACGCGAAGGTCGCCGAGCAGCTCGGGATCACGATCGGGATCGAGAACCACGGCAACGCGCTCATCTGCTCGCCCGACTCACTGCGATGGTTCGCCGAGTTGGCCGACGCCAAGAACATCGGCATCGCCCTGGCCCCGTACCATCTGCCCCAAGATCCCGGGGCGATCGCCAAGCTGATCAAGGACCTGGGCCCGCGGCTCGTGCACTTCTACGCCTGGCAGCACGGCAACGGCTGTCACAAGAAGCTGCCCAAGGTCGAGGAATTGCTCCAGATGCCTGGTCGGGGGCCGATGGATTTCACGCCGATTGTCCGGGCGCTCAAGGGCAGCAACTACGAGGGCTGGGTCGAGGTCTTCATGCACCCCGTTCCGCGGGGCATTCCGATCCTCGAAACCAGCGCAAAGGTGACGGCTGAGATCAATCGCGCTCGGGGTTACCTCGCAACGTGCCTGCAGAAGGCGTAACGTACTATGGCGTGCCCCCGGACCGCGACGGGACGCCGCCCCCTCTGGCGGCATGGCGGCCCACCGGAAATCCGGCTTCACATGGACGGCCGATTGTCCTATCATTGCGGGATACAGTTTGCGTCACCGCCCGCGGCGCGACGATGAGACGGGGGATTGCCCTACTCCTTGCGGGCCTGTGGTATGCCTAGCTCAATGGATTCCCAAAGCAACCCATACAGCTCGATGGGCGTCGACATCCGCAGGATCGAGTCCTCCGGGCTCTCGGATCAGTACCTTACGGCGACGCCGCCGCCGGGCGCTGATGTCGCAACTCAGGCTCGTCTGCTCTACGAGGCGCTCCGCAACGAGATGCAGCACGCGGGAACGCGCCTCTTCTGCGAGCGCGTCTTCGCAACCGTCGACGCCATGCCCACCATCGATGGCATCCGCCGTGAGGTCTACGGCGATCTCGACGATGGCATCGTGCCGACGCGCGTGGTGGTCTCGCCCAGCTCCGCCGGCAACTTCGCCGGTGCCCAAGTCCACGCCGTCCGCAGCCCCCAGCCGCCGGAGACCCTACGCTGCTGCGACCTGCTGGAGGGCGCCCCGGCGCGGCTTCTGCGGGCCGACGGACACGCGTGGCTATGCCTCAACGGACTGAACGCGATGGGTGACATCGAACCGGCCGAGCAAGCCCGCCGCATGTTCTTCTGCGCGGGGTGCTTTCTGCGTCAGGCCGGAGCTACCATGAAGTCGGTCGCCCGCACGTGGCTCTGGCTCAAGGATATCAACACCTGGTACGACAAGTTCAACGCCACCCGCAATACGTTCTTCAATGTGGAGGGCCTGATCGACCCGAAGACTCGCACCACCCACCTGCCCGCGAGCACGGGCATCGGCCTGTACGGAGCAAACGGCGCCGCCTGCACGCTCGACCTGATCGCGCTCCCCGGCCAGGAAGACCAGATCAAGTTCGAGGAGGTCGGCGGCGATCAGCATTCGGCATTCGACTACGGCTCTGCGTTCAGCCGCGCCGCGACTGCACCCATGCCGGGCGGCAAGACCGTATTCGTCTCCGGCACGGCCGCCATCGATGACGCCGGCAAGACGGAGCACGTCGGGCGAATCGAAGCCCAGGTCGACGACACCATCGCGCACGCTCGCTCGCTGCTGGCCGACCTTGGGTGCGGCGACGAGGACGTGTTGACCTCCCTTGCTTACTGCAAGGACAGAGACGTCGAGCAGGCTTTCCGCGCCAACTGGGCCGACCTGTGCTGGCCGCGCGTCACCATGATCGGTGAGGTGTGTCGCCCCGACCTCCTGTTCGAGGTCGAGATCACGGCGAGCTCCGACCCCAAGACCGAATCCCGACACGTGGACCTGCCGAACGCAGACCAAGCAACATCTGACTCGCCATGAAGACGGGGGCGACCCTACCGTTTGTACTCGTCATCATCACCGCGTTCGCAATCCCTGTAGCACGAGCCGCCGCGCCGAAAACGGCCAAGAAGTGAGACCGGGCTCGGCCGGGTGACGTGTCCGCGTCCTCGCAGCCGAGCGGGCCTGCCGCTGCGGTCCCGACCCGAACCACGGGACACTCATGCGTCCGCTGCAGGAGCTTACCGCGACTCCTCGCCGGAAGCCGTCTGGCTCGCCACGGAGCCGGGAGTCGGGGCGTGCAGGATCTGAGCGAGGTGATCCAACTGGGCAAGCAGCCTCTCGAGCGGCTCCGAGGCCTCGGCAAGCGTTTGGAGTTCGCGGGCAAGGGCGGCGACCTGACCTGGATCATAGCCCGCATCTGAGCCGGCCCGCTCGGCGGACGCGGCGTATCGGGTCAGGAATTGGCCTACATCAATCTCGTCGTCGAACTTCACGCCTACGTCGTGGACGACCCCCCGCGCATGCTTGCACCACGCGATGGTCCCCGGAACGAGCACCTTCTCACCTTTGAGCGTCTTCAGGAGGATCATGCAGGCGGTGCCCGAGTGGACGTAGTTGCTGTGGAGAAAGCAGATGCCGCCCGAGCTGAGGTTCCGAGGCTTCACGCGACAGCGAAGCGTGGAGCCCGCGGGTTGGTCGATGCGGGCCTCGATGCCCTCTTGAACATGGTATGGGTACCGTACGCCCCTGCGCTCGAACGCTTTGTCGCGTAGAGAGAGTTCCTCCTCGATGGCCTTGATTTCCGGCTCTGGGGTACGCAACACGCCCGTACGCTTGTGCTCGAAGGCTCCACCCATCCATCGACTCCAAGGTTGAGGTGATGATCCAAACCGCAGGCTGTTCTACAGATCGGCAGTTGACCGAATGCAGGCTGGCAAGAGTCGTGGTGACGGGACGGATTCACACCGCCCGGACCGATAACGCAAAACGTCCGGACGACACTGACAACGGTCTTCGGAAGAGACTTCTGCGGACCTGTTGCGGGGTAACCGTCCCTGTGAGGACTCGAACCTCAAACCTTTGGCTCCGGAGGCCAACGCTCTATCCAATTGAGCTACAGGGACTGAAGCGCCGTGAGTGTACCGCTCCCGGCGACGGTGTCAATTGTTGGCCATCCGCCCGGAGACGTGGGGGGTGCATCTCATGAATCGTGGCACCACCACACGTGGTGGGTGCCACTGGCGGCTTGCCCGCCAGTGTTTCCCGCGGTCCAGGTGTGGTGAG
>CAYMME010000122.1:0-18700 GCA_964391465.1 uncultured Planctomycetales bacterium
CGGTAATGGACGTGGGCGCCTACTTCACCGCGCTTGGCAACACGTTCGCCGGGCCCCGGCCCGCGATCGTGGCGGTTGACGACGGCCACGCGGCCCTCGTCCGTCGACGAGAGACCTACGAGGACCTCGTGTCCAGAGACATCGAACCCGATCGGATGTGACCTCGAAGCCATTGCTGCGGGCGCATCGCATTGCACGCGATGGGAGGTTTGTCTCGTGCCGGAAGCACACGCGTCGGACACAACCGTCAACGAAGTGGCCCGGCAGGCGGAGCGTGCGCTTCAGGGCTGGCGGCGGCAACCGGTCCGGCGGCGCAGCGGCTACCTGCGGCAACTGAGACACGTCATTGTCGAACAGCAGGACCGAATCGCCGCGGCCGTGGCCAAGGACACCGGCAAACCCGTCACCGAAGTGATCAACCAAGAGGTGACGGCGGCGCTGGGGATGTTGCGGTTTGCCGAGCAGTCGTATCCGCGGTGGCTCCGGCCGCACCGGTCCCGCTACTGGCAGCCCGGCTTCTGGACGAAGGCCGTCGCCATCCACTTCCAGCCGATCGGCGTACTCGCCGTCATCGCTCCGGGCAACTTCCCGTTCTCGCTGGCCGTGATGCAGACCGGCCTCGCCTTGTTGTGCGGAAACTGCGTAATCATCAAGCCGTCCGAGAATTGCCCACGCACGGCGGCGGTCATCCGCGATCTATTCGAAGCCGCCGCATTCCCTACAGGCGTCGTAGCCGTGGTTGAAGGCGCAGCCCAGACAGCTCGATCCTTGATCGCACACGATGTCGTCCGCAAGGTGCTCTTCACGGGAAGCCTTCCCACCGGAAAGGATGTTGCTGAACTGTGCGGTCGCTCGTTCAAGCCATGTGCACTCGAACTCGGCGGCAACGGCGCGGCGATCGTCTGCGAGGACGCGGACCTCGATCTGGCCGCCCGCGGCATTGCCTGGAGCGCCTTCTACGCAACGGGACTCTCCTGCATTGGAACCAAACGCGTATTCGTGCACGCCGGCATCCACGACGCATTTCTGGAGCGACTCCTGGCCGAGATGCGCGGATTGAAGGGAGGCGATCCCCTGGATCCCTGCACTGACCTGGGTCAGGTCAACAGCGAAGCCACTCGATCGCGCGTGCGAGAACTGGTCGACGATGCGCTCGCGGGCGGTGCCGTGGCCCTCACAGCGGCCGGTGCGGCAGTGGATGCATCGGAGGCACTCGACCGCAGCCCGATCGTGCTCGTCAACGTATCGCCATCGATGGACGTCATGTCGCCCGCGCGCTCGCAGCATTCGAGCAGCGCCGACGTGGGCGGGCCGATTGTGGCCGTACGCAAGATCGGTTCGAGCCGGCAGGCCGTAAACGAGACCAACGCTTGCGCCTTCGGCCTCAGTGCCTCCGTCTGGGGCAGGAGACGCTCGCGCCTGCAGGACATCGCGCGAATGCTGGATGTGGGCATGGTGTGGATCAACGACGCAAGTGTCGGTCAGCCACAGTTCCCATGGGGAGGCTTCAAGCAGAGCGGCTGGGGTCGCCTGTTTGCGCGAGAGGCGCTGCCGGAGCTTACGACAACCAAGGTCGTGAGCCACGATCGGCGCCGATCATCCCGGTCGAAGCTGTGGTGGTTTCCCTACAGTCGCGAGAAGCACGACGTGTTTGTTGCGGCCAACCGCGTCGCGTTCGGTCGCAATCGCATACGCGCGCTCGGGCGGCTGATCGCCGCGTTGTGGCGCTTGGGGAGAGGCGCGTCTTCGTGAAGCGGAGGCTACCGTCGGACAGAGGATCGCCGGAAACGGCGCAGCGCGGTCGCACCGCCGAGAACAAGGAGGAACGCCGTCGCAGGCTCGGGCACGTCCACCTCCACGCGGACATCGTTCAACCCCCAGCTCTCGTCAGAGAGCTCTTGGAGTCCCAGCGCACCGAAGCTGATGGTCAGCGTGTCTCCCGTATGAGGAATGGACACGCTGCGGTGGTAGACAGAATCCTGAATGTACGGGTCGCCAACCGCCGGGTCGTACAGGAACCCGAGCGTGTCGTTCTCGAGAGCACCCGTGCGGGGCGGATGATCGCCCAGGTCCCACGGATCGGGGAAGCACTGGTTGTCGTCGCCGCTCCAGTTGCTGAACGTGGTGACGAAATCCCAGTCCTCGGGCACCTGCGGCACCGGACCCTCGTCCACCGCCCAGAAGTCCGGCCCCTGACCGTACTTCCCATTGCCGTCCCAGGACCGGATGACGAACAAGTCGAACGAAACCGTCACTTCCGTGTGGGCCGCGGGAAGGTCGTTGAGCGTCAGGGTCACGGCTTCGTTGCCGAACTGCCCCAGGAACCGGTCCACCGGATGCGAAACGGTGCCGGGCGTCAAGTCCGCGGACGGGGCCGACCACTCAGGCCCCACGGGCCCGGCGCCCTCGAAATCGTTGAAGTAGATGTCGACCGCGGCGCTGGGAAGCGCCGGAATGACACAGCACACCACCATGCTCAGGAAAATCCTCTCGATCGACATGACGCTGCCCTCCGACAGATCCACACTGTGGACAACCGTGCGGCCTCCCATTCACAAGCGAATGGAGAACCGCCGTCGTTCGCTTCAATACACGAAAGTCCTGCTGGAAGACGGGGGCACCTCTTCTCCTCCCGCCCTCTCCGGAATCACTGTAGCACACCCGCTCAGGCGATGCAAGCAACCCAAGACGATTGCCACCAGGGAGCACCGGTTCAGCTCGATACGGCACCCGGACTCACTCGACGTTGTCGGCCGGACCGTCGAGCCTACTGCGAAGCCGGCTTCGGGCTCGGTTCAGTCGCGAGGCCACCGTCCCCGGCGCCAGGCCTAGCACTTCGGCGATCTCGGCGTAGCTGAGATCCTGCTGATGCCGAAGGATCAGGATGGCCCGGTCGTCGTCGGGCAAATCGGCGAGAGCGGCCTCCAGGTCCATGCGAGCATCGGCTCGCACCGATCCGCTCGCCTCGGCCGCCGCGACGGGAACTTGGCGGAGCTTCTCCGCCGAACGCTTCCGGCGGCGCAGGAGTTGCAGAGCCTCGTTGACGGTGATGCGGTAGAGCCACGTCGCCGGCGACGACTTGCCGGTGAAGCGATCGATGTGGGTAAAGGCGCTGACGAAGGCCTCTTGCAGCGCGTCGGCCGCATCCTCGGGATTCCCGGTCAGCCGCAAAGCCAACCGATAGAGCGGTTTCGCGTGGTTCTCGTAGAGCGCGTGTTGAGCATCGCGGTCTTGCTCCCGGCAGCGGCGGATCAACTCGTCGTCAGTCACAGTAGCTCGCGATCGAGACACCGCCCCGTTCGGCCCGAACCAGGCCCGGTTCGCGGCACCAAGAACTGAACCGCACCGGCAGGCACGGCACGACGCCCGCTTCGATCGTGGTATCGCACGGAGGCCCTGGCCACGCTCACCGTGCATCAAGGACAATGACCCAGCAACCATTATCCGCGCGCAGCTTAGCATGCGAGAATTGCCTTGACCAGCGTGACTTGATGACTCGCCATCAGCGGCGCAGGCGTCGCACCACCCGCACCTGAACGAGATCACCGCAAGCGATCAACGGAAACGCGATGCGAACGACTTGTTTCGGTGTCAACACAACGTCGCGCACTGTGAACTCCGCGCCAGGTTCGCCCCAATCCTCGCAGAGAAACGCGCCATCAACACCCTTCGCCCGCTCAGACCGCACGGCGCTCTGCGAACACGTCGCTGAGCAGCCCGGCCAGCGCGTCGCGGTCCACGGGCTTGTCGAGATACGCGTCCGGCTGCGGCAAGTGCTCGACGTCCAGGAAGGCACGGATCATGGCGTTCCAGTCCGGGTCATCGCGTATCAGGCCGGTCACGACGATGACCGGGATGTCCCGTAAGGCTTCCTGAGACTTCAATTGGCGGTAGAACAGCGCGCCTGACTTCCTCGGCATTTGAATGTCCAGGGTGATCGCGTCCGGCGCGTCGGTTTGGACCTGCGACAGTGCCTCGATGCCGTCGAAGGCGATGCTGACGTTGTAGCCCAATCCGCGTAGCATCGATGCCATCAGGGCGGCGAAGTCCGCCTCGTCCTCCACCACGAGCACGCGCCTTGGTGCTTGTTGTTGATCGGTCATCACCGTACTCCTCTCAGTGGGCAACGTGAAGTAGAAACAGGTTCCGTGTCCCGGACTGCTGTCACACCAGATACGACCGCCGTGGGCCTCGACCGCTGAGCGGGCAAATGCCAAACCTAGCCCAGTGGACTCTTCCTGCGCACGGTCGCCGGTATGAAAAGGCTCGAAAAGCGTGGGAAGACTCTCGGGTGCGATTCCCTCCCCGTCGTCGCGGCAACTGAACACGACCTCGCGCCCCTCGGGCGTGAGTCCGGCGCCGAGGCAAACCCGGGTTCCAGGGCGATTGTGCTTCAGGGAGTTGGAGACCAAGTTCAACAGGACGCGCCGGAGAAGTACAGGCTCAGCGTCCACCGGCGGTCGCCCGTGTGACTCCGGGTCGACAGTGACGCGTTTGCCTCGACCGGCCAGCGCCACATCGTTGAATACGCCGGCCAGGAGATCGGACGGATTGACCGGCTCGGTTCGCATCGCCGGGGCTTCCTCCAGCCGGGCGATGTCGAGCAGGTTGTTGACCGAGCCCAGCATGCCCCGCGCCTGCCTCCGGATGCGGCACAGTCCCTCACGGCCCGCCCTGCCCGTGATGCCTTCTTCGTCCTCCAACGTCAAACCGGCGAAGCCCTCAATACAATTCAACTGCGTCTTGAAGTCGTGAACCAGGAAGTGGGTCGTGCGCCGTTTGATGCGCTCCAGTTCAAGCAGCCGCTCGTTCTGCTTTCGCAACTGATCGGCCTTGCACTCGAGCTCTTGCACCAGGCCCTCGTTGCGGGCCAATTGGCCGCGCAAGTCGTCTCGCTGCCGCCTGATCGTCCGGTTCTGGTATCCGTAGACAAGCCCGACGACAGCGCCGACCCCTCCGAAGGCCAGCCCCATCGGCAACATGCTCAACTGGAACGAATGTGCGAACGGCCGCCAGATGGATTGCAGCAAGTCCTCGCCACCGTGTTGACCGTGGGGGCCCTCCAGCATCCGGAAGATGACCATGGCCGCTGGATGCAGAATGGCGTAGCCGTTCAGGAACCCGAAGACAGCAGGGCCGACCAGATATCCCGCCTTGCCCTTCGGACTCTCAGGCGTCCTGTGTTCTTGCCTGGCGGTTCGCATCCGGCGCTTGCCTCGATATCGCAGTGCTCGAGCACCTGAGCCAACAGACGACCGATCCCGGTGCTCGAAGAGTTTGATGTCCGGGCGTGGTGCTTTCTTCCACGACTACTTGGCGTTCGTGGACACTGGCTGTGCTGCGCGCAGACCCATTCCCCTCGTGCCAGGAGTCCGTGAATCAGCGCCGTTCGTAGGCGAGGGGAGACCCGGCCGAGAGGCCAATGGCGACCCCTGTGCGCGTTTCGCCGCCCGTACGCGCACGGATACGTCGTGAGCGAATCAGCGAGCGTCCCTCACGAATCAGGAGCGCCCGCAGCTCAGGCTTCGCGAGGTCTGATGCCTTCGCGCCGTGCTTCTTCCCGAAGATTCGCCGATCTCGACGGTGTCCGCACCGGCCCGTCGTAGTGTCTACTCACTTGCCTCGCGACGTCGCATCTTCGCCTGGCGCGGCAGAACCGATGCCGGTCTTGAGCCGGAACTCCTCGATGCCGCAATAGAGCACGGGCACGACCAGCATCGTGATCACCTCGATGGCCATGCCGCCGAACGACGGGATGGCCATTGGGACCATGATGTCGGAACCCCGGCCGGTTGAGGTCAGGACGGGCAGCAGCGCGAGGATCGTGGTGGCCGTGGTCATCAGGCAGGGCCGGATCCTGCGCTTGCCGGCCTCCAAGGTGGCCGCCCGAATCGCCGCAACGTCGCGGGGCCGGGCCCGAGCGAACGAAGCCTTGAGGTACGTGGCCACCACCACGCCATCGTCCGTCGCTATCCCGAACAGGGCGAGAAAGCCAACCCAGATCGCCACGCTCAGGTTGATGGAATGGACCTGAAACAAATCGCGCAGGTTCGTTCCGAACACGCTCCAATCAAGGAACCACGGCTGGGCGTAGAGCCAGATCATGAGGAATCCGCCGGACCAGGCGACGACGATGCCGCTGAAGACCAGACCCGTGGTGGTCACCGACCTGAACTGCAAATACAGAATCATGAAGATGACGAACAGAGCCAGGGGAAGCACGACGATCAGCTTCTTCTCGGATCGGATCTGGTTCTCGTACGTGCCGGCGAAGACATAGCTCACGCCCGCCGGGAGCTCGAGGTCGCCGGACGCGATCTTCGTCTCGAGGTACGCCGCGGCCTGCTCGACCACGTCGACCTCCGCGTAGCCGGGCCGCATGTCGAACAACACGTAGCCCACCAGAAACGTGTCTTCGCTCTTGATGACCTGTGGACCGCGAACGTACTCGATCTCGGCCAGTTGCGTGATGGGGATCTGCGTTCCGTCCGGTGCGGGCACGAGGATTCTGTCGAGGGCCTCGATGGTGTCGCGCAGCTCCCGCAGGTATCGCACCCGCACGGGAAACCGCTCGCGTCCTTCGACCGTGGTCGTAACTCGCTTGCCGCCGATGGCGACCTCGATCACATTCTGCACCGTTTGAAGCATGATCCCGTGGCGGGCGATGGCCTGGCGGTCGATATCGATCTCCAGATACGGCTTTCCGATGATTCGATCCGCGACGACGGCCGCCGGCTCGACGGAGGGGACCTCCTTGAGCAGCTTCTCGATCTGCAACCCCACCCGTTCGATGCTCTCGAGGTCCGGGCCCTTGATCTTCACGCCCATCGGTGCGCGCATGCCGCTTTGCAGCATCACGATTCTCGCCGCGATGGGCTGCAGCTTGGGCGCAGACGTGGTTCCGGGCATCCTGCCCGCCTCCACGATCTCGTTCCAGATGTCGTCGGGGCTGCGGATGCCGGGCCAAGTGTCCCGACCCGGATTGAGGGTCGCGTCGAGCGCCGGGCGCCACATTCGGAACGGATGCCCATCGGGGTCGGGGATCAGCCGGCCTGACTCGTCGCGTATGAACTTGCCCGCCACGACATACGGTTTGCCATCCGGACCAGGAATCGGTGTGCCATCCTCGTTGCGAAACCAGTCCGTAGCGCTCTCGTCGAAGCGGAACGTCAGGCGTCGTCCGTGCCGGTCGGACAAGTACTCGGGGTGGTAGTTGATGACGGTCTCGATCATGGAGAGCGGAGCCGGATCGAGGGGGCTGTCCGTCCGGCCAAGCTTGCCCACGGCGGACTCGACCTCCGGGATCTGCTCGAAGGCGATGTCCTGCTTCGCGAGCACGTCCATCACCTCGCCGATGGAGGCATGCGGCATCGTCACCGGCATGTAGAGATAGGACCCCTCGTCGAGCGGGGGCATGAACTCCTTGCCCAGGCCGGGGAAGTGCTTCGCGAGTTGCGCACCCGCCTGCGAGTGCCGAACGCTCTCCGGTAACCAGCCGAAGATGCCGTCAAAGCCGCGCCACACCATTCCGCCGGTGACGACCATCACCAGCGGCAACAACAGGAACACACCCTTGTGATCGAGCGCCCAGCGCAAGAGGTGCGGGTACGCGGCCTGGAACAGTTGAAACACGAGCAGCAAACCACCGAGCGCAGCCACCACCATGATCAGGTTGCGGGCCAACCCCTTCTCGGGCCCGATCGGGAGCCACACCTGAGCCAGCACGACAGCAACAGCAAGAACGACGAACCCATTGGCCGCCCAACTGGTCGTCTTCCTGGCGAAGCCGGGCAGGAACGGATCAACGAGGAGATAGGCACCCACCGCCGCCAGCATTCCCCCGGCCCACCACCACCGCAGGGTCAAGACCAGGGCGATGCCGGCAACGACCAGCCCGAGATGCAGCAGGAGGCGCAGCCGCTTGCCCCTGCCCGGGTCGCGGGCGAATAGCATGTGGGCCGCAGGCGGAATGATCGTCAGCGCCACGATGACCGACGCGACCAGGGCAAAGGTCTTCGTGTAGGCGAGCGGTTTGAACAGCTTGCCCTCGGCCGCCTCCATCGTGAACACGGGCAGGAAACCGACGATCGTCGTCGACACGGCCGTCAACACGGCGCCTCCCACCTCGCACGACGCCCGGTAGACGACCTCAATGCGGCGCTCGTCCGGCCCGGCCTCGTCAAGATGCTTGAGGATGTTCTCGCAGATGATCACGCCCATATCGACGATCGTGCCGATGGCGATCGCGATACCCGACAGCGCGACGATGTTCGCGTCGACCCCACCGATGCGCATGGCGATGAAGCACATGAGCACCGCGAGCGGCAGCAAACCCGAGATCAGAATCGAACTCCGCAAATGGCGGACCATCACGACGACCACAATGACTGTCACGAGGATCTGCTGCAGCAGAGCGGAGCTGAGCGTACCGAGCGTCTCGTAGATCAGGCCGGTGCGGTCGTAGAAGGGGATGATCTTGACCTGACTGACCGTGCCGTCGGCCAGCGTCTTTCGCGGCAGCCCGGGTGAGATCTCCTCGATCTTCGCCTTCACGTTCTTGATGGCGGCCAGGGGGTTCTCGCCGTACCGCACGACCACCACGCCACCGACGACTTCCGCCCCGCCCTTGTCCAGCACGCCGCGGCGGAGCGCCGGGCCGAGCGCAACCTTGGCCACGTTCTTGACGTAGATGGGCACATTCTCGTTGACCTTGACCACCGCGTCTTCGAGGTCGGCCAGCGACTTCAGGAAACCCAGGCCGCGAATCACGTATTCGACGCGATTCACCTCGATCGTCCGTGCCCCGACATCGATGTTGGCCGACTTGACCGCCTTGAAGACCTCGTCAAGCGAAACGCCGTGGGCCCGCATCGCGTCCGGATCCACGTCGATCTGGTATTCTTGAACGAACCCACCTACCGATCCCACTTCCGACACGCCTTCCGCGGAGAGAAGACCGTAGCGCACGTACCAGTCCTGGATCGTGCGCAGCTCGTGCAGATCCCAGCCCCCGGTCGGGTTGCCGTCCGCATCACGACCTTCGAGCGTGTACCAGAAGACCTGCCCCAGCGCCGTGGCGTCCGGACCCAGCGCCGGCTGCACCCCCGCCGGCAGCGTGCCCGCGGGAAGGCTGTTGAGCTTCTCGAGCACACGGGTGCGCGACCAGTAGAACTCGACGTCATCCTGGAAGATGATCAGCACCATCGAGAAACCGAACAGGGAGTAGCTGCGAACGGTCTTGACCCCGGGCACCCCGAGCAGCGAGACGGTCAGTGGATAGCTGATCTGGTCCTCGACGTCCTGCGGTGACCGTCCCATCCATTCGGTGAAGACGATTTGCTGGTTCTCGCCGATGTCGGGGATGGCATCGACCGGGACCGGATCGCGCGGCAAACCGCCTAGTTCCCAGTCGAACGGCGCCGTCATCAGACCCCAGCCGACGGTGAAGACGACCAGCAACAACACCACGAGCTTGTTGTGCAGACTGAACCCGATGATGCGGTCGATCCACGATCCGGATGGTGTCGGCCTGGGGACGCCGTCTTCAGTTGTCACGGGCGTCTCCCCCGGCCTCGTGTGCGGTGCCCTTCCCCAGGGTCTCCTTCATCGAACCGCAACGGAACATGGACGATCCGAAGTAAGGATTCTCCGTCTTCTCGTGATCTTGCAGCCAGTCCGCACCACGATTGTCGAAGGCCATGGAGCAACGAAACCGGTAAGCGACGTTCCTGCCCATACCGAACCGCCGCCCCGTACCGATGAGCGCCTCGGAAAGCAGCGCGAAGCTCTGACGCGCCTTCTCGATGTCCCCCGCAGCCGCAACGCCGGCCGCAGTCTTGCGGATCGCATCCGCCTCTTTCATCCACGCCTCGTGCGCGGCTCCCTTCAGCAGCGACACGTCGACACCGTCGAGCCCCCGGCCGAGACTCCCCACGGCGCCCTTGACGTCCTTGAGGGTGTCGTGGCTCAAAGCCTTCTGAATACGAAAGTATGCGACAAACACCGCATCGAGCTGGGTGCCGAACGCGCTGGGAACCTCGAAACGCCGCGCCGCGGCCTTCGCCGTCCCGCTCTCACCACCATGAACGTCGGCCGGCGCGGACGCGGCGGCTCCGGGATTCATCATGCTCGACTGAGCCCGGATCTGCACCGCACTGTCGATCTTGAAGTTGCCGTTGACGACGACGTGCTCGCCCTCGGCCAATCCGCCCCGGACCAGATAGTCGTCTCCCGCTCGGGAACCCAACGTGACCTCTCGACCCTCGTACGTCCCCGGCTTGTTCGGCACCTCCACATACACGAGGGCTCGCTTGCCGGTCACGAGCGGCGCCGTGGCCGGGATGACCAGAGGCGGCTCTGCCTCCACGTCGTCCTTGGAGACGAACCCGAGCGTCTCGGCTCGGACCAGCGGCATGCCGCACACGTCGCACGCGCCCGGCCCGTCCTTGACCACCTCCGGATGCATCGGGCTGATCCACTTGCCCGCCAAGGCCGCGTTGACCACCAATCCGCTTTCCGCGAGCTTCGCCCGGGCCACGGCCCGCACGAACATCTGTGGCTTGAGACGCCCGTCGGGGTTGTCCACGTTGACGCGGACCTTCACCGTACGGGTCTTGCTGCTGAGCACCGGATCGATGAAGGCGACCGTCCCCCTGAACTTCTCGCCGGGATAGGCTTCCGTCTCGAACTCCACCGTCTGCCCGTACCGCAGCCAGGCCAAATCAGATTCGTATGCATCGAGCTTCACCCACAGGCGCGACAGGTCGGCGATCGTGTAGATCCGCGTGCCGGTGTCGACATACATCCCCTCGGTCGCATTCTTGTCCACCACGATCCCGCCGATTGGCGAGTAGATCGTCATGTGATCCGAGGGCGTACCGCGAGTCTCGATATCCTTCACCTGCTCTCCGGACAGCCCCCACAGCCGCAGCTTCTTACGAGCATTCTCGATGAGTCCTTCCGCCGACCGCCGAACGCCTGCATCAGCGGCTTCTCGGAGATCACCCGCCGTCTCGATCGCCCGCAAGAGCTCAACCTGCGCGACCAGCAGCTCGGGGCTGTACATGTACACGAGATGATCACCCTCGGCGACGGGCACCCCCGTGTAGTCCACATAGAGACGATCCAGTCGGCCCGGTACCCAGGCCGTGATGTACTTGAGTCGGGTCTCGTCGAAATCCACCTTGCCGACCATGCGGATCTCCGCAGAGACGAACCTGCGCTCCGCCGGGGCGACCTCGATCTCCGCCAGTTTCCGAGCGGCCTCCGAAAGCGTGAGCGTGCGTGCGCCCGCTGCGACCGTACTCGCATCCACTTCCACCATCTCCATGCCGCAGACTGGACAATCCCCGGGATTGGGCAAAGGTGGAACGCAGAACATCGCGCACGCGTACTGCTTGCGCGTCCCCTCCTTCGATGCTTCGGGCACGGGCGGCGCCGTTGCCGCCGTTCCCTTCAACAGATAGCCCAGCGCAAAGGCCGCACAGGCGATCGCGGGCAAGCGCAGCCTGGTGACAAGCGCACCGATCTTCATGGCAATGGCTTTCATCAGACACCGGCCCTCCCGTCCTTGCGCAGCGCGGCAACCACCGAAGCGTGTGACTACCGATCCGCTGCGGCGGACGCCTCGATTTCGGTCAGACTCAGGCCCACGGCCTGCTCCAGATCCGCCACGCTGCGCTCGAGTTCGCCCAGCGCGCGGTGGTACTGGATTCTGAACATCAACCATTTCTGCCAGTTGTCGATGACGTACTGGAAGTCCGACCGCCCAACCGTGTAGCCGGCCCGGGAAATCTGATAAGTCTGCCGGGCCTGCGGAATGATCGTGGTCTCAAACAGCAAAGCCAACTCGCGCTGGGCGCGAACACGCTCCAGCGCATCCGTGATCCGGAAGTTGACGGAGTTCTGCGTTGCCCGGTACCGCCGAAGCGTGGCGGCAACCGCAGAGCGCGCCTCCCGAATCCCCGCGTCGATCTTGTGGAACCAGATCGGCAGGCTGAACCCGAACACGATGGCCCAATTGTCGCTGCCGTCTTCCGAGAGCTGCGGTGCGGCCGGTCGCCTTCCGGTGGCCGGGTTGACCGGCGGCTCGAACGCGGCCCGCGGATCCATCTGCATCCATTCCATGCCGAGCGTGAAATCGGGCCAATACGCCAGCTTGGCAAGGCGCACCCGCTGTCGGTCACGCTCGATTCGGTTCTCCAACGCCTTCAGCTCGGGGTTCTTCTCCGCCGCCAGCGCAAGCAGGCGATCGACATCGAGTGCCGCCTGCCTGACATCGAAGTCCGGCGACGCGCCGATGAGCGTGGCCGGATGGCGATCCACAAGCGTGTTGAGCATCGCCGCCGCAGTGACACGCCGCTGACGCAGGTCGAGCAACCGACTGTCCAGGCTCGACAGCTCCACCTGGGCTCGCAGGGCATCCTGCTGCGGTCGGCCCGCCGCCACCTGCCCCTGAGCCACCTCGGCCAGACCCTCAAGCAGCTTCTTGTTGTCTTCCACCAGGCGAATCGACCGGCCCACGATGTAGAGCTGGTAGTAGGCTCGCTTCACATCGGCAATGACGCGCAGTCGCGTCTGGCGCACCTGCTGGAGGGCAATGCGCACCTCTTCGAGCGCAATGCGGCCTCGACGGTCGAGCTTTTCCGGAACCGGCAGCTTCTGCTGGATCCCGAGGATGAAGTAGTTGTCTCCCTCGGCCGTTCGCGTCGGCTCCGGCAACGTCTTCGTCATCAGCATCGGGTCCGGCAGTGCGGTGACCTGGGCAATCCGTTCCGCGCGGCCGCGTGCCGTCTCGGTCGCCGCTTCAATGTCCGGATTGCACTCGAGAGCCAGAACGATGAAGTCGCGCAGCGCGGCTGGCTCAGGCTGCGACACCGGGGCAGAGGCCGGACGCGTCGTTGGCGGGGCCGATGCATAGGCCTCGCCGTCGCCGGCGTGCTCGCGCTGATGTCGCTGAACCGCGGCCGCGACCTCCTCGCGACCCGTGGCGCTCAACGCACATCCCACCGGCGCCAACGCCATCAGCAACACGGGCACCAACGGCACCGCCGAAGACCACAGCTTGCCAGTTGCGATCCTATGAGACATGCGCAGGCTCTCCCGTCGCGGCTGCACCACTCTCACTCGGCTGTCGATGCCAGGCGCCCGACCATTTGTTGACCGCAACCACTCGCGGTCATTCGCCCTTTTCGAGCTTGGCCAAATACTTGTCCGGCTCCTTCTTGAACTCCTCTATGCAACCTGCGCAGCAGAAGTAGACCTTGCGCCCCTCGTGCACGGTGAAGGACTCAGGATCGATCTCCTTGCCCGTTACCGGACAGAGCTTCTGCGCGATCTTCTCCTCACCGGCGGGCGAGGCCTTGTCCTCATCCGCAGCATCGCCGTGTCCGCCATGGTCATGGGAGTGACCGGCGTGATCGTGACCGCCGGACGCCGACTTGGCCGCCGGGCTGCCCGAGCCCTCCTTCGAGTCACCGCACCCAATGCTGCTGCTCATCATGAACAACCCAACCGAAAGCCCCCACGCTGCCATGGCCGCCATTCGTACCCATCCCCGCATCGTCTTCTCCTTGTCTTGGACTCTTGAGCGGACAAGCGCACTGCGCCCCCAGTGCGGCCCGCCCCAGTGGTTCACGCCTCGTTAGATACCCGAACCGCAACGATTCTTCCCGCGCAATTCAAGAAAAAACGGTCCCGGAGGAAGAACCGGGGCGGCTCGGGCATCGAAACAGGAGGACCCAAGCGTCTGGAGGATCACGGAATGGACTGCGACGCGGTTCGAGACAACCTGGGCGCCTACCTGGACGGCGAGCTCGCGCCGGAACGCCGCGAGGAGCTTGCGGCCCACCTCGCCGAGTGCCCCGGCTGCGCGGATGAACTCGACGCGCTCCGGCGGCTGGCCGCGGACCTGGCCGCACCCACCGAAGCCGAGCCGCCGCCCGCCCTATGGGACGCCATCGAGAGACGGTTGGATGCGGCCAACGAAACCGGCAGGCCATCGCGCCGGCTCCTTGTTCTCAGGCGACCTGCGGCGATTGCGGCCGGACTGGTACTCGCGGTCGGCGTCGGCCTGATCGGCAAGCTGCTGATCGGACCGGGAGCCGTCCCCGCCGCGGCATCGACCATCGATTTCTCCGTGTTGCTGGACGGCCTGGCTTCCGACGCCCCGAGCGCCGTTGACGCATTCCTCACACGCTACGAAGCACAAGCAGTCTCCGCCGCCGAAGCGCGACGCGCGGCCCCAAAGCTGATGTACGATGTGCCGGATGAATTGCCCGGAGGCTTCCGTCTGCAGGACGTACACGTGCTCCGCTTCACGGACAAGACGGGCATCGCGGCACGGTACGCGCGCGGCGAAGAGCTGCTGATGACGTTCGCGCACCCGCCAGCGGCGGAGAAGGGGTTCGGCCGGCACCGCGAAGGCCCGTGCGTGGTCGGTCAGCGCACATGCCGACAGGTCCAGGTCGGACCCTGGCGCCTCGTGCGCCTCGAAGCGCCCACGATGTGTGGGTGTCGGCAGGCGGGCAATCCCTGCCAATGCGGCTGCGAGCCCACAACCTGCCACTGCGTGCTCACGCGCCTCACACCCGACGCCGAGATGCCGGCCGTCCTCGCCGCCATCGCACCGGACGAGAAAACGACCCTGCCGCGCCAATGATCGCGCCGAACATGAGCGCGCCCGCAGCCGCCGATCCGAACGAACCGCCGAGGGTGTTAGGCACCTGAGATCGGACGGCGCCATACTGATTTCTTGACGTGGAATGTGGCGGCGTGATAAAACGTTTCCATGTCACGAATCGCACGCGCCGCCGTCCCCACCTATCCGCAAGATGCGACGCAACGGCCCAATCGGCGGCACCATCCAGCCGACGATGGGATGGCGCGCAAGCACGGGCATCACGAGCGCACCGGACACCGCCTGAGAGACGAGACTTTGCTGACGAGCTTCGAGTCCCTGCTGGACCGTTCACTGAAACCGAAAGGGCTCGAACGTAAGCGCAAGAAGCGGGAGGAACCGGCACTTTGTCCCTCAGCGATCCCAAGACCGGCTTAGGAGAAGATGAATGGCCATCGACCTGAGAAGCGAGGTGTTCGAGCCAGTTCTTGCCCGAATGAAGCAGCGGGTTCAGTCGCTGCGCGGCATCAAGCGTTTCAAAAGGACGGGCATCGAGGCGTGGTTCAAAGTGGAGGTTGTTGCGGCGCTAGGCAAGAAGGTAAAGGCACTTCGTAACAAAGGGCCGGATCTTGACTTCGCAGACCCGGACACCAGAGTTGAGCTGAAGGCAGCGACAGACTTCAACAAGAGCTGGCACATACTCCAGCCAATCAGGAAGTATGGCGTTCCGTGCCTCTTTCTTGGTGACGGGACCGGCCGAAGCGGATTCTCGGCCGCCAGTAGTGACGACTTCGAGGTCGTCGGTTTCGAAATCGTCTCCGACGGCACTCCCGATGGCGAGTGGATCATTGGTCTTGTGAAGCCAAAAAGGTGATCTGATGAAGCGAAAACGTAACCGGAGCGACCTGCAGCGTCGTCAGCAGGAGTATTGGGAGGCATTGACGAAGCTGCTCGAGCGCAAGAGTGATATCGCGCCGCTGAAACCTGACCGGAATCACATGGACATCAGATTCGGCCATCGGGACTTCACGATGCAGGCAGCGGTCCTCAGCCGCAAGAAATGCATTGCCGTTCGATTCTACTGTGTCGGCCGGGACGCCAAGTCCCACTTTGCAGTTCTTCATAAGCAGGCAAGTGCGTTGGAGAAGGACCTGAACGTCGAAGAAGGCCCGATGGCGGCGGACATCCAGCTTCAATGGAACCCGGCGCGCAGAGGGTGCAACGAATGCCACATCGCGTTGGTGCGGAGCCGAACCGACTTCACGCGGAAGAATGAGTGGTCCAACCAGCATCAGTGGTTGTCCGAGAAGCTCGCCGGCTTCCATCGGGTGCTTTCGCACCGCGTGAAGAGCCTCGGGAACTGACAACTGGCCCAGCGGCACTCAGCTTCGATTTCGTCGCGCGGCCAGCTCGGACCGAAGCTGAAGCTGGCGAGCGGCATTCATGGCGAGGACGGCGACGGTGGCGCGACCGACCGGCGTTCGCCCGATGATGTTCACGCCGGACCAAGCGAAGTGCTCGTTCCAGACCTGCGTCCGGGGGTTGAAGAGAGGAGTGATCTGGTCCGTGGCCGTATCAATCCCGGTCAGGTTGGGCCCCTTGTGCAGGTTGCAGTGATGGCAGGCGAGCGCGAGGTTCGCCTCCTCGTCGGTGCCGCCGTGTTGTCGGGGCACGATGTGTTCGGCGTGGAACGGAGGGAAGGGCAGATCGCGTTGGCGCAGGCGGCAGTACTCGCAGGTCTCGCGGGCTCGGCTGCGAACGAGGGCGCGGAGTTCGCGACGCATCAGCGTTCGGGCTCGTCAGGCGCGGTGATCGAACGACGGGCCTTGGCTTGCAGAATCCCCACGAGGTGAAAGGCGTCGACATAGTCCGCGTATTCGCGGCGTTCGGAGTCCGTGAGCGTGCCCTCGTTACATTTCTCGGCGAGCTCGTCGATGCGGTCCTGGAGATCTGGGTCGGCCTCGAGCGCGGCGATCCGCCGGGCCACCTCGGGCGTGAAGCATCCTGCGAGCGGATCGAGGACGCGGTCAAGCGGGGCACTGTCAACATCCGATGCCATGCATTCAGCATAGCAAACTCGGGGGTGCCTGGGCAAGGTCCGGAATCTGGCCGTGGCTACTGGAAGAGCGCGAACGCCTTCTTGATGCGTTGGGTCTGGGGGCTGCCGTTGGGGGTGAAGCCGAATCGCTCGGCATCGCGCGGGGCCTGGATCCGGGCCATGCGCTTCCATCCGATGTTCATCCCGTGAATGAACAGGGCCGTGGTCAGCGAGCGCGTCCGGATGAGCGTCCGGAGCGTCCGCTTCCAGACCCACGGTTCCTCCGCGGCCGCGTGGCGCAGCTCGTAGATCGTCTCGTCCAGCCGGTCGGCCGTCAGTTGTTCGGGGTTGTAGACCGTCTCAACGAACGTGTAGCGCTCCCAGTCCTCCGGGTAGCTCGTGGCGAAGATGCGACCCTCTTCCATGTACCGGTCGTACATCTTCGTGCCCGGCAACGGCGTCAGGTTCGTGATCTGGATCGTGTCGATACCCATCCGCACCGCCTCGAGGGCGGTGTCGGCCACCGTCTCCTCCGTGTCCTGGTCGGCCCCCACGATGAACGCCCCGAACACGCTGATGCCGGCCCGATGGAACCCGTCGACCAGTTCCTGGTAGCGATCCACGTTCTTGCGGTTGATGCCCTTGTGGTAGGCAGCAAGGCTGTCGCGGTTGAAGGTCTCGAAGCCGATAAGCATGCCCCGGCAACCGGCCTGGTAGGCCAGGTCGAGACCCTCGGCGTCGTCGCCCATGTTGATCGTGGTCTGGCTGAACCAGAGCTTCTTCTTTCGACGGAGCTTCTGGTGGCGAATGATCTCGCGCAGCAGCTCCTTGGCCCAGAGGGCGTGCTTTTCGCCGACGCCGAAGAAGTTGTCGTCGACCACGAACACGAACGGCTTCGGCGTACGGAACCATTCGTCCACGATCTCAGGGATAGGCCGACGACGGATGGGTGCGCCGTTGAACTCAGTGACGCTGCAATACTCGCACCCGACCGGGCATCCGCGGGAGGTCTGAATACAGGCTACTGTATACTCCCCGTTCGTCGGCTGGAGGGTCTGATTGGCGGCACCGATGCCGTTCCGCAACTCGGAGAGCGTCCCGTGATAGGTGGGCTGGAGCTGTCCGGCCTCCGCATCCCGCACGATCTTCGGCCAGATCTCATCGCACTCACCGATGGCGACGCTGTCGAAGTGCTCGGCGGCCTCGCCAGGCACGGCCGAAGCATGCGGACCGCCCATAATCGTCGGCACGCCCGCGGCCCGACAGCGGGCGGCAATCTCGTAGGCACGCGTCGCCCCCGACGTGTAGGCCGTCACGCCCACGAGGCCGTAACGCCCCGCCGGCAAGTGCTCATCGGAAAACTCAGGCCCGAAGATCTCGTCGATCAACTCGACGGTGTGCGGCGGCGGCACGCGCTGGGCCAGCACCTGAAGACCCAACTGCGGCATGTAGCTACCGATCGTGTGGTAGCCCTGCGTTCGCCGGGCCACCGGATTCACCAGTGCGATGTGCATCGTTCGATCTCGCGGAAGCAACGCAGCGCGGCCAAGCGGGCCGCCGCCCCGCGTCGAGTCGTGTCTGGGCTTGAATCCAACCGAAGGCTGTCCATAGTCCCTCGGCCGTCGGCGTGCAGGTTCGGTGGTTCCCTCCTACGGAACACGAGCATCCCGGCCCCTGGCGCCAATCCACGCCAATACGACCGGGAACGTAACCCACACCCGATCCGGCGTCAATCGGAAACCGTCGATAAATCCCTGCGATACTGGAACTTGCGAAGGCAGGGCGCCGCATGCACGCAACATGCGCCCCACGCCGCGAGCACCTCCGGTTCCCGTCGGCTCGGGTCCCCGCCCCGACACCGACACCGACGAGCCGACGGCATGCGCCCCTCGTTCGGAACCCTTCCTCGCTCACGATACAGACCTGGGGTGTCCGCATGATTGCTGGTGCGGCGTCCATCCATGGCGGAATAGACCGTCGCCATCGTGAGTTGTAGCCTCGACAGCGGCCGCCGGGACAGGCTCGGGCCCTGAAACGATTGAGCC
>CAYMME010000123.1:0-18693 GCA_964391465.1 uncultured Planctomycetales bacterium
GCGAGCGCGAGCAGAATCGCGGCCTTGCCCCTCAAAGAGCGCGAGCACTCACACCCCCCCCCTCGTGTAGTGCAACCCATCTCAGCGGCATAGGTTACGCCTCCATTGGATCATACGTGCCGCTCGCTGTCAAGTTCGTGGTTTCTCGGCCCCGCGCCGGCCGTGCTACGAGAGATTGCGATCGCAACCGAGAAAACGCCTGCGCGGAGGTAGTGTTTCCCCTATGAGTCACCCGCTGCCGCACGCGCAGCCTGAGCCAGGTTGACCGCCATCTTGTCGCCGACCCGCTGTCCCCAACTCGTCAGGTGCTTGCAGTGCTCGCGCACGACCGCCGTGTGCTCGGGCCGGCCGAACAGATCGGCTTCTTCGCCCGGGTCGGCGAGCAGGTTGTACAGCTCGAACGGCGGCGTCTGGCCGGTCTTCTCCAATTGGCGCGTGATGAGCTTCCATTGTCGGGTGCGCACGGCGCGTTCGATCGCACCCGCCTCGTTGATCTTGCCGTGCGGGATGTTCTGGATCACCACCGGCTCGGACCAGTTGTCTTCGCCGCGTCGTAGCGGTCCGACCAAGCTCTTGCCGTGCAGGCCGGCAGGAATGGTTACGCCGTGCTCGGAGGTGTAGCTGACGACGGTCCGCTCGCGCAGTCCGAGCTCATCAAGCTTGGCGAGCAAGCGTCCGACGTTCCAGTCGATGTCACTCACCGCCGCGTAGTACTCCATCGGTTCCAGGTCGGTGCCCTCGTAGAGCGCGTGGAACCGCTTGGGGACGGTGAACGGAGTGTGCGGCGGATAGTACGACTGAAAGAGCAGGAACGGTTTGTCGCGGTGCTGCTCGAGGAACTCGATACCCGCGTCGGTTTCCACGTCGGGGCGGTACGGCGACGCATACTTCTCACCCAGCCAGTGCGGCTCGAGCGAGTTGAAGCCCTTCCACACGTCGAAGAATCCGGGGTCATCCTCGCGGAGATGCCAGTTGCCGATGTACGCGGTGACGTAGCCGGCTTCCCGCAACATTCGCGGCCAGTTCGGTTCGAGATCGTACTTCCCACTCCCGCAACGTCGCGGTACACTCGGTGTCTGGTCAATCCGAGGTTGGCGCCTGGCCGCCGATGTGTTTGCTGAGTTGGGCCGGCGGACCGAAGCGCATTCCATGACACATGGCAACCGGCCCGTCGCGTGGTTTTGGAGGAGGCAAATGCCGAACTGTCGTCGCGCTCTAGCCATTGCCGCTGCTGCCGTATCCTGGACGTCGGGGCACACGCTCGCCCAGCTTTCGCCCGAGGAGTCGCTCCGCACCCTGCGGGTGCTTGACGGATTCAGGGTCGAGCTCGCCGTAGCCGAGCCGAACGTGCTGGACCCGATCGCAATCTGCTGGGATGAGAAAGGGCGGATGTACGTCTGCGAGATGCGAGGGTTCCAGCTCGGGCCGGGCGGCAAGGGCATCAAGCAGTTGGGAGCGATTCGGCTCCTTGACGACACCGACGGCGACGGCCGGTACGAAACCAGTTCGATATTCGCCGAGGGGCTGACGTACCCGACGGCAGCCACCCCCTACCAGGGCGGCCTGCTTGTGGGCACCGCGCCCGATCTCATCTACCTGAAGGACACCGACGGCGACAACGTGGCGGATAAGCGGGAGGTGCTCTACACGGGCTTCGGAACGGAGAATCACGAGCAGCTTCTCAACACGATGCAGTTCCACTTCGACAACTGGATCATGGGCTGCGCGGGCAACAACGGCGGCGACATCCGTTCAGCACGGCGGCTCGACGACGCACCCGTGTCGCTGCGCAGACGCAGCTTTCGGTTCCGGCCGCTCGCCGGACGCTTCGAGGCAACCTCGGGCGGAGGGCAGTACGGGCTGACCTGCGACGACTGGGGGCGCTTCTTCACCTGCACGAACTCCAATCACATCATCGAGCGCGTGCTGCCGGACCGCTATCTCCGGCGCAACGAGTACCTGCCGGTCAGCGGCGTTCTCAAGTCCATCTCGGACCACGCCGCGGCCGCGAAGCTTCACCGCATCAGCCCGATGGAGGAGTGGCGCGTGATCCGCACGAAGCAGCGGGCCGCGGACCCGGACCTCGCCAAACGGATGTCGCCGACCGAACTCGTGCCCGGCGGATTCGTCACTGCAGCCTCGGGCAACATCGTGTACCGCGGCGGCCTGTTCGGACCGGATTTCGTGAACAACACGTTCGTTTGCGATTCGGCCAACAACGTCGTCCACCGCGACGTGCTGGTCGAGAACGGAGTCACATACGTCGCCAGACGCGCCAAGGGTGAGGGCGAGAAGGAGTTCCTCGCCTCGCCGGACAACTGGCACCGCCCGTGCTTCCTCGCCGTCGGGCCCGATGGCGCCTTGTATGTCGTGGACATGTACCGTGAGATCATCGAGACGCCGGTCTCCATCCCTGAACCCATTCAGAAGCTGATCGACATGGAGGCCGGTCGAGATCGCGGCCGCATCTATCGGATCATTCCCGACGGCTTCCGACGGCCGGCCCGCCCCAACCTGGGTCAGGCCGGCGATGACGAACTCGTGGCCGAATTGGCCAACCCCAATGCGTGGCATCGGCACACCGCCCAGCGGCTGCTCTATGAGCGCCAGGACCGTGCGGCGGTCGCCCCGCTCCGGAAAGCAGCGGCCTCGGCCGAATCACCGCAAGCGCGACTGCACGCACTGTGGGCCCTCGACGGACTGCGAGCCCTGACCGACGACTTGATCCTCGCCGCGCTTGAGCACTCCGAGCCCGGCCTGCGAGAGAACGCCGTCCGGCTGGCCGAGGGTCGGCTGAAGGACGGTCCGTCGGCGCCGCTCGTCGCGGGTGTTCTGGCACTCGCTTCCGACGACCACGCCCGCGTACGATTTCAACTCGCCTTCACGCTCGGCGAGTTGAGCGACCCTCGGGCAATCGACGCCTTGGCGCGAATCGCCGAGCGTGACGCGGAGACGAGTTGGACGCGCATAGCCGTGCTTTCCTCATGCACCAACACCGCAGAGCCCTTGCTTCAGCGGCTCCTGGGCAAGAGCGCATCCTTCTGCAAGAAGAAGTCGAAGGGTAAGACTGGACTACTGCGGCAACTTGCCGCCTTGATCGGCGCCCGCCAGGACACCGAGCGAATCGGCGCCATCATCCAGAGCGCGGCGGCCGGGGGCGACGCGGGCGCCTGGTGGCGTGCGGCGTGTCTCCGCGGCATCGGCGAAGGTCTGCGCCGCGGCAAGAAGCGAGCGATCAAACTGCCGTCGGCACAGGAGGCTCTCGTCGGGCTTCTGCAGAGCACCTCGCCGGCGGTGCGCGCCGCCGCCGCCGACGTTGCCCGCTCGATGGAACTCACCCAAACGGACACGCTTCGAGCGGCCGTGGCCTCTGCCGTCAAGACCGCAATCGATGCCAAGCAGGCAATGCCCGCTCGCCTGGCCGCGACGCAACTGCTGAGCTTCGGGGTTTTCGAAACCGTGGCGGAACCGATCGGCGGCCTGCTGACTCCACAGCAACCCAAGGAGCTGCAGACCGCAGCCATTGCCGCCTTGACCGCGATGAGCGCCCCCGAGGCCACCAGGCTGCTCATCGAAAGGTGGCGGAACTTCACGCCCGACCTCCGGACGAAAGCGCTCGAGTCGATCTTCTCGCGGAAGGAACGCCTGCCGCTGCTGCTGGACGGTATCGACGAGGGCGAGATCCAACCGTGGAGCGTCGATCCGCAACGCCGCGAGCAGCTCGTCAAGCACCCCGACGCCGAGATCAAGGAGCGGGCCGCTGAGCTGTTTCAGGACCTCGATGACGAGGACCGGCGAGAGATTCTCGAACAGTTCCGGCCGGCGCTCAAGCTGGAGGGCGACACGAAGAGAGGGATCAAGGTGTTCGAGGAGCGTTGCGGCGACTGCCACCAGCTCGCGAACGTCGGCTACGTGGTCGGCCCGGATCTGAAGGGAATCAAGGACCGCCCGCCCGAGCAGCTTCTCGAGGACATCATCCTGCCCTCGCACGCGCTGACGCCCGGCTACGAGCCTTACGTCATCGAGACCGCCCAGGGCGAGATGATCACCGGCATCCTCGCCGCCGAGACCACGACAAGCGTCACGCTTCTGCGTGCCAAGGGCGAGAAGGACACGGTCTTGCGCCGCAACATCGAGAGCATGTACTCCACATCGCTGTCGGCGATGCCCACCGAGCTCGAGGCTGACCTGAAGCCGCAGGACGTGGCCGATCTGATCGTGTTCCTGAGGACCCAGTAGCGTCGAGCGGCCGCGCCCAGCCGCCATGCGATGTCCATCCAGGACCGGCAGCAGTCCCCCAAGCGGCGCAGCCGACCTCTCGCGGCAGCGCCCGCGGCGACGGAGAGCCCATCCCGGCCCGCCACCTCCGCTGGCACAAGCCTGGCCCCGGCCTGCCTCGACCCGAGGGATTCGGCCTGAGTGGGCATTTTTTGGCCTTGCAACCCGTGTCGCTACCGACTATCCTCTTGCCCAGATCGATTGAGCGAGAGGTAAAGCTATAGGACGTATGGGCCAGTCTTGAGCCGGTCCCGTGTTGGACCGGGCCACAGAGACGTAGGAGTCAGCACCGGCGATGGCGATCAGCGTGGAAACTAAGACAGAGCTCGTGAACCGCTTCCGGCAGCACGACAACGACACGGGGTCGCCCGAGGTACAGATTGCCCTGCTCACCGAGCGCATTCAGCAGCTCACTGGGCATCTGAAGACCCACAAGAAGGATCACGCCTCGCGCCGGGGCCTGCTCAAGATGGTCAGCAAGCGGTCGAGCCTGCTCAGGTACCTCACGGGGCGCAACCGGGAAAGATACCAGAGCGTCATTGCACAGTTGGGCCTGCGAAAATAGGCAGTCCGGGCCGCACCGGCCCCATTTCCACCCTACTTCTTGCTCGAAACCAGATCGGGGCGACCGGTCTTGTGCGTCTCCGCGCTCGGGATGGACAAGTACAACCCTGCTCTGCGGGTCGAGGGCGACTTCCGAAGATCGAGTCGGAGATAGACGAGTGGAGCGGGCGGTGACGGGCGCGTTGTGTCGTGTTGGTGGTTGATGGCAGTCAGAGTCGGATAAGAGTGAGCAAAACATGAGTACGTGCAAGGTAGAAACGCAGATCGGTGAGCATACCCTGTCGCTGGAGACCGGCCGGTTGGCCAAGCAAGCGCACGGGGCAGTCGTGGTTCAGTACGGAGACACGGTGGTGATGGCCGCGGCCGCCACGGCCGACCCCCGCCCGGGCCTCGACTTCTTCCCCCTCCAGGTCGACTATCGCGAGAAAACCTATGCCGCGGGCAAGTTCCCGGGTGGGTTCTTCAAGCGGGAAGGCCGGCCGACGCAGAAAGAGATCCTCACCATGCGGATGACCGACCGGCCGATCCGCCCCCTGTTTCCCAAGGAATTCATCGACGAGGTCCAGATCCACACCATAGTTCTGTCCGCGGATCTCGAGAACGAGCCCGACGTCCTGGCCATGGTCGGGGCATCGGCGGCCCTCGCGGTCTCGAAGATTCCGTTCGAGGGGCCAACCGGGTCAGTCCGGGTCGGCCGCGTCGACGGCAAGTTCATCGTCAATCCGACCTACAGTGAGCAGGAGAACTCCGACCTCGACCTCGTGCTGGCCGGCCACGCCGGAGGCGTCAACATGATCGAAGTCGGGGCACGCGAGTTGCCCGAGGACGTGGTCGCCGGGGCAATCGAGTTCGGCTACGCGGAAATCAAGAAGATCATCGCCCTGATCAATGAGCTGGTCGAGAAGTACGGGCGCCCGGAGATCGAATGGACGGCCCCCGAGCCCAACACCGATCTGATCGCCAAGGTCGAGGAAATGGCCGCCGCTGAGCTGCGCGAGGCCAAGGGAATCGCGGGCAAGCAGGAGCGTAACGAGGCCGTCGAGGCCACCAAGACCCGCGTCCTGGACACGCTCTCCCCCGAGGATGCCGACGATCCCCCCTTCGAGCGGAATGCCGTCAAGGCGTGCTTCCACGACCTGGAGGAGAAGGTCATTCGGGACCTGATCATGACCACGCGGAAGCGATCCGACGGCCGAGGCCCGGAGGACATCCGCGAGATCAGCGGGGAGGTCAGCGTCCTGCCCCGGACGCACGGGTCGGCGGTCTTCGCCCGGGGCGAGACCCAGGCCCTCGTCGTGACCACGCTCGGCACGGTCCGCGACGAGCAGATCATCGACGGGCTGACCGAGGAATACAGCAAGAAATTCATGCTGCACTACAACTTCCCGCCCTTCAGCGTGGGTGAGGTACGGCGGATCATGGGGCCCGGACGCCGCGAGATCGGCCACGGTGCCCTGGCTGAACGGTCCCTCGAAGCGATCCTTCCCAGCCCGGACGACTTCCCCTACACAATCCGGCTGGTCAGCGAGATTTACGAGTCCAACGGATCGAGTTCCATGGCCTCCGTCTGCGGCGGCACGCTCGCCCTCATGGACGCGGGCGTACCGATCGTCCAGCCCGTGGCTGGGATCTCGATCGGCATGATCAGCACGGACGACGATTACATCCTGATCACGGACATCCTCGGCGAGGAGGATCACTTCGGCGACATGGACTTCAAGGTCGCGGGCAGCCAGCGAGGGATCACGGGCGTTCAGGTCGATCTGAAGATGCGAGCGATCAGCCAGGAGCTCATCGTGGAGGTGTTGGAGCGAGCCAAACAGGCCCGCATGCAGATCCTCAAGACGATGCTCGGCACGCTGCCGCGTCCGCGCGAAGAGATCTCGCGGCACGCCCCGCGGATCATGACCATCCGCATTCCGGTCGACAAGATCGGCAAGCTCATCGGTCCCGGCGGCAAGGGTATCAAGAAGATCGAGGCCGACACCGGTGCCCGACTCGAGATCGAGGACGACGGCACGGTCTACATCTCGTGCCTGAGCGCTGACGGAGCCGAAGGGGCTCGCGAGATGGTGGAAGCCGTCACCGAGGAGCTCAAGGTCGGCAAGATCTACACCGGTCGCGTCTCCACCGTGAAGGAGTTCGGTGCGTTCATCGAAGTGATCCCCGGACAGGACGGTCTGTGCCACATCTCGGAGCTTGCCGACGACTACGTCAAGTCCGTCGACGATGTCTGCAAGATCGGTGACGAGCTGCGCGTCAAGGTAATCGCCATCGATGAGCAGGGGCGCGTGAAGCTGTCTCGCAAGGCCGCCCTGAAGGAGGAAGGCGAGCCGGCAAGCACGTAGTCGGGGACAACCGCACGGTCTGTGCTTTCAGTACCTTGGGCACCTTGCCCACACCCGTCGGGGCGGGCGGGCGGCGCGCGCCATCCGTCATCGACAGGGCCACCGTGGTCACGGGGCGCTTCCGAGGGAACTTGGTGTGGCCGATCCACGCATTGAGTCGAACGCGGCGATGGAGCTGGCCGAGCTGGCCACGATGGCGGGTGGGCTCGCCCACGAGATCCGGAACCCCCTCTCCACGCTCAAGATGAACCTTCAGCTCCTCGCTGAGGATTGGCGCAGTGATGCGCTCGACGATGCCGACCGGCGCCGGCGGAGCCTCAACCGCATCGACGTACTCCAGGCGGAGGCCGACCGCCTCGATCAAATCCTCCAGGACTTCCTGCGCCTCATCGTCCAGCATGAGCCGGCTCTGAGCGAGCACGATCTCAACGCCGTCATCCTTCAGATGATCGACTTCTTCGGACCCCAGGCAACGAATACCGCCGTCCGCGTCCGGACCTCGCTCTGCAATCAGCCGCTCGTGTGCCGGTTGGACATCAACCTGTTCAAGCAGGCTGTCCTCAACGTCCTGCTCAACGCGCAGCAGGCGATGCCCGACGGAGGTGAGCTCATCGTCCAGACCCGCGCCGAGGACGATGGCACCGCTCGCATCGACATCACCGACACGGGCACGGGCATGCCGCCCGAGCAACTGGACAAGGCCTTCGACGCCTTCTATTCGTCCAAGAAAGACGGAACCGGTCTGGGCCTGGCGATGACGCGGCGGATCGTACGAGAACACGGCGGCACGATCGTCCTCGAGAGCGCGCAAGGCAAGGGTACGAACGTCATCCTTCGACTGCCGAAGGCAAAGGTGCAGAGGGACCGACGGTGAGCGAGACGGCATTCATCCTGGTTGTCGAGGACGAGCGGGCTCACGGCGAGGCGATCGTCGAAGGGCTCAAGCGAGCCGGGCACGCCTGCCACGTCGTGGAGTCGGGCGCAGCCGCCGTCGAGAGCCTCCGTGATCGAGCCCCCGACGTCGTGATCACCGACTACCGCCTCGGCGGGGAGATGGACGGTATGGATGTCCTCCGCGTCACCAAGGACACCTGCCCGCACACGGAGGTGGTCCTGGTCACCGCCCACGGGAGCGAGGCCCTCGCTCGTGCCGCGTTGCGTCCGGAGAGCCCCCACCGGGCCTACGACTACATCACCAAGCCACTCGACCTGGAAGAGCTGCGGGCCGTGGTCGAACGGGCCGCCCGCCAGTCCATCACCAGCCGTGAAAACGCCTCCCTGCGGGCCCAGTTGGACCAGTCGTTCTCTTTCGAAGGCATCGTCGGCAACTCGGAGAGAATGGCCCGCATGGTCAAGCGCCTCCGACTCGTCGCCCCCAGCAAGCTCACCGTGGTGATCTCCGGCGAGACGGGAACGGGTAAGGACCTCGTCGCTCAGGCCATCCACAACAACTCGCCACGCAAGGACAAGGAGTACCGGGTCATCAATTGCGCGGGGCTGAACGAGAACCTGCTGGAAAGCGAGCTGTTCGGCCACGTCAAGGGCGCCTACACCGGGGCCATGACCGACCGCAAGGGCCTGTTCATGGTCGCGGACGGAGGAACGCTGTTCCTCGACGAGGTCGGGGACATGCCGCTCGCCATGCAGGCCAAGCTGCTCCGGGCCGTCGAGAAGGGCGAGGTCCTCGCCGTCGGCAGCAATGACGTCCGACACGTCGATGTCCGGGTCGTCGCCGCGACCCACCGCAACCTGCGGGATCTCGTCGACGAAGGAACGTTCCGCGAGGACCTGTTTCACCGCCTGAATCAGGTCGCCATCACCGTGTCCCCTTTGCGCGAACGAAGAGAGGACATCCCGCTCCTCGTCGACCACTTCATCAGGCGGGCGAACGAGCGGCACGCCAAGCACGTGGAGTCGATCACCTCCGAAGCCATGCGGAAGCTGACCCAGAGCACCTGGGAAGGCAACGTGCGCGAGCTCGAGAACACCGTCGCCTCGATGGTCGTCCTGTGTCAGTCGAATCAGCTTGATGTGGACGATCTGCCCGAACCCATCCGCGGCAGCACCGACCTCGTTCCCGTCCATACCGGAACCACCGCGGGGCTGACGATGGACGAAATGGAGAAGATCCATATCGCCAACACCCTGCGCCTGACCGACGGCAATCGCGAGCGCGCCGCCAAGGTCCTAGGCATCGGGGCCCGGACCCTCTACCGGAAACTCAAGGAATACGGACTCAGTTGACGTCTTCCCGCGGGCGTCGGTGCGAACGACGGGCGGGCCGGCGGCGGTTCCGGTTCCCGGCGGCGCTGGGGTCGCACCGGGCGAGGAGCCACGCGACTGCGTGATCTCGTTTTCGAGGCGCAGCACAACGCGGCGCGGCTTTCGTCGCAGGTACTCCAGCGGACGAACGAAAGGCTGATAGACGAGGTTACGGAAGACAAACCGACCCGTGAGATAGCAACGATAGGCCACGGGCACGAACCATTCCCGGTCGAGCCCGCGCCGCACGACCGGATGGGTGACGCCGTCGACGAGCCTGTGAACCAACGTCCGCGGTACGCCCCAGTTGCGCAGGTGCAACACCACGCGCAGCCACACGTCGAGATACTGCGACTGGAGGACGTGCGTCTTCCCCGTGTAGGTGTACGTGTACGCACTGTCGTGCCGTGGCCCGATCACCTCCGCCGCGCGGGCTCGGTCGTAGAGCGGCGTACCGGGGTAGAACTGTAGCGGGAAAATGCGCAGGATCGCGGGGCCGCGATGGTGCGTGGCCGCGAACCGAAGCGTCTCGATGCGGTTGCGATCCGACTCGAACGGGTTGTTGATGAGGTAGTGGTACTCGGCCGGGATCTTCTGATCCGCCAGCATGTCGATCCCCGCGGCGATCCGCTCGATCGACGTGGGTCGTTCGTAGATGTTCTTCAGTGTGTCCGGCGAGCCGCTTTGAATGCCCATGCTGATCAGATGAATCGGAAGGCGGCACAGCGACTCGACCTTCGCTCGGGACATCGTATTGGGGAAGGCATCCAGCTCGAGCGGCAGATTGACGCGTTGCGCGTACAGCCGGCTGAACGCTTCGATCTCCGATTCACTGCGAACGAAGAACAGGTCGTCAACGGCGTTCACGGCTTCGATCGTGGGGAATCGGGCTCGCGCCCACTCGATCTCCTCGATCACGTTCTCGGCCGAGCGCTTGCGGACCCAGCCGCTCTTGCTCTTGTACATCCTGAGCAGCGCGGCGTTGTTGCAGAACGTGCAGGCATAGGGGCAGCCGCGCGTCGTCTGGATGCGAAGACGACGCAACGCGCCGCGCAAGTTCTCCGGCTCGGCGGGTTCGAATCGGTCCTTCGCCGCCACCCAATGGGTATCCAGGTCGTAGTCGGGAAAGGGGTAGTCGTCGAGTGGTTTGCGGAGGAGGGTGACGGGATTGCGCGTTATTCGATCATTCCGGCGAAACGCAAGGCCGGCGATGGATGTCGGATCGCGCCCGCCCTCCGTGGCCTCGGCCAGTTCCAGCATGGCGTGCTCCCCCTCACCGAGGCAGACGATGTCAGCCACCTGGAGGGACTCCTCGACGGCCACGGTCGGATGCGCGCCACCCCAGACGATCGGACTCTTGATCGCCGCGGCACGAAGGGCATCGGTCAGCACGCACGCACGATGGAACGTGTTGGTCATCACCGACACGCCGATCAAGCCGGCATCGTGCAGACGATCGGCCAAGTCGCTCAACAGCGCGGGCGAAAAATCAGCCTCCGCCGTGGCCCGCTTGGACCGCAGGAAGAACATCTCCACGTCATGACCGTGCGCTTTCAGGTAGCTGGACACGTACCGAAGGCCGAGGGCTATCGGATGTGTGTAGGTGGAGACGAGTGCAATCTTCATCGCCTCGCTCCCTCAGGATTCGCCACGCCGCGGAAACGGCCGACCGGCCTCATCGGTTGGATCGCCGCCCACACCGTGCTGAGGAAGTGTTCGAGGCCCGGCCGAGATCTCGCACTGATGGACGTGTGCCGCACGGCAACACCCACAGGCGACTTCACCGACGCGACGACTCATTCAGCACATGAGGGTACGAGGGGTAGGCAAGGCGTGTCAACATTGAAGCCGAATCGAAATCACGGCATAATGGCGATGCCCCGAGTCCGAACGGCGGGGCGTGGGCCGGTTCGCAGTGCAGACGATCGCATATGTCGGGGGCGGGATAACGACGCCGGTCTCACGTACATTTGTGGAAAGGAGACTTGGCCATGCGTAGCGACAGCCTGACCCCACCGGACCACCCCTCGCGCCGAACCTTCCTGCGGAGCACCTCGGCCGCGCTGGGCACTGCTCTGGCCGCACCGCCCCTGGTGGATGCGGCCGACGCCGTGGCCGCGCGAAAGGTCCCCATGCGCACGCTGGGGCGGACGGGGGCCCGCGTGTCGCTCCTGGGCATCGGCTGCGCGCATTTCCGCTATGACCGCGTGACGCGCGAAGACATACAGGGAATCCTCGACCGCGCAGGCGCCCTGGGCGTCAACTACCTGGACATCGCCCCCAACTACGGCGACGCCGAGGACAAGTTGGGCCCCGTGCTCGAGCCCGCCCGTAACCGGTTCTTCCTGGTCACCAAGACCGAGGAGCCGACCTACGACGGCACCTGGAAACTGCTCCGGCAGAGCATGAAGCGGCTGCGAACGGACCACCTTGACGTCGTGCACGTGCACAACCTCGGGTGGGAGAAGCGATTCCCCGACGACAAGGCCGTTTTCGCCAAGACGGGCGGCACGATGGCAGCGTTGCGCGAGGCCAAGAGGAGCGGCGTGATCCGATTCATCGGGGCGTCGGGCCACCTCTACCCGTCGCGGTTCCGAGTCGCGATCGAGTCCGGCGAGATCGACGTGCTCATGTGCGCAGTCAACTTCATCGTCCGACACGTCTACAACTTCGAGGACAAGGTCTTCGCCTCCGCCCGCAAGAAGGACATCGGCCTGGTCGCAATGAAGGTGCTGGGAGGGAGAACGAACTACACCGGCGACGACGACAAGTCAGCGCACTGCCTGATCCCGGCCGAGCACTACCGGTCGGCGATGCGCTACGCCCTCTCGATCAAGGGCCTCTCCAGCGCCGTCATCGGCGTGGAAGGCGTCCCGCAACTCGATCAGGCCGCCCAGGTCGTAGTCGACCACAAGCCGTTCACACCAGCAGAGTCAAAGGTCCTTCGTGAGACCGGTTGCGCACTGGCAAAGACGAAAACGTGGGCCGAGGCCTACGGGGCTCCGCTGACCTGACCAACGGGTGCCCGCGCACGACCTCACCCCCGCTGGCCCAAACCGGCACCGTCCGCGCAAGCGGGCCAGCCCCGTTGCTTCATCCCGGAACTGACGAACGCGCAGGGCAACGCGTGTCCCGCGTGGGGGGGTTGGGCCGACAGCAACCGGTTCGCGTAGACGTCAGCGCGCAAAAACGGGACAGCGGCGGCACGGCGGCCAACCACTGTCCCGCGAGAAGCTCTCAAGTTCCGTCGCGGCTCTCGTGGGGTATTTGTCCGCGCCCTACGCGGTACGACGCCTGACGCGCCCCACCAAACCGATCCCAATCGCCGCAAGGAGGGCTGCACCCGGCGCGGGAGCAGCTGTTAGCACGTCGCCGGTATCTTGCACCCCCCCGTCCACAACCGTGACGCTCCCAGTCGTGGGCGAGAAAGGGCTGCTGAAGAGCAGAATCTTGCTCGTTTCCGTTGCCGGCGTGCCGCCATTCGATCCGACCCCACTCTCCCAAGCCCACACGAGCGCCGAGTCTGAAACCGCACCTCCGACCCACGGTTCCACCGATCCGGAACTTGTCGGATCGTATCCCAAGCCGCTGACAGCTCCTGCTTCTAGGCTGCCGACAGACACGTCGAGCGTAGAAACAGGAGCGCCAGAGGCTTTCATGGTCGCCGTCAACTCATAAGCGTACACCCAATCCGTCAGCACGGGTGCGACCATGATGTTGCCCAAAATCTGTACGCCGCTGCCGGAGTATGTCCCAGGCGCGTACGCCGCAAAGTCTATTGTCGCGACGTACTTCGAGGTGTCGAACGATATGCTCCCGGAGTCAAACGCCCCGGCAGGGAGCGACGCCACAGCCGCACCCGGCAAAGCCAACACTGCCAACACTGCTACGAGTCCTCGCTTCATGATTGATAGCTCCTTCCTTTCCGTCATTTCTTCCTAGATCCTTTCCTGCTCCGGGCTGCCATCCCCTGCCGCACGACAGCAGCTACCTGCTGCCGCGCACCTGCCGCCGCCTGAGCATGACGACCGCACCGAGACCCATGAGAGCCACGGTCGTTGGCTCCGGGAGAGGACTCGGCAAGGTCTCTTGGGCACTCATCCCACCGCCAGTTACGCTGGCAGGCTCGAACGTCGGCCCGAAATCGCTGGTGATCAGGACTACCACCGAATGGTCGCCTGGCGAGACCTCCGAGGTTGTGAACCTCCACCACACCAACACGCTGGCCGACATCAGGAAACTGTTAGAAGGTACGTCCCCGCCAGTCGTTTCATGCAGCGTATCATAGAACGCCACGTTGAGGGGATCAGGCTGTGGATTCACGAAGTCGTCGTCGAGCAGACCAAGCGAGAGTTGCGACATCCCAACATTTCCGGTGGTCGAGACGTACGCTTGGTAAGCATACACATAGTCGCCACCGCCAGACGGGTCCGTTCCCGCAACGCCCGCGCCTGGATAATCCCCGGGCGCAAAGACTGCGTAATCGACATCGACCTCCAGCAGGTCACCATTGTTCGTCACGGAGAACGCTTGCGAACCCGTGAACCCCGGAATGGCGTTCACGTCACCATCCAGCGGTCCGACGCCGAACGCCGAACTCCCGAATGCCACCACAACTGCAAACACTGTAAGGGAACCCACGTACCGGGTTGCTCGAAGCGACCGCATTACCTTTCCTCCCCTGCGCGCTTCCACGACCTCAGACGATCCTTCTGGAAACGCGCAGCTCCTAAATCTCCGGCGTCTACCCCCTGGCCAACCTAACTAGGCCTCATAGTGCATTCTACTGGAGCACGGACGAGCCGTCAACTAGGAAAAAAGAAGAGCCGAGCCGTCGACAGTACACGCCATAACGTCCTTTTCCATAATGACTTGAGTGCAGCACAGGACTGGGGTGCCGCAGTTTGTGGGGCGGATCCCGGCCGTGCTGAGCGCCCCCGAGTCGTCGCCGATCCCGGCTGCGGCCAGCGGGGGAAGCTTGCCCCGACCTACCCCGCGGCAGCCCGCATCACGTTCTCGGTGAGATCCGCCAGCAGCGTTGCGGCCTCGCGCTGCGCGGATGCCAGATCCATCGGTCGATTCACGATGGAGAAATGCGCGCGCACGTAGTCGCGCACCGCCTCGACGCCCGGACCGACTGATCCGACCAAGGCGATCACGGGAATGCCGTCGCTCTTCGCCAACCGCCCCAAGCCGAAGATCACCTTGCCCATGTCGGACTGGGCATCGAGTTGCCCCTCACCGGTAAGAACCAGGTCGGCGCCCGCGATTCGCTCCTCGACCCGCAGCGCTCGCAGCACGATGTCGATTCCCGGCTCGAGCCGGCCGTCGAAGAACGCAACGAGGCCGGCCCCGAGCCCGCCGGCCGCTCCCGCTCCGGGCATGTCGCGCACGGTGCACGCCAGGTCACGCTCGAACACGTCGGCGAAGTGAGCAAGGTTCGCGTCTAGCGCAGCGACCGTTTCCTCGTTGGCGCCCTTCTGCGGACCATACACGGCGGACGCACCCCGCGGCCCGCACAAGGGATTGTCCACGTCGCACGCGACGACGATCTCGCACCCTTCGAGCCGTGGGTCCCGTACTGTAGCGTCGACTGTAGCCACTGCGCCGAGGTCACCGCCCGCCAAACCGTCCTCGAGCGTCAGCCCGACGCCGTCGACGAATCGCACGCCGACCGCCTGCGCCGCCCCCGCGCCGCCGTCGTTGGTGGCACTCCCACCGATGCCGACGATGATCCGGCGCGCCCCCGCCTCCAGAGCCGCCCGCACGAGTTCGCCCGTGCCGTAGGTCGTCGTGCGCATCGGGTCGCGGCGTTCGCCCACGAGCGGAAGCCCGGATGCGGCCGCCATTTCGACCACGGCCGTGGGCGGCTCCCCCTCAGTGCCCTCACCCATCATGCCCCACCGTGCGTCAACCGGTTCACCGAGCGGCCCGGTCACCGGGGTGGCGTGGAACTTCCCATTTGTAGCCGCCACCAAAGCATCGACGGTCCCCTCGCCACCGTCGGCCATGGGAATCAGGTCCAGTTCCGCGTCGGGCTGCACGCGTCGCACGCCCTCGGCGATGGCGTCGCACGCCTCCCGAGCCGAAAGCGAACCCTTGAAGCTGTCCGGGGCAATCACGATCTTCATGGTGGTTCCGTACTCCCGAACAGAACTCTACGCTCGGCGCCCCGAGCCCGCAACGGGGCACTCAACTGGCCGAGACGCCGGCGATCGGCCATACTGCTACGCTCGATCCACACCCAGGGCGGCGGCGCCGCCCGCATGAGGAGGAACTCCCATGGCCAATCGGCATCCCGTCAGCCGTCGCGGCTTCATCAAGCGCTCTTCCGCCGGACTGGGCCTGGCCGCCACCGCTGCCCCCGTCCTGGGGGCCACGCTTGGCGCCAACGACAAGATCAAATGGGCCGCCATCGGCGTCGGCGGCATGGGCGGGGGCCAGCTCGGGTGGCTGGTCAAGAGCAAGGAGAAGGAGAACCTCGCCGTGCTGGCCGTCTGTGATGTATGGCGGCGCCGCACCGAGGATCGCGCCGCCATGGCCGGGTGCAAGGGCCATATGGACTACCGGCACGTGGTCGACAACAAGGACGTGGACGCCGTGCTCATCGCCACACCCGATCACTGGCATGCCAAGATCGCCATCGAGTGCCTCGAAGCGGGCAAGCACGTCTACCTCCAGAAGCCCATGACGCTGACCGTCGAGCAGGCAATCGAAGTCCGCAACGCGGTGCGGCGCACGAAGAAGACGCTCCAGGTCGGGGCCCAGGGATCGTCGCGCGATCAATACTGGCGGGCACGGGACGCGATCAAGGCGGGACTGCTCGGCAAGGTCGTACACACGCAGGCGAGCTACAGCCGGCACAACCTGGGTGGCGAGTGGAACTGGCCCATCGACCCCAAGGCCAACCCGAAGGGCACGGGCAAGGACTTCATCGACTGGGATCAGTGGCTCGGGCACAAGCAGGGGCTGGCCCCCTACCGCGACTGGGACAAGGATCACGGGGCCGAGCGATACTTCCGGTTCCGCAAGTTCTGGGACTACAACGGCGGCGTGGCCACCGACCTTCTGTACCACGAGCTGGCTGAGCTGACGGTCTCACTCGCCGCGCCGGAGGGCGAGTACCCGACGCGCGTCGTCGGCTCGGGCGGCATGTGGCATTACACCGACGTGCGCGAGGTGCCGGACACGTTCGTCATGACCGCCGATTACCCCGGCCGCCACACGATCACGCTCACGTCGACCATGCTCAACGACACGCAGGTCGAGACGCGCATCTGCGGCACCGAAGGCACGCTTCGATTCCGCGACAAGGACGTGACAATCCGGCCCACGCAAGCCGGCAAGGAATCCAAGGACTGGCAGAGCCAGGTGAAGGCGTTCGAGGGCGCGTCGCAGCGGGGTGACGAGATCGTGATTCGCCCTCAGCCGCGCCGCGGGCACGAAGAGAACTTCATGGACGCGATCCGCGGCAAGGCCGACCTGCACCTCAGCGCGGAGATCGGTGCGGCCGTCATGGTCGCGATCAAGCTCGGCGTCGAGTCATATCGCCAGAACAAGGTGATGAACTTCAACCCCGACACGGGCAAAGTAAGCACCGGCGGCGCTGCGGTCGGGCAGTCGTGATCGTGGGCTTGGAGGTGTTGCGGACAGGTGGCTTTCTCGTGCACTGGCGGACAAGCCGCCAGTGGCACCCGGCGGCCCGGCGGTCGGGTAGCTTGCGGCTGCGTTCTCGCTATAATCGGTGCTTGAGCAAGTTGCCATGGGCTACGACCGATACATCGTGCGCGACCCGAAGATTGTGGGTGGTCAGCCCGTGATCCGAGGCACGCGCGTGACCCTGCGTACGGTGCTGGCGAGCCTTGCGGAAGGGGCGACGGTTGAGCAGATCCTCGCGGACTTCCCCACCCTCAGCGAAGACGCAGTGCGGGCGGTGGTCGCATTCGCCGCGGCATCCGCCCAGGAAGACCTGCCCGTCGCGGGCACGCCGACTGCACCGTGAGAATCAAACTCGACGAGAACCCGCATGGGTGCCCCATCCTTCGCGGCCGTTTGCGAAGGGTGGGGGACGCCTGTTCAGCGGCCTGCCCAGCTCAGTAGCCTGTCCGATCCTTAGATCGCTCGTCGTCGACGACCTCGCCGCTGTTGAGCTTGCCGTTGATGGCGTCGAGGCGGTACGGACGACTCGCGTCGTAGTACTTCTTGGTGGTGTCCACGATGTTCACGTGCACGGCCGGCTCGTCGAGCGGCAGCTTGTCGGCGATGAGCCCGTCCGGCGTGATCAGGTAGCCCGGCCAACTGTGCTTGGCGCACGAATTGCTCAGCGAGATGAACATGGCGTTGGTCGCGGCCCGGGCCTGGGCCGTCGGCGGCATGATCTTCGGATGGATCTTCCCTGGCTTCTGCCGCGCGTTGTAGAACGAGTGCAGCATGCACTGGACGCCGAGCTTGTGGTACTCGCGGTACAGCTCGGGAAAGCGGATGTCGTAGCAGATCAGCAGCCCGATCTTCACGCCGTTGGCCTCGAACGTGACGAAATGATCACCCGGCGAGTAGTGCCGCAAGTCGCCACCGGTGCAGAACCGCTTGTCGTAGCGATCGATGACCTTGCCCTCGGGCACGATCACGTACAGGCAGTTGTGCGGCTTGTGGTCGCCGGTGAGGCGATGCATGCTGCCGAGCACGACCCACATCCGCAGCTTGCCGGCCAGCGCGACAATCGATTCGGTTTCGGTCCGCAGCAGGTCCCAGTCGAAACCGTCGAGCGACTTGTGATCGACGCCGGCATAGCCGCTCAAGGCACATTCGGGGAAGTGGACCACGTCGGCGTACTGCTCGCACGCGGTGCGCATCTGCTTGCGGATCCACTCGGCGTTCGCCCGCACGTCGGCCGACACGGGAAACTGACAGACCGCCAGCCGGATCTGCCCGTCGGGCAGCACAAGCGGCTCGGCCCCCTGCGCCGGCACACTCGTGACAACCCACAACGAAGCGAACAGACACACGAACCGTCTCATCAGGTTCCTCCACCACAAGGAATCCGCAGGTAGTCACCAGCCGCCCTGGCGGCTGAGTCTATCGACTCAATCACGTGCCGCAAACCGTCGGTGCCCCACCCTTCGTCCCGACGCGCCGGGATTCGCGAAGAGCGGGAAACAGAGATCTCGCCGCACGGAAGTGCGTCTCGAGTGCGCTTGGTCCGCACGGCGGACCCTACGGCTCTGTGCGGCCGCGCTACGCG
>CAYMME010000124.1:0-18642 GCA_964391465.1 uncultured Planctomycetales bacterium
CGTCGCGCCGCTGCTGTTGACGGATGCGAACGTCGTGTTGGCGTCGATGTCCAGCGTGGCCGAGCCCGTCGTGGTCAGGGCGATGCCCGTGCTCGCGCCGTCCAACTCGACCACGCTATCTGCGGCCGCACCCGTCAGGGTTACCGCACCGCCGGAAAGGGTCGGGCTCGTGACCGTCAGTCTCGTGCTCGCCGCAATGTCGAGGACGACGGCCGCCGAGTTGGTCAGCGTGGTGATCGTGGTGTCGGCGTCGGCATCGATCTTCGCGTTCGCGCCGCCGATGGAAACATCGTTCAACGCGACCGTGTTGGATTGCATCTTCAGCGTGTTGTTGCCGATGAGAAGCTTGTTCCCCGCGACCGCGCCTCCGGCGATCGGTCGATCAATCGTGAGTGTCGCGTTGTTGTTGTTCGTCGCGAAGTCGAGCCCTGCGCCGGCGGCGCCGGTCAGGATGGTCAGGCTTGCTCCGGCTCCGATGGAGATCGCATGATTCCCGGCGCGAAACACGATCTTGTTGGCCGTGGAATTGAAATCGACGACCGCGGCGACACCGGCGTTGACCGTGATGCTGTTCACTGCGGTCAGATTCGCCGCGTCGATCGTGACGGTGTGATTGCCGGCGAAGATGAGGTCACCGCCCGTGCCACCCACGTCGAGCGTGGTCTGAACCGTAGTGCCGTTGACGTTTCCGGAAGTGGTGTAGTCATTCGCCGAGGCCGGGCCGGCGCCTACCGCCCAAGCCGCAGCTGCGATCGCGCAAACGATCCGGGGCTTCTTCGTCATGAGCACGGCCTCCCGTTCCGATAACCGACGCGCATCAAGACACGGCGGGCAGCCGGTACTCCGGCCGCAAGCCGCTCGATCTTGACGAAGCATTCGGGAGCAGGACGGACGTCGTCTCGCTCGCCGAGCCCTGTGCGGTGGGCGTACTCTCGCGCCCCCCGCACCGGCGCCGTTGCATCGTCAGACGGACCCCATTGTGCTCGCGTCTTTCGTATCGGAACCCCGCAGCGCCGGATCAACCGAAGAAGCCCGAAAACCCGTGCCGGGCGAACGGATTCTCCCACCGGCGACGATATGCGGACCTGCCCGAGCCGCACCCCGGCCCGCGACGTCAATCTGTGGACCGTGCGCCCCTCGCTGCGTTAGGATTGCCGCGCCGCGCGACGCCGCCGCAGATCACGGAGTCCCACCATGAAGCGATCTTGCATCGTGCTGATACTGGGAGCCCTGGTGCTCCCCGCCTCGGCCGAGACGATCCTTGTTGAAGACGGCCGAGCTCGGGCCGTTATCGTGACGTCCGCCCAACCCTCCGAAGTGACGACGACCGCCGCGGCCGAGTTGCAGCACTTCCTCGAGCGGATGTCCGGGACGAAGCTACCGATCCGGAAGCTCCCCGACGCCGCGCCCGGCGCGGACGCCACACGCATCCTCGTGGGTCCGTCCGAGGCGGTGCGCAAGCTCGAGGTCGGCGTGCCGACCGGCTACGACTTCGACGGCGACGATGAAGGCTTCGTGCTCGAGACCGTTGGCCGCGACCTCGTGGTGGCCGGAAACGAAGACGGCCCCTATCAAGGCACGCTCTACGCCGCATACGAGCTGCTCGAGCGCCTGGGCTGCCGCTGGTACTTCCCGGGCGCGTTCGGCGAAGTCGTGCCCAAGACGCCCACCGTGCGCGCTGCCCGCGTCGACGTTGTCGCACGCCCGTCCTTCGCGGTGCGCAACATCTGGCGATCCGGCTGGGCCGACACCACCGAGGGGTACGGACTGTGGGCGCGGCGCAACAAGATGACGGGGCGGGCCCTCTTCGCGTTTCCCGGCGACGGGTCGATCCGCAACCTCGCGCCCCCCGACAAGCACTTCAAGGAACACCCCGAGATCTACGCCCTCTCTCGCGAGGGCGAGCGCGTGGCCAAGGGCTCGTTCGGCGTGCACGGACAGCAGCACGAGACCATGCTTTGCATGACCAACCCCCTGACCGTGAGGATCGCCGTGCAGACGATCAGCGACTACTTCAAGGCCAACCCACAGGCCGGCTCCTACGCCTTCTCGCCGCCCGACGGCGCCCCGCGCTGTCACTGCGAGGCGTGCCTGGCCGGGGAGCACGACTTCCACAACGAGCGCGGGTCGCGGCCGTGCGTTTCCGACACCTACTACAACTTCGTGAACAAGGTCGCCCGTGCGGTGGCCAAGGACTTCCCCGACCGGTACATCCTCACACTCGCCTATTCGAACCGCGTCCGCCCCCCCGAAGGTCTGGACGAACCCTGGAGCAAGAACATCATCATCCAGATCGCCCGCCTCGGTGTCTGTACCATGCATCCGCTCGGCTCGCCGCGCTGCGTCTTCGCGCGGCAATACCTGGCGACACTCGATGCGTGGTCGCGCTTCTGCTCGAAGCTGGCCATCTACGACTACGACCCGCAATCCGATCTGTCGCGCATGCCGTTCTGGAACGTCCACTCGATCCGCGCCAACATGCCGATCTATCACCAACACGGCGTCATCGGTTTCACCACCGAAGGTCACAACACCTTCCTGCGCACCGGATTGAACTACTACATCAGGGCTCGACTCATGTGGGACGTGAACGCCGATGTGGACGCGTTGCTCGAGGACTTCTACCGCAACTTCTTCGGCCCCGCCGCCGCCGAGATGCAGGCGTTCATCGAAGCCGTCGAGGACTCGATGGCCCAATCGGACGCGCACATGCGGTGGACCACCGGCGTGGTCGATTGGGCCGCCGTCTTTCCCCAACCGCGGATCGCCGCCCTGTCCCGACGCCTCGGCGCGGCGGAGCGGCTCGCCGACACACCGGAAATCAAGTCCCGCGTCGCAGCCTATCGCGCGGTACACCAATACATGATGACGTACCACGACTTCGTTGCGGCGGAGCGCGGCGGGCGCTTCGCCGAGGCCGTGAAGATCGTCGACAGGCTGGCCGAGCCCATCAACGCGGTCGAGCGCATCCAGAAGGGGCTGTACCCGCCCGACGGTGCATACGTTCGCCAACGCCGAGACGGCATGGACCGGTTGCGCAACCGCGTCACGCCGCGGGCCGAGCGCGACGGCGGCCCGCGCGGCGAACGCGTTGCCCTCGCTCCCGAACACGCCGGGTTCCGCACCGATCCGCACAACCTGGGCCTCTTCGAGCAGTGGCACCGCAGCGAAGTGGCCGACAGGCTTGACTGGAAGCCGGTTTCGCTCCACGCGGACTGGACGACCAACGGCTACCGCGATGCCGAGGGCCATGGCTACACCGGCTACGCGTGGTACCGTTTCTCTGTGCCCGTGCCCGAGCGATTCGCGGGCCGGACCTTCAAGCTCCACCTGCCCGCCGTCCACGCCGAGCGAATGTGGATCTGGGCCAACGGCCGGCTCGTGCACTCACCGACCCACAATCAGAAAAGGTCGGGCCTCGATGCGGATGTGTCTCGAGCCGTTCAACCGGGCAAGGCAAACGCCTTTACGGTCCGCATTTACGCATCGCAGTCGTCGCTCCAACACGGCGGCTTGGCGGCACGTCCGCTCCTCTGGTCACCTCGCGACTGAATCGCCCGCGATCGACGATGGGCTTGTGTACCCATGCCCGTCGCGACACGGTCGGCCCTGCCGTTGCGTTCGCGCGATCCGACTCGTCCCCGTTGACAGCGCCGGTCTAACGGCACCGCACAATCTCATATCGCGTGGGGTGGTGGGCCTTCTGTTGCGTCGGTGCCGAAGACGGTGTACCATGAGCCACAACTGGGGTGGTGATGGGAGGGAATTGAAGCCTTTCCCGCCCCGAGATCGAGCTATTAATCAGTTGGGCGCCGTTGTGCGCGTTCAGGTTCCGCGTTGCGCGGGGTGTCGCAGGCGCGGGCACGTCGAGATCCGACGGACGATCGGATCAGCATGTGGCAAAGAGACCGTTCAGAAGAGGAGGAGTAACATGTCGAAAGCAGTGCGAACGATGGTGACCCTGATGGCGGCGGCGGCCGTGCTGACCCTCGGTGCAACCGCAAACGCTCAGGATCCGTGCGAGGTGCCGGACAACGGCTCGGGAACGGTGACGCTCCCACCCGCGGGCTGCGAGTACCTGAGCCCCGACGAAGTGCATGAGATCATCGACGCACTGCCGGACGGAACTGACATCCAACTGGCGCCGATCCACCTGGACTTCATTTGCCGGCAGAGTCCACCGCCGCCCGGCTGCGACGGCGCGTGGGACCCCGACAAGTGCACGTGCCCCGAGGATGATTCGTTCGGTCCGGGCGGTGAGATCGAAGTCTTCTCTTCGACGCTGAAGTTCCACATAACGGACAACGGCACCCTCGGCCTCGACAGAGAGCTGATCATCCCCGACGTGCTGTGCGAGGTCCATACCGGACCGCGCAACCCAGGTGCGCCGGTGCAGGATTTCCCGGCCAAGATGGTCCGACTGCAAGGGTCGTTGCCGGCCGGCGATCCGGATTTCGAGTCGCTCGTCATCATGGCGGGAGAGGAGAACGATCTTCCCAGCCCCGGCCACACGACGTTGACGCGACTGCCCAGCGGTGACTTCGCCGTCGACAGCTTCTTCGATATCAGCTACCGGATTGAGTTTGTAGGCACGCCCACCGGTGTGCTGGACGGAGCGTCCGGAGCCAGCATGGGCACGCTTCGCATGCAGACCCCGGAGCAAGCACAGCAAGGGGTACCGGCCGCCACGGACACGGGCCTGATCGTCATGGCTCTTCTCGTGGTTGCCGTGGGGCTCGTTACCTACCGCCGGCGCCGGTTGGCACTGGCCTGAGCGGCGCCCGCAGCGGCGGCGATGATCCGGTCGCCGGTCTGCGGCGGTCCGCAACGCGGTTCTCGAGACGGCGGGGTCGGCTGAGTACAGCGGCCGACCCCGCCGTCCGCGCGCGCACCCCTCTGCCGTGATTCTGCTGCACCGTATTTCTTGCCCGCACGCCCGAGGGCGGGGTGCATCTCGAATTCGGTGGCAACCGGGTGCCACGGGCAGCTTGCCTGCCCGTGCTCATCACGCCGGGGCAACGGGAAACACTGGCGGACAAGCCGCCAGTGGCACCCACCACGTGGGGTGGTGCCACGATTCATGAGATGCACCCCCGAGGGCGTTTCTGTTCACCTCCCTCTTGCGAAAGTACCTAAAATTGGTTAGGCTCCAGCCGTTCGGGCCGTGACGGGGGGTATGTACAGGAGCCCTTCTCGTCCCGGATCCTTTTTGCGGTTCAGATTATCGCGTACCTCGGTGGACCTTCGGGCTCCACATCGCGTGGGGTGGTGCGCTTGTCGGCGAGTCGAGCTTCACGGGCGATCAACTCGGGACTCGCCATGGGGCAGCTTCAAATCAAGAAGGAGGAAGACATGTCAAAAGCCACGGGAACAATGGCAACCGTGATCGTAGTGACGGCGGTGCTGGCCCCTGGCGCGCCGGTCAACGCCCAGGACCCCTGCGAGGTGGTGGACAACGGGTCGGGAACGGTAACCCTCCCGCCGGCGGGCTGCGAGTACCTGAGCCCCGACGAGGTGCATGAGATCATCGACGCGCTGCCGGACGGGACCGACATCGAGCTGGCACCCATCCACAGGGATTTCATCTGCCACGGACCTGTGGGTCTGCCGGGCCCCCAGGAGGACTGCAACACTCCCGGCGGCTCGCTGGGCGGCGAGGTCGAGACCTTCGACTCGACTCTGCGACTCCGCCTGACGGACAACGGGACCCTCGGGCTCGACCGTGTGGTGGAGATCCCGGTGTTCTGCCTGGTCCACAGCGGGCCGCGAACTGCGGGGGATGCCGTGCAGGACTTCGACACGGAGATGGTCCAATTGCAGGGAAGCCTTCCCGGAGGCGACCCGGACTTCGCCTCCCTCCAGATCGTCGCCGGTTCGGGTTTCGACCCGGGGCTTGCGAGCCCGGGCCACACGACACTGACCCGGCAGGGTCCGCCCGGAAGCCACTTCGTGGTCGACAGCTTCTTTGATATCAGCTACCGGATCGACTTCGTGGGCACGGCCGGCGGGGTGCTGGACGGGGCATCAGGTTCGAGCCAGGGCCAGATTCGCATGGTAGCGCAGGGCGCCCCCTCGGTTCCGGCCGTGACGGACGGTGGCCTGGTCGCCATGGCCGTGCTGGCGGTCGCAGCGGGGCTGATCGTCCAGCGTCGACGCCGGGCGGCGGTAGCATGAGCGCCGGTCACGTCGGCGATCACCTGTTCGCAGGGCGGTTTGGCCGCACGCGCGCCCCACAACCGAGTCACTCGGGGATGCCACCTGTCGCTCCTGCCGGGATTGGCGGCGGGCGCGGGGTTGAACGTCACCGCAAGGGTGTGCACCCAACAATTCTCGTGGGTTTTCCTTGCATGCCTGTCGCGGTCCGCATAACCTATGTAGGGTACGGGCGGGCGAGGGCTGGAGTGGCAAATCGCCCTGGGGGCCAATTCAAATGCAGCTTGTCCGTTCAGCGGCCACTCGGAGGGCTCGTGTCTGGCGCCGTTAGTGTGGCGTAAAGGTTTGCCGCCTGACTGGCACCATCAGATGGGAAAGACCGCAGCATCTCGCGATGATGGGGTCAACTGAAGTAACCGCAAGTCGTGACCAAACCGACTACGGTTGAGGTCCCGGCCTGATAACACGTGGACGCGGGGAAATCAGAGACGACTTGTCGAATCCAAGTCCCTTCTAGGAGCCGATCATGAATGCGCTGAAACCGAGGCGAACGCTGACGACCGTCATGTTGGCCGGCATGCTGTTGACGTTGGGTGTGCCCGCCGGCGCTCAAGACCCATGTGTGGTCCAGGACAACGGATCGGGAACGGTGACGCTGCCGCCCGAGGGGTGTGCGTACCTGAGCCCGGACGAGGTGCACAAGATCATCGAAGGCCTGCCGCCCGACACCGAGATCCACTTGGCTCCGATCCACATCGATTTCATCTGCGAGGCGCCGGGCATCCCCCAGGAGATCTGCAATTCGCCCGGAGGATCGTTCGGCAGCGAGGGCGAGATCGAGTTCTTCAATTCGACCCTGAAACTGCGGATGACGACGGTCGGGCCGGGCTTGCCTCCCGTCGACCGCACGATCGAGCTCAACAACCTCTTCTGCGAGGTGCATACCGGCCCGCGGAACCCGGGGGATCCGGTGCAGACCTTCCCCAACGAAATGGTCCAGTTGCAGGGCAGCCTTGTCGGTGATCCGGACTTTGCTTCGCTCGTCATCACGGGCGGTTCGGGCAACGGCATGCCCAGTCCCGGTCAGACGACGCTCACGGACCTGGGCGACGGCACCTTCCAAGTCGACAGCTTCTTCGACATCACCTACCAAATCGACTTCCAGGGGACACCGGGCGGTGTACTGCAGGGGCTGTCCGGCTCGACGCAACCACGTCCCCTCCGCATGGAAGCGCAGGGCAGTGAGTGCCAGCCGACGCCGGAGGGCGATCGGTGTGAGCCGGTGGTCTGCCCGGATGACACCGAGCAGTGCGTGCCCACGTGCGTGAACTACGACCCCGCGACCGGAAAGACCACGGTCCTGAACTGCGAGTGCCGCTCGCCGAACGAGTGCCATGTCGATCTGGTCGATCCTCCCACGGAAGAACCGGCCGGGGATCCGACGAACCCCTGCACCGTTCCCGACGATGGCTCAGGGACGGTCAGCTTGCCCCCCGAGGGCTGTGAGTACCTCAGCCCCGACGAAGTCCACGAGATCATCGACGGACTGCCGGCGGGCACGACGATCGAGTTTGACCCAATTCACTGGGAGTTCATCTGCAAGCAGGGCACCGGTATTCCCGGTCACTGTGGAGAACCCGGCGGCAGCCTGGGCGGCGAGAAGGAGCTGTTCGACTCTTTCCTCCAACTGGCCCTCAAGGGGACCGGCGAGCTGGCGGGATTCAACCGACCTTCCTTTGCCCTGCAGGTCCAATGTGAGACGCACACCGGGCCGCGCAATCCGGGCGATCCGGTGCAGTCCTTCCCGACGGACATGTTCCGGCTGCAGGGCAGTGTCCTGCCCGGCGACCCGGACTTCGCCGTGCTCAACATCAGGGCCGGCACGAACTTCGGCCTACCCAGCCCCGGTCACACCACTTTGACACGGTTGCCCAGCGGTGACTTTGCCGTCGACAGCTTCTTCGACATTACCTACGAGATCGAGTTCGAGGGCGCGCCGGGCAGCGCGTTGGAGGGGCACGCCGGGACGACGACGGGCACGATTCGAATGGAAGCCGGCGGCCCGCCGAACTGCGCCGGGGGCTGCCCGTCCGGCACGGTGTGCAAGGAGACGCGGATCGTCAACGCCGATGACACTGTCGACATCTGCTGCGAGTGCGTGCCGGAGCAGGTGGACGAGTGCCAACCCCTCGCCGACGGCTCGGCCTGTGCGCCGTTCGACTGCCCCTTCGACCAGGTCTGCGTGCCGACGGCCGTGATCACGGAACCGACCACCGGAGTGGTCACGGTGCTCGCGTGCGAGTGCAAGTCGCCCAACGACTGTCGCGTCGCTGATCGCCAGGTCAACGTAGCGGGAGGCACCGAGGAAGTGGGTGACCCGCCGAACCCCTGCGTCGTGCCTGACGATGCCGGCGGGACGGTCACGCTGCCGCCGATCGGGTGTGAGTACCTGAGCCCGGATGAGTTCCACGAGATCAGCGACGGGCTGCCGGCGGGCACCACCATCGAGATGGCGCCTATCCACAAGGACTTCATCTGCCTCCGGCAAGACTCACCAGGCTGCCCGCCGCCCGGACTCTGCGAGGACGTGGGTGGTTCGCTGGGCGGCAACGTGGATTGCTTCGAGTCGACCCTGTCCCTCGACCTCACCGGGACCGGCGATCTCGCCGGATTCTCGCGGAACATCGACTTGACGAATGTCCTGTGCCAGGTCCACACCGGACCCCGCAATCCGGGCGATCCGGTGCAGGAGTTCGAAACGGAGATGTTCCTGCTCCAGGGTGAGCTATTCGGGGATCCCGATTTCGACATGTTGAAGGTCACCGGCGGGACCGGCAACGGGCTGCCCAGCCCGGGTCACACCACGTTGACACGCTTGCCCAGCGGCAACTTCAACGTGGACAGCTTCTTCGACATCACCTACCAGATAGAATTCCAGGGCTCACCGTCCGGTCCGTTGGCCGGGTATGCGGGCGTCACGACGGCCACCATCCGGATGCAGTCCGGGGCCGCCCTCGGGTGCGTCGGCGGCTGCCCGGATCCCGAGCTGTGCAAGGAGATCCGGACGGTCACGCCGAACGGCGGGATCGTGCTTCGTTGTGAGTGCGAGTACGCCGCCATTCCGGCCGTGTCCGAGTGGGGAATGATCACGATGGTCCTGCTGCTCGTCGCGGTGGGGACGGTCGTCGTTCGCCGCCGAATGACCGCGCCGGCAACCGCGTAGGCTTCACGCCTGGCATCGCGTAACCAACAGGGCCGTCCGATTGAGTTCGGGCGGCCCTGTTTCTTTGCCCGGGGTGCATCTCAAATTCGGTGGCAGCCGGGTGCCACGGGCAGCTTGCCTGCCCGTGCTCACCACACCTGGACCGCGGGAAACACTGGCGGGCAAGCCGCCAGTGGCACCCATCACGTGTGGTGGTGCCACGATTCATGAGATGCACCCCTTTGCCCGCTCCTGACAACAATGCGCTTGACCCAACAACGGGGTGACGGTCATATATGTGCCGTTCCGATGTGGCGGTTCGGGACCCTGGTCGATGCCGATTGACGGCATGAGACGCAACCCGCGCTGGCGCGACGTGGGATCAAACACGCTCGGGTGGCAATGTACTATCCTCCCTTCGATGTGCCCCGGCTCGGTGGCAGCCTGCTGATTGCCGTCGTGGCCATCGTGCACGTAGCCATCGCCCACTTCGCGATCGGGGCCGGAATCTACAACGCCATCGCCGAGACGATCGCCCGCCGGCGCGGCAACGCGCTGCTGCTTCGCTTCGTCCACGACCACACACGGTTCCTCATCCTGCTCTCGTTCGTGGCCGGCGCGGTCACGGGCGTCGGAATCTGGTTCACCACGGCACTGGTCTCCCCGCGCGGCATCTCCGTACTCATCCACAACTTCGTCTGGGCGTGGGCGATTGAATGGGTGTTCTTCGCCGTCGAGATTGCGGCCGGCTACGTGTACTACTACGGCTGGGACCGGCTCACGCCCCGCCAGCACGTCACCGTCGCCTGGATCTACGCGGGTGCGGCCTGGATGAGCCTGTTCGTTATCAACGGCATCATCTGCTTCATGCTCTCGCCGCCCGGCCCGATCACGCCGGGAGAGTTCGACTTCTGGCCGGCTCTCTTCAACCCCACGTTCTGGCCGAGCCTCTTCCTGCGAACCATCAGCGCTCTGGCCTTGGTCGGGATCTTCTGCTGTATCGTGGTCAACGCCTCGCGCCGGTACACTCGCGACGAGCGCACGGCAATCATCAACTTCAGTGCCCGCTTCCTGCTGCCGCTGATCCTCATGGTACCCCTGGCGTATTGGTGGTTCCTCGGTGTGCCGGAGCCGGCCCGCCGGATGGTCCTCGGCGGCGCGGTCGCGATGATGCTCTTCTACGCGGCCGGGGTCGGGGCCAGCGTGCTCCTCGCCGGCTACGTCTACGTGGGCATGATTCGCATGCGGCGCTACGTCAGCCTCGAGACTTCGGTGCTTCTGGCCGCCATCGCCTTCGTTGCTACCGGGTCGATGGAATTCGTGCGCGAGGGCATCCGCAAGCCGTATCTGATCACGGGCTACCTATGGTCCACCGGGATCGCCGACACGCCCGAAGAAACCGGGGCGATCGATGCCGACGGCATTCTTGCCCACGCCAAGTGGATCACCGGGCCGGACGGTGATCTCGATGACGCCGCACCGGAGGACCGCGGCCACGCCGTGTTTCGGGCGCAGTGCGCCCAGTGCCACGTCGACGGCGGGTACAACGATGTCTGGCCGCTCATCGCCACCTGGCGGCCGGACATGATCCGCAACCTGTTGGACGAGTTGCACGAACGCAAGCCGTTCATGCCGCCGTTCCGTGGAACCACGCAGGAGAAAGACTGGCTGACGGCCTATCTCGCGAGCGCCAAACCATGAACCCGCTCATTCCACCACCCGATGAATTCGGCCTGCCCGCGCCGCCGTGGCTGTTTCAGTTCCTGCTGATCTTCACGTTCGTGCTGCATCTCGTGTTCATGAACTTCGTGCTCGGCGGCATGTGCATCCAGGCCGTCGCGCTGTGGCGTCGCGCTGGCGAGACGACCCGCGCGCTGCTGCACATCACCTCGCGCACGATGCCGATCGCCGTCTCGTTCACCATCACCACCGGTGTCGCTCCGCTGCTCTTCGTGCAGGTGCTGTATGGCCAGTTCTTCTACACGTCGAACGTCCTGCTGGGCTTCGTCTGGCTGGGCATTCTGGTCCCGCTGATTCTGGCGTTCTACGGCACCTACGTGCTGCTGAAACTGATGGAGAGCGCCGCCGCGAGCGCGACCAAGCGAATCGTGGTCGGCGCGACGATGGCGGTGTTCGTGCTGGCCATCGCGTACATCTTCACCGCCAACGGCGTGCTCGTGACGGAACCCGAGCGTTGGTGGGCGGTCCACACGGGTGCCGCGTCGGCCCTGTCGCCCGCGCATCCGACGCTGCTCTCGCGTTACCTGCACAACGTCACCTCGGCGTTGGTCGTGGCCGGATTGTGGATTGCCGTCTCGGCGTGGTGGTGGCGAGGGTTCACACAAACCGTCCGGGACGGGCTCGTGCGCACGGGGCTCGGGATCGCACTGGCGTGCAGCCTCGTCGCCGGCGGCACCGGTGCCTGGTACTTCTTCGCCCTGGACACCGAACTGCGGTCGGTGTTGCACACGTTCGGCTCCGTGTACGGCGCCGGCTGGATGACGAGCGTCGTTCTCGTCGTCCTCGCCATGATCGCGATGGTGTGCGGCGTCGCGCGTCCGGCTCGGCCCGCGTGGACCTACCTCGCCGCGTTGCTCGCGTTCCTGGCCCTGCCGGGCATGGCCCTGGCACGCGAAGGACTCCGCCTGGCCGTGCTGACGCGGGCCACGCCGTCCGGCGAACCCGCCTTCGACTTCGGCCGATTCGCCGTCCGGACGCAGGTCTTGCCGATGGTGCTGTTCGCCGTGCTCCTGGTTGCCGGACTCGTCGTCGTGGCGATCATGCTACGATGGCTCCGCACCGGGCGACCCGCCCAGACGTGAGCACGATCGTCTCATGTGGAGAGACCGGTAACGACGTGTGCTCGCGGGTACGATGTGCGCACGAAAGCGGCAGCGCGTCCCGGCGGCTGAAGATGTGTGAGAAAAGGGGTGCCACTGGCAGCTTGTCTGCCAGTGCATTTGCTGCAGACACGGGCGGACAAGCCGCCCGTGGCACCCGACACGCAACCGCTCGTTGGGTCTCATCCATGCGCTGAGACTTGGCGCGAAGACCCGCTGAGAGTCTGTAGCGTGAACGACTCCCCCCGTCGCCTGTCGATTCCGTTTCCCGCCGCGGTTCCGCTGTCGGTGCTCTCGGGCTTCGCGGCGTTGCAGTACGAGGTGCTGTGGGCGCGCCAGTTGCGCGAGCTGGTTGGCGGCACGACGGCCGCCGCGGCATGGGTGGTGGCGTGGTTCTTCGTCGGACTCAGCGTCGGGGCGTGGTGGCTGGGCCCGGGTGCGGATCGAGCATCGCGACCGGGCCGGCGATTCGCGGCGCTGGAGGCGGGCATCGTCGTCGCGGTACTGCCCGCCCTATGGCTGGACCGGCTCGCAGGCGTCGTGCTACCGGGGCTGGGAGAAGCGATGTGGGGTCCGGCCGGTGGTGTCATCAAGGCTCTGCTCGCGGGTGCGGTGGTGGCACCGCCCGCCGTGCTGATGGGCGGCACGTTGCCGGCGCTCGGAGCGGCCGCGATCCGACAGTGTGCCGGCCTCGGCCGGAAGGGCGCTTGGCTGTACGGACTGAACACGCTCGGTGGCGCAGCCGGCGTCGTCTTCGTCTCGTTCGTCAGCATTCCACGGATCGGCATGCGCAGCTCGTTCCTCGTCGCCATCGGTTGCGGGCTGGCCGCCGCCGTGATCGCCGTCCTTTGCGACCGGCGTGTGGATCGAGCGAGCGACGAAACGATCCGTCCCGAGCCGGTCCGACCTCCCGCTGCCGGCACCATGCTCCTGGCCGCGATCTCGGGGTTCGGCGTCCTCGCCGCCGAGGTGCTCGTCTTCATCTCGCTCTCGCAGGTCTTTCGTAACGCGACGTTCTGCTTCGCGGCCATGCTCGCGGTGGTGGTGGCGACACTCGGTGTTGCGGCCCTTCTCACGCCCTGGATCACGCGTCGCATCGGCGACGTGCGAGCCCTGCTACGCATCGTGCTTCCGCCGGCCGGTCTTTGCGCTGCCGGCTTTCCGTGGCTGATGCTGTGGGCGAGCGACAACCTGGAGCGATCGGGCGGGTTGCACGGGAGCGGACGCCTGGCATACGTCGCGCGCATCGTGCAGATCGCGCTGCTCGCGGCCGGGCCACTGTTCCTGCTGGCGGGACTCGTACTTCCGGCCGTGTTCGAGCTGGCCGGGCGCAAGAACGACGGCCTCGGCAGCGCGTGGGGCCGACTGCTGGCGGCCAACGCCGCGGGGGCCATGGCCGGGGCGTGGGCCGCCGGCGCCGTGCTCATGCCGACGGTCGGGCTCTGGGGCGGCTTCGTGGTCATCGGCGCCGCGTACGCGCTGGCCGGTCTTGTCCTCGCGATCCAAACGCGGCGGCTGCGCGCCCGGCTCGGATCACTTGCCGCCCTGGCCGGCGTGGCCGTTCTCGGCGTGATGGTGTGGGCGGCGGACCTGCCGTTGCTGACCGTCTACAAAGACGAGAAGATCCTCGAGCTGCGCCAGGGCCCGGAAGGCATCGTGGCCGCCACGTTCGACGATGGTACGACCCTGCGCGTGAACAACTACTATTGGCTCGGCGGGGCCGCCGATGCGAAGCATGAGCGTCGCACGGGCCTGCTGCCGCTACTGCTGCACCCGGCGCCGCGCTCGGTAGCCCACATGGGTTTGGGCACGGGAATCACCGCCGGCGTTCCGCTGCAGGACCCGGGCGTCGAGTCGCTCGTCGCGCTCGAGCTGTCGCCGTTGGTGGTGGAGCTCGCCGACTCGTGCCTGGGCATCTTCGCGAGCGGTCTGTTCGACGACGACCCGCGGGCGCGGATCATCATCGAAGACGGGCGTACGTTCCTGCGGGCGCAGCCGGCGCGGTTCGACGTAATCACGGGTGATCTGTTCACGCCGTGGAATCGCGGCGTCGGAGCGGCCTACACTGTCGAGCATTTCGCGTCGGTTCGGGCGGCGCTGCGCCCCGGCGGCGTGTTCTGCCAGTGGCTGGCGACCTATCAACTCGACGAGGCTACGCTGCGCGTCATCATCGCGACGTTCGTGCACGTCTTTCCGGACGCGCTGCTGCTCCATGGCAGCTTCAAACCGAAGTCCCCGACGCTCGGGCTGGTGGGCTTCCGCGATGCGGCCGTTCCGTTCGCGGTCATCCGCGCCCGATGCGCATCTCTGCGCGAGGGTCGGTGGGCGAGGGATCCGCTGCTGCGGCACGGTACGGGCGTGGCCATGCTGATGATCGGTCGCGCGGATCGGCTGCTCGACGGATCGGAGCCGTTGAACACGGCGGACAACGGGTGGGTCGAGTTCCACGCCCCGGTCGCCGACATCGCCCGCCGTCGGGTGTTTCTCCGCAACGAACGGATTCAGACGGCGGTCACGTTCCTGCAAACGCAGGAGCAAACGCGGTCGGACCTGCGCGCGACGCTGCTGAAGGGCGCACCGGCCGAGGCCACCGACGCACTGAAGGCCGGTGCTGCCGCGTTCGAGCTTCGTCTGCTGCGGGAGACGCAACCCGGGGCCGCCGACCGACTGACCGAAGCCAAAGACACATTCCGGCGCCTCGCCCCGCCTGCCCTGCTCGACGACGGATACGAACCGTGAACGTCGGCCTCGCGTGTGCGACCGTTCATGCACGCCATCACGCGGCGGCCGCGGGCGCATGGGTACCTCCCGTCTCCTCTCTGCCGGGTGCATCTCGAATTCGGTGGTAACCGGGTGCCACGGGCAGCTTGCCTGCCCGTGCTCATCACGCCGGGGCAACGGGAAACACTGGCGGACAAGCCGCCAGTGGCACCCACCACGTGGGGTGGTGCCACGATTCATGAGATGCACCCCTCTCGTCCGTCGCTCCTCCCCCCCGGTGGCGTGCCGGAGCGGAATCGTGTATCGTGTCGCCGCCGTGCTAGGTGGGGGGCCGCCGGTCCCTTCGGCCTGTTTCGGCAGGTCGCCCGAAATCCGGCTATGCGGGACCGAACGCTCTCTGAGGGTCGCGACGCGGCGGCCGCTGGGTCGACCGGACGTGTTGACGGCCGGGTCCCATGCAACGGGGCAAACGGACAAGGGGTCAGACCCGAGAGGGAGCAGCCCACCCGTTGCGTCTCGTGTGCCGTGGGGTCGCCTGGCCTGAGCCGATGGCCGGGCTATGTCGCGACGCCGTGATTCGACGAGAGCCGCACGGCTTTCTTGAAACCCAAACCCCCTACGAGGGATTACGCGTGCCTGACGCACCCACCACGTGCGAGATCACGGTGCGGGTCCGCTACGCCGAGGCCGACCCGATGGGGTACCTGCACCACGCCAAGTACTTCGAGTTCTTCGAGATGGGCCGGACCGAGTTGCTCCGACTGGCCGGGCTGCGCTACCGCGACCTCGAGGAGCGCGGGTTCCTGTTCGTCATCTTCGGCGTCACCGCGAAGTACCACCGCCCGGCGCGCTACGACGACGAGCTGACGATTCGCACGACCATCGAGCGCGTCACCCGGGCCCGGATCGATCACCGCTACGAAGCGCTCCGCGACGGCCTGCTCCTCTGCGAGGCCACCACGACGCTGGCCTGCGTGGGCCGGGACGGGAAACCGACCGCCATCCCCGAAGAACTCGCGGACCTGCTCGGCGATGTGATGAAAACGAAACCGCGTCGCTCGAAACCTGCCCGGGCAATGTCTAATGCCCAATGACGAATGACGAGAGAATGACGAAGCCCGAATGACGAAGCACGTGGGGTGGGTCGAGACCCATAGAGAAGGGACAGAGGGACGAAGGGACAAAGGGACTGAGGGGGGAACGGGTGGCCCACGTCTTCAGATGTGGGGGACACGCCTCGGATTCTGACGGCTGATAGCTGACGGCTGACAGCTTGGATTCGCGGCCACGTCGGCCGCCATGACAACCTGCCCAAGGATTCCGTGTCAGGCTTTCCATCGGTTGTAGTACATGCAATGGAAGGCCTCGACGTGACGCCTGTCGCCTCATCCGCTGGAAGGGGAGCGGGGCCCGTGTGGCTCCAAGGGGTCGGACCGCGACATCCGATCCGTGCCTGGCCCGTGCGGGCATCAAGCGTAGGGTCGGCGTGCGCGATCTCGGGCACGAGACCGACCCGAGCACACGCAGGGAAGACGCTTCTTCATCGCGATACAATCTGCTTCTGCGGGAGGATTGCCATGCCTGACCAACGACTCATTGCGGCGGTGATTGCCTGGGCAATCGCGGTTCCCGGCCGGCCCGCAGGCGCGGTTGACGTGCCCTTCTGCGCGGAGCAGGTCATCTCCACCGCGGCCGACTACGCCCAGTCCGTTTTTGCGGCGGACGTGGACGGCGACGGAGACACCGACGTGCTCTCCGCGTCGATGTATGACGACAAGATCGCGTGGTACGAGAACGACGGGGCTTCGCCGCCGGGCTTCACCAAGCGAGTCATCTCAACCGCGGGTGACGGGGGGGCCTGGTCTGTCTTCGCGACGGACATGGACGGTGATGGAGACCTCGACGTGCTTTCCGCGTTGAGGGACGACAAGATCGCATGGCACGAGAACGACGGGGCTTCGCCGCCGGCCTTCACCGACCGGATCATTTCGACCGCGGCCGTCCGGGCCGAGTCTGTCTTCGCAACGGACGTGGACGGCGACGGAGACACCGACGTGCTCGCCGCGTCGTCCGTTGCCGGTGCAATCGCGTGGTACGAGAACGACGGGGCCTCGCCGCCGGCCTTCACCGAGCACGTCATCTCGATGATGGACGATTCCGAAGCCACGTCTGTCTTCGCGGCGGACGTCGACGGCGACGGTGATGCCGACGTTCTGTCCCTCTCCGGGTCGCCCGAGGGAGATATTGGTGGGATACGATACACCACGATCGCGTGGCACGAGAACGACGGCGGTTCACCGCCCGGCTTCACCGAGCGGAACATCACGAGCGCGGCCAATCTGGCCAAGTCCATCATCGCGGCGGATGTGGACGGTGACGGGGTCACCGACGTGCTCTCCGCGAGGCGGCGAGACGGCAAGCTCGCGTGGTACGAGAACCGCCGTGCGGGGCTGGTGCACATCTGCGACGGCCTGGGTGCGGGCGGTGACCCGAGGGCGTTCATCTCGCCCAAGTCGAAGCACGTAGGGTTCGACACGGTGGAGATCCTCGTAGGCGAGGATGTCTCGCTGGTCGAAGCGTGCACGGCCTCGACCGGCGGTGCGCCGCCGTCGGTGATCGGACTGATGCCGCTTGGCGGGGGCCTGCATGCCGTCGAGTTCGATGGGCCGATCGAACTCGCCGAATGGACAACGGTCGAGCTGGCGGTCCGCAGCGACGAGACTTGCCTTGAGTCGACACTGTGTTTCCTGGTCGCCCACCTGCCCGGCGATCTCGACGGCAACGGGCAGACCAACGGCAACGACCCGACGCGGTTCGGTCAGGAGTTCCCTCATGGAGCGGCGTTGCTGGCCGACCTCAACGGCGACGGCAAGATCAACCTCAACGACGCCACGCGGTTCGGTCAGATCTGGACCGGCACGAACGGTGAGGGCAAGAACCCCGACGGCACCGGCGCCTGGCTCGGTGAGGGGCTTCCGCCGCGGCCGCTGTGCACGTGTCCGTAGGGGAGAAGGGACTGGGGGACGAAGGGACGGGGGGACGGAGGGTGGAGGCTCGCGCCGTTCGTGCGAGTCCGTATGCTGCCTTGAGCAATGTCTAATGGCGAATGACGAAGGAATGACCAAGCCCGAATCGCGAACGCAGACACGCGGTCATTTTCGGTATCCGTCGTCCTGTCATTGAGCCCGCGAGCGCACAAGGTGTGAGGACAACCGGCTACCCCCTCTGTCCCTTCGTCCCTTCGTCCCTCCGTCCCTTCCCATATTCGGCCTTCGACGGCAGGGCGTCGCACAGCGCTTGCAGCGACTTGTCGGGGAGGAGGGCGAAGAAGTACTCGCGCGAACCGGCCACCTCGTTGGCCGACAGTGCCGATTCGGCTTGCGTCACGTCGCGGGCGAAGGCCGTCTCGAGCGACGGATCTTGGGCGGCCAGAGTCGCGTTCACGGTGCGAATCTCACGGAACACTTCGGCCCGGCCGCGGCGGTTGGCGGGTTCGGTCTTGCGCAGGGCTTGCGCGCGCGCGATGGCTGCGGTGCGGCGCTCGACCTGGGCCGTCACCTCGGGCGTGGCCTCGACGTACCGCTGTGGGTTGAAGCGCAGGTCGCGCTGGCGGCGGCGGGCCGCCCGCAGGTCATCGATGCCCACCGGGCGCCGCGGGAGCGGCGGCCGCACCGTCGCGGATACGCAGGCCATGGCCGGCGGCTCGACTCCGAAGTAGCCCGCGAT
>CAYMME010000125.1:0-18641 GCA_964391465.1 uncultured Planctomycetales bacterium
GCCCGGAGGCCTGCTGCTTTCCGGACCGCTCTTGCGACGATGAGCGGCTGAGAGATTGTCTGGTTAACGGCGGCTCAGCCCAAGGTCCCGGTACAACCTGCGCGGCGCTGGAATGCCCGGAGGCCTGCTGCTATTCCGACGGCTCCTGCACGGATGAGCTACCAAGCGGCTGCCTCCTCAACGGCGGCACACCCCAAGGCGCCGGCACAAGCTGCGCGACCCTGGAATGCCCGGAGGCTTGCTGCCATCCCGACGGCTCCTGCACGGACGAGCGACCAAGCGATTGCCTCCTCGCCGGCGGCACACCCCAAGGCGCTGGCACAAGCTGCGGGATGCTGGAATGCCCGCAGCCGGAGGCTTGCTGCTATGCCGACGGCTCCTGCGCGGATGAGCAGCCGAGCGATTGTGCGGGCAATGGCGGGACTCCCCAGGGACCGGGCACCAACTGTGCGAGCGTCGTTCCCCTCATCACGCAGCAACCTGTCGGCGCAACGGCCTTCGACGGGGATGCCGTCAGACTCAGCGTGATGGCGACCGGGGCGCCGCCGTTGACCTACCAATGGCGAACGGGCGGCGTCGAGATTCCCGGCGCGACCGGCGAGGACCTCATCATTGATCCGGTGACACTCGCCGACGAGGGTACCTACGATGTAACGGTGAGCAACGACTGCACCTCCACCGCGAGCGATCCCGTAACCCTTGCCGTTCGTGCCGTCAAAGTCGCCCAACCCCCGACAACCCACCCGTCCTTCCCCGACGTCTACTACGGCTGGAATGAGCCGTCGATTCGTGGGGGGCAGCAAATCGTCGCCGACGATTGGGCGTGCATGGACGATCGCCCGGTCTCGGCGATCCGCTGGTGGGGGTCCTACACCAATGGCTGGACCGGCTACACGCCACCTTGGCCCTTCGTGCCCGAGTCGTTCCATATCGGCGTCTGGACCAATGTGCCCGCAGGTGATCCGCCCTGGAGCCACCCCGACGAGATGATCGCCGAATGGGTGGTCCCGCGGACGGACCTTCACGAACGCAAGGTGGCGAATGACTTCCACCCCGATTACGGCGAGGAATCCTGTTTTCAATACGACTTCTTCATCCCCCAAGACCAGTGGTTTCAGCAGGACCCGGGCACTCAGAACGTCTACTGGATCAGCATCGACGCGATCAACCCTGACTGCCTTTGCTGGGGCGACGTGAATGGCAACGGCAGCGTCACCATCACGGACGAGGACGCCATCTCGATGCAGATCGGCTGTCCGGTCGGCACCGGCGATCCGGCGTGCGACGTAGCCGATGTGGACTGCGACGGTGATGTGGACAGTAATGACGCCGACGCGGTGTCCTGTCAGCAGGGGACGTGGCCGCCTGACTCCTCCTGTTGCTCTGATTGCCCCTGCTGGGGCGACGTGAACGACGACGGCAGTGTCAACTTCGCGGACGGGATGGCTCTCGCGATCCAACTCGGCTGTCCGGTCGGCACAGGTGACCCGGCGTGTGACGTAGCCGACGTGGACTGCGACGGTGATGTGGACACCGATGACGCCGACGTGGTGTCCTGTCAGCAGGGGACATGGCCACCTGACTTCTCTTGTTGCTCCAGTGGCGTTCCCGCTGCGCCTCCGTGGCCGTGGGGTTGGAAGACGCGCCAACTGCAAGCGCTGAATACCGCAGTTCGGATCACCGATCCGACGGCTCCGGAGATTGGATCGGTGTTCAACGCGGGCAGCCTTGTACAAGACACGGAGGGTTCGTGGCAGATGGCGTTTGTGCTGGGCACGAACATTTCCATGGCGATCATCCGCGTGGACGCGGCGGCCCCGCCGGGTGGTGACGGGGCGAGTTGGGACAACGCCTTCGACGAACTGCACGAAGCGCTCGATTGGGCCGCATCCTTCGTTTCCCCCACGGCATTCGCCGAGATCTGGGTGGCCGCGGGCGAATACACCCCCGACCCGGGCGGACTGAGTGACCCTCGCGAAGCCACGTTCAACCTGCACGATCACGTGGCCGTCTACGGCGGCTTTCTGGGCGCGGCTCACCCCAGCGGCGGCGAAACGAGCCGCGACGAACGAGATCCGAGCAGCAACCTCACTGTCCTGAGCGGCGATCTCGGCGATGATGATGTTCCCGTGGCCGATCCGTCCGACTTGCTCGACGAGCCTTCGCGAGTCGACAACTGCTACCATGTGGTCACCGCCAGCGGAACCGATGCGTCGGCGATTCTGGACGGGTTCACCATCACCGCCGGTCTGAGCGTCGGCACGGCGTTGCATGATCAGGGCGCGGGGATGCTCGTGGACGGCGCGGCCCCCACGGTGAGGGACTGTGTGTTCTCCGGGAATGCCGCGCTGTTCCACGGCGGCGCGGTCTACAGCAATCTCGGCGCCCCGACGTTGACCGACTCTACGCTGACCGGCAACTTCGCGAAGCTGGGTGGCGGTAGCTATTCCATTAACAGCGATGTCACGCTTGCCGATTGCTCATTCGAAGGAAACGTCACCACGGACAATGGCGGCGGGATGCTCTGTCTCGGCGGCAGCCTGACACTGACCGGCTGCGCCTTCGACGATAACGTGTCGGGCGGCTCCGGGGGCGGTTTCTACAGCGACGGGGGTACCGCTTCGCTGACCGACTGCACGTTCGATGGGAACACGGCCACCGATAACGCGGGAGGGATGGGCATTGTCGACGTCGACTCCACCCTGACCGATTGCGACTACGCTGACAACGTAGCGGGTGCCGCCGGCGGCGGGATGCACATCGCCGGGGCAATCGTGCCCGTGCTGACAAACTGCACGTTTGACGGAAACCACGCCGACCAGGGGGGCGGGATCTCCAACACGGCTGATCCGATCTTGATCGGCTGCACATTCATCGGAAACGCGGCGGACAGCGGTGGCGGCGGGATGCTGAACGCACTTCACGCCGACTCGACGCTAGTCGGGTGCACATTCACCGGGAACAATTCCCAAACCTTCGGAGGCGGAATCCGGAACGTCGTCAGCGACCCCACGCTGGTCAACTGTGTCCTCGTCGGCAACGCGTCGGTCACTGCCGGCGGAGGGATCGCCAGCCACGTCAGCGACCCCACGCTGATCAACTGCACGCTGAGCGGCAACGCCTCGGATGGCGATGGCGGCGGGATGTACGACGATGGCGGCAATCCGACCGTGGCCAACTCCATCCTCTGGGGCAACACCGACACCAGCGGTACGGGTACGTCGGCCCAGATCCACACGGCGAGCGGCACACCGACGGTCAGCTCCTGTTGCATCCAGGACGCGGACCCCGACGATACGAGTGTCTACCCGGGTCCGGGGAACATCGACGACGACCCCGCATTCACCAGAGATCCCTCGGCGGGGCCCGACGGCGTCGTCGCCACCGAGGACGACGACTTTGGTGATCTGCACCTGACGACCGGCTCACCGTGCATCGACGCCGGAGATGACAGCGCGCTGCCCGCCGATACGTTTGACTTGGACGGTGACATGAATGTCACCGAACTGATTCCCTACGACATTGAGAACGCCCCGCGGGCTGACGGCGCAGTGGACATGGGTGCGTACGAAACCCTCAAGGATTCGGACGGGGATGGTGTCCCGGACTTGTTCGACAACTGTCCCGACACTGCAAATACCGATCAAGACGACACGGATCGTGACGGCGTAGGCGATGCGTGCGACGTGTGTCCGGGTTCTGACGACGCGATAGATACTGACAGCGACGGTGTGCCGGACGGCTGCGATGCCTGTCCCGACTCGAATGACAACGCCGACTGCGATGGTGATGGTATTCCCGACGGCTGCGATGCCGCCACCTGCCCGACACGTCTCGCCGTCGACGCGCCTTCTATGGCGGATGCGTCGGGAGCATCCTTCGTGGAGTACGAGGCGGTCGTGCAACTCGATGCGGCCGAGGGCCCGGTGACGGCGTGGACCCTCGCGATCGCACCGGCCGATCCCGCCGTGTGCACCATCACTGCCGCGACGACCCAGGGAACCGACGTCGGCGTCGCCGACTTCGAGCATACCGAGCTGACCACCGACGATAGCCAAGGAGCAATCAGCGCCGTGGTTCTGTCGTTCTTGGGTACCAGCACGCTGGATCCGGCCGGCGTGCCCTACAGCCTGCTGCGAGTCACCGTACGCGCTGCGAATCCCGGGGATCACTACGCCTACTGTCGATTACGACTCGTCGACGGCCTCGTGGGTTCGGGACAGCCGGTTGACACCAAACTGGTGATTTATCCCGACCTCACCGTCGCGGCTTCCGTCTCGGAAGGCGTGACCTTGATACTCGGCGAGAACGTTCCCGTTCCGGCCGTGACCTCATCGGGCAAGATTGCGATGGCGCTGCTGCTTCTTGCCGCAGCGGGGGTCTGTGTTGCCCGCTGGCGACGAACAGCCGCAACAGAATTGGTGACCCCATCTTCTCGGTTCCCCGGTTCACAGTGAACGAGTACAGTGGGTGCGACAACACGGGGATGTTGGATGGAAGGTCAAGCAGACGCGTTTCACGTGCGGTACTTGTCCGAGTGGACGCTTGACCGTCTCTACCGCGTCTATCCCGCGCGGAGAGTGCTGTACTTCATCCGCATCGGGGGGCAGGGCGGCCCTGAAGTGATACAGCTCGGCTTCGGCCTGCTCGGCGCCCTCTTTGAGGGGCACATGAAGTGGAAGGGAGAATCCCGCGCGGCCGAGATCCCGCACACCGTCCAAGTCGATCCCGAGACGCTTGTCGCCGAGCACAAGCACAATCGCAAGGTTCCGGCGGTCGACATCCTCGAAGCCGCGATCACCCCGCGACCGCGGTTCCCGAACCGACCACCGTGGCTCTCCTTGCCCTTGGTGCTCTGGCGCTATTCGGGCGATGGCGCAGACGATAGCACAGTCTTCCGGTTTCACCGCTTCGCGTCATCGCGCTGGTAGAAGTGGAACGTTCCCTTTCCTCTGGAAGCCATCGTTCGGACGGTAAGCAGTTGCCTGTTCGAGACGGAGCGCCATCTCCTTCAGTCGCAACTCACGTGTGGAAATCGGCGTCGGATTGCGCGCCTGAAGCGGGCGGCCGGGTGGCCCACGATCAGGGCGATGGCCGGCGTGTTGCCTTCGGGAACGCCCAGCCTCCGTGACAGCGCCTTGTTTCGCTGGATGACCGGGGCGGCACTGCCGATCATCGTCGTGCCCAGGCCGAGCGACTCTGCGGCCAGCATGGCGTAGGTGCACGCAATCGCTTCGTCAGTGCAAGCGCACTCCTCGTCCGTCTTGCGTGTACGGGTGTGGTCATGCTCCGCACAGGTGAACGAGCATGCCGACGGTGCGGATGGCGTGTAGGTCGGGGTGATCGAGGATTTGCACGGTCGCCCCGGCCGGGAGGACTCGGCTCAGCGCGTCGACTTCGTTTTCGTAGGCGTGCAGCAGGATCGCCGCGCCGTCGTTGAGGTGCGCGGGGGCCTGTTCGACGAGCCGCCGCACGAGTTGCTGATGAAACCGCAACACGCCCGTCGGCAGCCGGGCGCTGTTGTGATGGACCCACGGCACGCGCCGCAACAACCCCTTGGCCACGTTCATCGCGAACGTGTCGGGCTTGAAGTTGTACGGCGGGTTCATGGCGATCAGGTCGAAGCGACCGTCAACCGCGTCGAGCAGGTCCGATTGAATGCACTCGAACCGAACGGAGTTGCGAGCGGCGTTGGCCCGGGCGTTCTTCACCGCGGACGGACACAGGTCGGTGGCCGTCACTTTCGCGCCGCACTTGGCCAAGGCGATCGCGATGATGCCCGTTCCGGTTCCGACGTCGAGCACTCGGTCGCCCGGGCCGGTCTGCGCGACGACGAGCTGGGCGAACGCCCGAGCCGTTTCGTGCGCCGCCGACACCCAGACCGGGTTGCGGATCGAGATCGTGTTACACACTTCCCGCACGCGGCCGTCGACCTGCGGCGTCGTTCTGGGCAGACCCGGGCGCCTACACGCTTTGACCAGCGCTCCGTACGTCGTGGGGGCCCAGTTTTCCGCGCACAGGAACGCCGGCAACTCCGGCGAGGTCAACACGTCGAACTCGGCCCGCCGCTCTGCCGCGGGCACGTACCACGCGTAGAACGGCGACGTGTGCGGGCGGTCGCGCGGGTCGGGCGGTACCGTCGGATGCATCAGGACCTCGACGGTTCCGTCACCGGCGGCCGTCAGTCCGCCCGTTACCGTGCGGATGTCCATCGCGCCGGTGTAGTTCACGCCGACGAAGCAATCGGTGGTGAGCAGGCCATACGCCCGGGCCGTGGACGCGTTGATCTGCGCGAACCGGTTGAGCAGAACATTCTTGATGTAGTTGGCGTTGGCCAGCGGCTCGAACCGCTTGCCCGGGCCGCCGACTGAATACATCGGCTCACGCGACAGTCGCACGCAGGATATCTCGTACTCGCGGGCCAGCCGGCACGTGATCTCGAAGATTCGCGGGATCATGTGCACATGCTTGTGCGAGTTGATGTGATCGACGCGCACCCCGTCGCAGAGGATCTTCTCCACTTGAGCCCGCAGCTCACGCTCGATTTGCTCCCGGCCAGCGGCGGTCCGAGCGAGCTTCATCAGCCAACCGAAGCCCGGCTGTTGTTGGCCGTCGGGCCCGAGCAGCAGCGGAACGCGCTCGGGTGGGGCCACGCATCCGGCCTCGTTCAGGCACAGGTGGATTCCCAAGCCCAGGTGCGGGCAGTCGGGCAACACTTCGGCGAGAGCATGCTCGTACGCGTGCCCGTTGGCCCGCAGGCACGTGCTGGTCAGGCAACCTTCCTGGTGGCACAGGCGGATCCCCTCGTTGAACGAATAGAGCAGGCCGAGGTCATCCGCCTCGAAAACCACCGCGCGGTGAGCGCGCGGGGTCGCATCACCCGCTGACCGCGGGTCGACCTCGTGCTGCCGCGCCGTCCGCGCCCGGACCGGAGGCGGTTCGCTCAATGTCGTGGTCATGGCCGAACGCTCACGTACCCACGTGATTCGCGGGGACTCCCCAGCGCACTCTGCCAAGTTCGTCGGATGCCGAACGGATTCTCCTTGAAATACGGACGTCGCTCGGCGATTTCGCGAAGCGGGGTCGCAGATCATGGTCCGATATTGGGCACGCCACGGTGTGCGTAGCCCTGAGAACAGTGACATATGTCAAGATGGTGAGGGCGGCAGTGAATAGCCAGGCCCCTGGGAGCAGGGACTTCCGTTTCCTCGAGCCCCAGCGGGGCGACAGAGGAGTGCGGCCGTCGGTCGGGGGGGGCTGCCGCCCCTGCCGACTCACGCCGACTTGTCGGCGATGAACGCCCCGCGCACCGCGAGGACCTTGACCATCTCGTTCACACCATAGTCACCGACACCGTGGTTCGGGGCCGCGTAGCAGCGAATCGTCGCGGCCGTCGAGTCGGCAAACACCGGCGGCGTGCCGGACACCTCCTGCGGAGTGACCATCAGATGCGGCCCGTGGTCCGGGTCGCTCGCAACCACCTGATCGATGCGCCCGTAGAGGAACACGGTGGTCGCCGTGCCCGGCGTCGGCAGTTGGATCACCGAATCGCGCCGGCGGCGCTGGCGGCGGTACTCGGCAAGCAGGTGCTGCTGGTCGCGACGAAGCGCGTCTCGCGTGCGAATAGGCATGGCGGGGACACTCCTTGTTCGCGGTCGTTGCAGTAGGGTCCGCACGGCGGACCCTACGAGCACTCTCGTCACCGCGTTTCCGTTCCGCACTCGGACACGATGGCCTGGTGCACGGGCGGTCCTTCGGCCACCGCGACGGCGGCGACGACGATCGTGTTCGCGTCGTTCACCCCGGCGGCCGAGACGGCCCGGACCGACCACTTCACCTTGGTGCCGTGCGCGAATGCGCCGCTTGCGCGTTCGTAGTGGAACCGCCGCGCGACGAAGGGCACGATCGCAACCGCCGTCTCGTAGTCAACCGTGCCCGCGCCGTTGTCGGCATAGACCTCGAAGGCGGCCGGCGACACCTCCTCGTCGGCCTCCGAGTACGTCCAGCGCAGACGAAACGTCCCGCCGGCCTCGCGCTCGACGCGAAGATTGGTCGGCACGTTCGGCCGTGACGGAATCAGATCACCGGCCGCATCGAACGCCGCGCGTACGACGCTGCGTTCACCAAGCTCCTCGATCCCTCCGGGGCCGATCGCATTCAACCGGTAGTGGTAGACGGTGGACGGTGCGTGCCCTCGCCACGTGAAGTTGGCGACGGTCGCTGCATCGGCCCCCGCCGCGCCGACAATCGGATCATCGGCCGTGGGCTTGCGTCCGACGGCCCGACGAACATTGTACCCACCGCGAATCCGCGGAAAGAACCAGCCGGCCGTCGCCGTTACGCCGTTGGCGATTCCGTCGGCCGTGAAGCCGCGATGGATAGGATCGTAGTGGAGCAGCCATTTGCTGAGCAGATCACAGGCCATGCTGTGGCTCCCGGTCCGTGGCGGGCGGAATGTCTAATGTCGAATGACGAAGTCCGAATGACGAACGCTGCCGCCCCCGCGGCGCCGGTCCGGATGATTCGTCATTCGTCGTTACACATTCGTCATTCCGTTGGCGTCAGCTCGGGCTGACGGCAACAACACCGTCCTCCTCCGACGGCGTCAGTGTCCGCAGCACCGTCACCCCGTCGTCATCGAAGATCCGATCGACGCCCGTGGCTACCGTGTGTTCTCGCCGATTGACCAGGGCCTTGGCGCCGAGGTTGACCTTGTCGGCGTCCAGCAACTCGGCCGGGCTCTTGGCCCGCACCAGGTCGTCGATGGTGACCGCCCGCACCAGGAGCTGGTTGTTCACCTGCTTGACGCCCGACGCGGCGAACACCAGCGTGAGCAGGCCCAGCGTGTCGGTGTGCGACACCGAGAGTTGCGCGTGGTACCAGCCGGCTTCCCGTTCCGTGACGGTGACCGTCACGTCCGCGAACGCTCCGCCGTTTTTGCTGATTCGCTTCGTGAAGTCGCCGTCTGCCTTCCCGGTTACCGGGTCGCCGTTGGCGTCGTGGGCGAAGAACAGGAGGTCGAGTGTGGTCGACTGCTTGATTTCGAACATGCTACGCCCCAATGTCTAATGTCTAATGACGAATGACGAAAGAATGACGAAGCCCGAATGACGAACGTGCCGAAGTCGCGAGAGACAGCCGCCGTGGTTCGTCATTCGACATTCGGATTTCTTTCGTCATTCGTGCTTCGTCATTCGTCATTTTTCAGCTCACTCGTCCGTGCACACCCGCATCGACAAACCTGTGCCTCGCTCCCATCTGTGCCACCAAGGGCACGCCGTCCGCCCCGACATCCCAGGGTGTGACGCGCCGATTGCCTTCGAAGTCGTCGGCGAAATCGCTCGACAAGTCCTGACCGTGGTTGATGCAGTCGGCACCGACGCGCAGGTGGAAGTCCTCGCTTCCCTCGGCCAACGCAACGAACTGATCGGCCGCGGCCAGGTCTGTCTGATCGTTGGCGCCGCCGGTGGCCGTCGCGGCGTCGGTTGCGTTGCGGTCGCTGTTCGCGTGAAACGTACCGGTGAAGGCGTTGCCGGTGGTGCCACAGCGGAAGCTCGCCACGTTCCGGGCCAGCAGATCCGTCGCGCTCGCGTTGCCGGCGTGCAGGTTCTCGTCCGTGCATCCGTCGATTGTGCAATTCGAGACCCGCACGTTGTCGGCGTTGCCGTTGTCGATGCCGATCGCGCTGCCCGCATTGTCCGGCTCGACGGTGATGTCATGGACGACGCAGTTGCGGATCGACACGTTATCGTTCGCAACAATGATGCCGCGGACAACGGTCGTGTCGCCGGGGTCATCCGTCGAGCCGTGACCGTGAACGATCAGATTGCGAAGGACGACTTCGGGCATCGCCGACGACGCGCCGAGCAGGGCAAGGCCACCATTGCTCGCGTTGCCTCCGGCCGGGAACCCGACGATCTCCAGCCATTCCACGGTGACGGCCGGAGCGCCCGCCGCCCACAGAAAGAGCAGCCCGATGCCCTGCGTGTTCTGTTTCTACCGGGCGCCGGTTCCCGTCCGGCCGCAGTGCCGCTCGCCGTCCGGAACGGTGATGATCAGATGCCCCGCGCTTCCGAGCGTCGGGTCACTGAACATGACCGGCGCCTCGACGATCATCGCATCGTCGTGGACTTCGATCCGATAGGTGTCGCCCGCCTGCGCGAGCGTCGGAACGGCGGCCGCGGCCGCGGCCAGCGCGGTGAACATGCGACCCGCCGTCCCCTCGCCCTCGGCCGGGGCCGTGCCCATCCCGTACGTGTCGGTCACGACCAGCTCGTCCGCGGGGTCGTCCACCGCGGTGATCGCGTAGATGTTCCCCGCACTGTCGACGAATGCGTCGCCGGGAAACACGCTTGCGAGCTGTGGGTGGCCGGAATCCTCGAGCGTCCACGGATCCGATCCGACGACCGAATCAACTTCGAAGTCCGCCTGCCGCGTACCGACGCTCACTGTGATCGTTGCCATCTGTCACCCTGAACCCTACGAGATCACGACCGTTCCGACGTCCGAGCAGTCCAGCCGCTTCGACCGGCGAGACCCGCGTGACATGAGATAGACCGTCTCGGCCGTCCCGTCCGTCACCTCGACATCGAGTTGACCCGACGCGTTCGTCTTGCAGAACAGTTCCTTGCCGGCCGTGAGCGATTCGATCAGCGTGCCGCTCGTCCCCACGGCGATCGTAGCGTTTGCCGCGAAGCCGCCGCCGTCGGCTGCGTCATGCACGGACACCACGAAGTAGACCGTCTCGTCAAGATCGTTTCCGTTGATGTCTTCGACGTGGACGCCGACCGTCTGCGGCGAAGCACCCGACCCGTCCGGGATGATCACGCGGGCGAACGCGCTCGGGTCGGGGTCGACCTGCGGCACGTGGAACGCCGTCAACACCCTGAGGTCTTCGATCTGAAGCACGCCCGCCTGCGTGCCGACCACCGCCAGAGGCACGAAGCTTGTCTTGTCGCTCGGCCAGACGTCCTCGATGCGAAGTGCGTTCGACGCGTCGATGTAGACAACCCTTTGCGAGTCGTCCGGCACCGATTGCCCCGTTGCGCCCGGAAAAGAAAGCCACACGCCGCCAAGCGCGTAGTCCAACGGATACACGCCGATCTTCAGGTCGCCCTCGTCGACCACCATCCCGCGCCGCCACGGCTCGAGCATGCGATTCTGCCGCTCGAGCCGGCGGTTGTACTGAACCTCGTAGCTCGGCACGCTCGTCGGCCCGGTCCCCTTGGCAATATAGGGCAGGCCGGTGCGCGCGTCGGTCGTGCCGTCGAGCGATTCGATAGTCGCGTCGGAAGGCCAAGCCTCAGTGGGAAGTGTGATTGGCATCGTCGAGACTCCTGGGTGCAATGTCGAATGTCTAATGACGAATGACGAAAGAATGACGAAGCCCGAATGACGAACATCCCCGCAAGCGCAGCGCCGGTCCGGCCGATTCGACATTCCTCATTAGGGCTTCTTTCGTCATTGGTCATTCGTCATTGGTCATTCGTCATTAGTCATTCAGCCGATCGCCTCCGACGGTGTGAACGCCATCACCATCCGACCGGCGCCCTTGTCGTAGGAATCCTTCGCGAACCCTCTCGGCGCCAGCGGGCTACTGTTGATCACTGTCGTGACCTCGGCCGGCGCATCGGCGCTCGCGTTACCCTGCGCGTCGTACATTCTCACTGCGTGCTTGAACGCCCCGAACATGTAGCGGCACGTTTCCGCGACGATCGGGGCCGCCGGCCAGTGGTGATCGTCATGCAGGTGCACGCCTTCGAGGTGCCCGTCGGGGTCGATCGCGTCGAGGTGCCGGCCGGTCAGATGTCCGTCGAGGATGTGCCCCGCCCCGGGCATCGCCTCCGGCCAGAGCGGCACGCGCCGATCCAGCCGCGGCTGGGCGAAATCGAACGTACCCGTGCCGCCGTCACCGAACACGTCGAACGCGTCGCCGGCCGTATACGCGCGTCGTCGCGGAACCGCGATCTGCACCGCCTGCATCGGTCACCCTTTCACTTCCGTCCGCTCGAGCAGCAGCTCGGTTTCGTAGCGGCCGCCCGCCAGCCGGTACCGCTTGCCGACCACCGACGGGTAGCGCGGCACGGCCCCGACGGTCGTAGCCAGACTGATCCCCTGTCCGCGAATGCCGGCGATGCGGTCGCCGATGGTGTACCCGGTGTCGATCCACGGAATCGCAGGCGTCGCGTGCACGCGGCGGTCCTGCATGGTCTCGGCCATCTCCTCGGCCAGGGCGCGGGCGGCCTCGGTGTCGTCGCGTCCGAGGTCCGGCGCATACGCGTTCACGCCGACCAGCGCGTTCGTCGTGTGGAGCCGGGATACGAACTCGAACGCATCGGGACGGTGCGCGACCTGCGACCAGACCTGCAATGTCGGCGCTGGGCAGCCGTCCGGGGAGACTTCCGCAATCAGCCGTTCGTCGCTTTCGATTACGGCCGTCACCCGCACCCGCAACGTCTGATCGATGATCGCGTACCAGAGGTTCTGTTCACGCGGGTCGGTGCCCGGCGGCGTGATCTCCGTGGGGTTCTCGGCCTCGAAGATGATCCCGCACTGATCGTCGAGAACCCGCACGCCGCTGGCCTGCTGATGCCACGTCGCGCCGGCGTCGAAGCTCAACTCGACCCACACGCCGTGGCCGTGCCCTTCGACCACCCGCGTCACCGAAGGCTCGAATCGCCGCGCCCGCCGCATCCACGCCCCGCGCGTGGTCACAGTGCGTTCCGTCACCGTCGAGAAGTCGAACGGTTTGTAGTCGTCGAACGGAGCGTTGCGATTGCACAACGTGGGCCAGTACCGTCCGTCCTCGTTGAGCACCCAACGCCGCGCGACGTGTGGGTAGAACTTGAAGTCGCTGCCGCGACGGTGGTGCTTGCGGAACCAGGCGTTGTCCGCCGCACCCGCCCCCTCCGCCTCGACTTGCTCGGGAGTCAGAGCGAGGGCCTTGGCCGCCGCCCGGTTCGCCTCCGGCACGTTGTCAAGGTCGGCCACCGGGAACCAGCCGGGCACGAGTTCCACCGTCATCTCGTAACGCTTGACGTCGCCGACGACGATCGGCGCGTTGACGATCCCGCCGTGGTCCCACGTGACCTCGGCTCGGTAGGTGTCGTTGTCGTCGAGGATCTCGTCAGGCCGTTTGGCCCGCGCGTCGTATCGTTGCGTTCCGGCATCATCGACACCGCCGCGTGCCAGCGCGAGTTGCCGGATCGACCCGGCCTGCGGCGACCACAGCCGCAGTTGCGTGTGCGGTCGACCGTCGTGGTTGACCGTTTCCGCCGTGATATGCACGCCGGCTGCATCCGCCACTAGGGCCAGCGCCTCCACGAGATTAGTCGCCTCGCACACCAGCGACTCCGGCGCCCGCAGCAACGCCCGCCCGAGCGGATCGTCGCGACCGAGCGACTCCCGGTCGTCGGGGGTCAGTGCGACGTACGCGTCGGTGGCCGTGAAGATGTTGCCCTCGGCAACGGGCCCTTCGCTCGGAGTGTAGAACCACACCAGGTACCGCAAGGCATTGGCGAACGTCCACGCGATCGCGTTCACATCGCCGTCGTACGTGAACAGCGACACCGACCGCGCCGCACCCGACGGCGGCGTGACCATGAGCGGCGTTGGTGCACAGTTCGGTTGTCCGTCGAGATTGAACACGCACGGCAAGGCGGTCATCAGCGCGCTCTGGTCGGCCCACGCATCGGGATCGGCGGCCAAGCCGTCCTCGATCGCCCCGTTGCGCACCCGGCGTCCGATGATCTGCGTTTCGCGGAGCCGAGTGAGCCGCTCGTATGCGTGCTCGGCCTCGAACGCGAATTCCCACTGCGCCCCACCGTTCAGGCCGTCCCATCGCGTCGTCTGCCGTGGCGGGTAGCCGTCGAACAACATCACGCGCTCGGCCGGATCGGCATGATCGGTTCGCACGAGCAGCCGAAGCTCCGCGTGATATCGCCGCCGTGCTTCGAACACGTCAAACGAGTCGTCAAGCCGCACCGAGATCCGCGCCGACGAGATCGTGTCGTCGCTTCCCAGAACCACTTCATTCGCGCGCAACCGTTCATCAACGCGAAACGCCGCCGACCCCGGCGAGGTCTCGACCTCAACCACAACCCGCTCGGCACACTGTGAACGTTGAACAGGCTTCGACATCATCAACCCGTCCCAACCGACAGCCCGCATTCGGGCATGGTTACCCTTTCAGGATGCCGGCTGAGCCGGCATCGCACGCTCCCTGACGGTCGCGTCTCGGTGTGGGTGCCCCATCCTTCGCAGCAGTTTGCGAAGGGTGGGGGACGCATTCCGTTCCGCTCGGATCAGTCCCCCACCCTGGTCACGCCTTCGGCGTGCCAAGGGTGGGGCACCCGCCGCATCACAATCCGCATTCCGCAATCACCCGCCCGGCTGTTCGAACCGCAGCTCGAAGTCCTGCCGCACCCGCCCGGTCACGGCGTCCTTGCGCCTCGGCCCGCGCCGCTCGAACGCATCGAGCACACAGTCGCCGCAGGTCCGGCCCCACGCGTCGACCATGTCGAACAATCGCGGGTCGGCCACGTACGCCTCGATGGTCTGCTCGATGGTGTTCAGGGCTGCGTCGTCGTTTGCCCGCAGTTGCCCGCGCCAGACGATGGCCCGGCCGCGACTGCCCAGGTCGTGACGGAACACCGTATCGATGCCGGGAAAGCCGAACGTGACCACGCTGCGCCGTGGCGAACCCGCGATGACATTCACAACACTGCTGTCGCCGCAGAGCGCCTGACCGTCGAACGTCGGTGCCGCGCTCTCCGCCGGCCGCTGCGCTTCGTATCGCTGACGATAGACGACGATCCGTCCGTCGGTCGCCAACGGCGACTCGTCGGTGAGCACGAGCCGATACTCGCCGGCGAGCGTCGCGTCTTCGAGTGCAAGCGTGAGTCGTTCCAGCAGGTCGAAGCCGCCCGCGACCCCGGTCCCACCGACCCGCGCTTCGCCGCCGGTCCGCAGGCTCTCGTCGGCCGCGAACACCAGGCATCGCGGCGACTCCGCCGCGGGCAAGTCACCCGCACCGGTCCGCCGCCCGTCGTAGGCGACCAATGCAGCCGGCTTGCGCTCGCGACGCACTTCGGCCATCACGGCGTTGCGCTCGATGCTCGACGTGCCGCGCACGACGGCGAACAGATCCTGCCCGCCGACCTCAATGGCGGCAATCGCACCGACGATGGCGTCTTCGATCGTCTCGAGCTGACTCATACCGATGACTCAGAGTGCACGAGAAAACAGTCGGGGAGCAGCGAACCTCTCAACGTGGCTCACGATGATCCTTCGTACCGGCGTTCCTCCACGAGAGAGGCCGCCGCTCCCCGCCCCGCATACGTCAACAGGCGTAGGGTCCGCTGTGCGGACCAAACGATCGCGTCGAGCACGGTCGATCCTGTAGCGGCCTGCGCCTCGCAGGCCGTCAGCCGGCGGGGCGCCGGCCGCTACAAGCCTTCCAGCGATTCGCGTGTCAGCACGCGCGCCTCACCCACAACCTCACCAACCGGACCGGCAGCGGTGTTCCCCGCAACCTCGATCGCCGCCGGCAGCACGACCTCGCCGGACGCGACACGTTCCAGCCACTTCACCGCCGCATTGCGCAACGTCACCACGTCGGCCGGCACCGGCGGTCGCCGCGCGTGCAGCCGGTATGCCGCCAGGTCCAGCACGAACCGGCGCAACACGTCCGCCAGCTCCGGGTGCGTCGACAGATCGACCGGCACCGCGTAGCGCCGGGCCAGGTGGCTGTTGGCTTCCGCCTCCGCCCCCAGCCGGGCCTCATCCACGACGGCTGGATCCGCCGACCCCGACCCCGCATCGTCGGCCAGTTGCACGTACACCGCCGTGCCCAGCCGCGTCTCGATCTCTGCGTTGGTGACGTAGCCCATCACATCTTCTCCGGCAGCGTCGTCTGGTGCATTGCACGTAGCGGCCGGCGCCCCGCCGGCCGAGCCCGGGTGCCACTGGCGGCTTGCCCGCCAGTGCACGGGTAGCCGACGGCCTGCGAGGCGCAGGCCGCTACCACGCGCAGGGTGCCCCGAGGCCGGTCACACGAAGTCCGTGCGCACCGCGAACTGCCAGTAGCCGTACGTCACGCGGTAGCGCGCCCGCACGCCGTACAGGAACTTCTCGCGCTTGAACGATTCCTCGCTGTCTTCGGTGACGGCGTTGAACTCGACCGGCTCACGATCCTGGAAGATGAACGGCCGCACCACGCCGTCGGTCTTGAGCAGGTACCACTTGCTCGCGTCGGTGAGCCACGGCATGGAGATCACGCGGGCCACCCCCTCGAGCACGTTCGTCGTGTTGTTCACCAGCGACGCGTTGACCGCCTCGAGTGCCGGAAACAGCATCGACGGCGGCACCAAACACACCAGCCCGGTGGCGCTGACGAGCATCGGCTCGCCCTGGTCGTCCTTGAACGTCAGCATCCGGGCGATGGCCTGCTGCAACGCCGCCTTGAACTCGTCGGCCGTGGGCGTGTCCGGACTCGCCGCGTCGTACGTGAGCAGGTTGTCCTGATTGCCTGACGCCCCGGAAACGTGAGCGTTGTTGAAGAACGACACGCCGTCGTAGCTGTCGAAGCCGGCCGTCTCGCCGTTGGCCAGCAGCTCGCTGGCCAGGAAGTCCTTGTGCGTCGACGCCCGCTGGGCCAGTTCGCCGACGCGAATGCGAATCTGTCCCGTCTGGTCGTCGGCGATCTCGTCGCGGTCGACCTCGATGGTGGCCTCGTACTTGAGGTTCTCCACCGAGTAGCTTTCGGTCCGCAGTCCCTGCGTCAGCCGGCCCGTGCCCCACTCGCGCATCTTCGGCACCGAGCCGAGCCATCGATACGTCTCGTGGTCCGACGTGGACGGCACCCGCGTCGCCAGCTCCTGGAAATGCGTCGGGGTGCCGTTGAAGCGGTTGAAGAACTCGCTTCGCAGCCCCTTGGTCAACAGTCCCGTATTGATCACTGCCATGATTCGCTTGCTCCCTGCGGTCTGGTTCGTTCAATCGCTTCGCTGGACTACGCAACGCTGTGATAGGGGTCGATGCGCAGGATGATCTTGCCCGCGCTCGGCGCATCCACGCACACACCGACGAGCGTGTTGTCCGTCGACGTAAACGTCAGCGCATCGTCGGCCGAAGCGTAGACGGCGTCGCCGATGTTGCTCCGGGCCGCCCCGGCCAGCGCGTGCTCGAAGTCACCTTGCGTGAACACGCGAACCGAAACGTCACCGTCCGCCCCGCCGGTGTTGTCGACCTCCTCGTACGCCAGGCCCACCGCCTGCGTGGTCCCGCTCGCCGGTTGGGCGTAGCCGTTCGCGTCGAGGTTCACGAACGCACCCTTGAACACGTGCGCGCCGCCCTTGACGGGATAGCTGCGCAACTCCTGATCCACGTACCGGTTCACTTCTCGATTGGCCGTCAATGCCATCACTTACCTCCGTTCGTTGAGTACTGTTGTCGTTGTCCTGTCGTGTCGTCTCGTCTCGTGAATCGCCTTCGCCGCCACACCCCTCGTAGCGGCCATCGCCACGCACGCCCCCCGCCCGCCCCGCGCCCCCCCCGCCCCCCGGGGGGGCGGCGGGGGGGGGGCGGGGTCCACGTCTTAAGGTCGTCGCTTTCGACGATGCCGATGCGGCGGTCACCGAAGATGGGTCTTGTGGTGATGGCCCATTTTCCGGCGCGCTTCCGGCGAAAGAGCCAGTTGGCGGTGTCGGGGTTGCCCAGGTGCCAGAGGGCCGAATCGTCGAGGGTCCATTTGGCGGCGTCGGGGGAGACAGCGATGAGGCCCTTCATGTCGCGGGATTCGCCCGTGTAAGAGATGCGGGCCGTGAGTTTGTACCGGCGCTGGTCGTCGGGCTCGTCGGGGTCGTAGAGCACGATGCCGCAGCGCATTCTGGGGTTGCCGGCGGGGTCGTGCCACAGTTCGGGGCCGGGGATGACGGCGGGGTGGTGCCATTCGATGCCGTCCCGGCTCTCCATGGCTGCGAGGCCGCCGCCTACCTCCTTCCACTCGTCGAGAGAGGACGGCGCGAGGGTAGTGAAGAGGCGGTAGCGATTCTGTTCGGGGACATGAAAGACGGCGAGGAAGTTGCCCTCGCCGTACTTCTCGGCCGCGGGATGGGGGAATTCGTGGATGAGCTGCGGTTGGCCCATCTTGCGCTCGACGTTGATGCGGCTGTCGAGGGCCCAGTCGTCGAAGAACAGAAGGGTGTTCATGGTTGTTCTCCCGGATCGGTAGGGACACGAGGAGAGCGCACGCGAGAGGGGGCGTGATTCACTCCAGCCAAGTCGAAGCAAGCAAGCTTCTGCCCTGAAGGGGCAGGGGCATATGGCCTGGGGTTTCGGCCCCAGGAACGCATGCAGCAAACAGGGCCGCCTTGAAGGGGCGGGGTGAGGCTAGTCGAACACGAATAGCCAATCATACGCGATGCCGTGCTTCCTGAGCAAGGCGCTCGAACGGATTCTTGCCCTGTGAGGGCAAGGGAGTATTGCCGGGGCCTATGGCGATCAGCAAGATACCTTGGCATTCTGCCACACCTTGACTACTGTCCATCGGCCGTCTCTCGCCCGGCCGCGTCGGGCCACGCGGAAGAAATCAGCCCTTGCCGCTTGACAGTCCGCCATGAATATGTTATTATCTCGATTGG
>CAYMME010000126.1:0-18638 GCA_964391465.1 uncultured Planctomycetales bacterium
AACGACCGCCAAGCTCGCCAGGTTGGGCTGTCAATTGTACCAGCCATCTGCAAAAAGAGCGAGCTGGCGGTCGTTGCACTGTTCGGGCCGGTAAGGAAGGGATTGGTAGCAACGACCGCCCTGCTCGCCAGGCTGGACTAATTCTTCTGCACTTCCCTGCCTGCAAGCGTCATGCCAAGTGCAAATCGGTCCTGCCCATCAATCGGGGCCGAACCGGCTGTGTGTCGAATGCGGACGGTTGCGGGAAATGGCACGCCTGCTGTGGCATTTTCCAGTGGCCGCGCGGGGCGTCGTTCACAGCAAACCGAACTTCTCCAGCCGGTAGCGAAGTTGATCGCGAGTGAGATTCAGGAGCTTGGCCGCGCGGGTCTGGTTGTGTTGTGCAATTTCGAGAGCCTGCTTGATGAGGTGCATCTCGACGGCCTGGAGATCGACGCCGGCCGCGGGCAGTCGGAAGCCAGCCAGGGCGTTGTCCGCGTCGTCCGGGGCAACGGTCCCCAGAACGAAGGCGTCGCCCGTCAGCGTCTCAGACTTGCTCAGGAGAATGGCACGTTCCACGGCGTTGCGCAGCTCCCGAACGTTCCCCGGCCAGGCGTAGGCTCGCAGCTTGGCCACGGCTTCATCCTCCACCTTCCTGATCGGCTTGCGGAACTCGGTCGCGAAGGACGACACGAAATGCTTGGCCAACAGGTCGATGTCGCGGTCCCGTTCGCGGAGCGGGGGCAGGTAGATGGGAATGATGTTGAGGCGATAGAACAGATCCTCGCGGAACTTGCCCGCCTTGATGGCCTCGTCGATGTCGCGGTTCGTGGCCGCGATGACGCGCACGTCGACGTCGATATCGTGGACGCCGCCCACACGACGGAAGACCTTCTCCTCCAGGAAACGTAGCAGCTTCGCCTGAAGAGCGGGGGCCATGTCGCCGACCTCGTCCAGGAAGATCGTGCCCCCGTCGGCCAGCTCCAACAACCCCTTCTTCTGGGCCTTGGCGTCGGTGAACGCCCCGCGCTCGTGGCCGAAAAGCTCGCTCTCCAGAAGCGCCTCCGACAGGGCGGTGCACGTGATGTTCATGAACGGACGGTCGGCCCGGTCCGAGTTGTAGTGGATCGTCTTGGCGACCAGATCCTTGCCCGTGCCGCTCTCGCCGCGTAGGAAGATGGTAGAGGCGCCGCTGGCCGCCACGTCTCGGATGACGCCGAACAAATCCTGCATGGCCTGGCACTGGCCGACGATCTTCTCGATGCCGAAGCGCTGCTGCATCTGGTCGCGAAAGTCGCGGACCTGACGCTTGAGCAGCGTGGTCTCGAGCCCCTTCTCGACGACGAGCATCAGCGCGTCCATCTTGAACGGCTTGGTGATGTAGTCGAACGCACCGAGCCGGATCGCCTCGACCGCACTCTCGACCGTCGAGTACGCCGTCATCATGATCGCGACCACGTCGCTGTCGTGCTCTCGGAGCTGGCGAAGCACTTCCACGCCGTTGGTGTCGGGGAGCCGGTAGTCGAGCATGACGAGGTCGTAGGTGGTGTCGTAGAGCTTGGCCAGTCCGCCGCTGCCCGTCTCGGCCTCGTCGACGACGAAACCCTCTTCGGTGAAACGCTGCTTGAGCGACCACCGGATGAGCTTCTCGTCCTCAATAATCAGCACGCGGGTCTTCTTCATCGCGTTCGCTCCGCGCGGCCGCCACCGCGCGCGGCAGGGTCGTTCCGAGGGAGTTCGACATGGACGACCGTGCCTTCTCCCTGTCGACTGTTGATGGCGATCGCCCCACCGTGGGCATCGACAATGTGCCTGCAGATCGGCAAGCCCAGACCGGTGCCCTTGGCCTTCGTGGTGTAGAAGGGGTCGAAGGCGTGAACCAGGACGTCGTGTGGCATGCCGTGCCCTTGATCGATGACGTCGAGACACACCTTGTCACCCGCTTCGGCCACGACGAACCGAATCCGCCCGCCCCGTTCGCTGGCGTGGGCGGCGTTGAGCAACAGGTTGCTGATGACCTGCTGGAACTGCGCTTCATCGAGCGACGCCACGACCTGGTCGGTCAGTCCCTCACAGTCGACCTGCACATCGCGGACGGCCGGCTCCTCGCGCAGGAAGTTGAGCACCCGCTGAACCACCTCGCCGACGTTGTGCCGCTTTCGGCGGGGCGGCTTCGGTCGGGAGTAGATCAACGCATCCTTGACCGCGGCGTCAAGTCGGTCGACCTGTCCGATAACCTCGTGAAGCACCTCTCGATGGGGGTGGTCCGGCGGCGTGCTCTGGAGGATGACCTGAATCGCGCCGCTGATACCGGCCAGCGGGTTCTTGATCTCGTGGGCCAAGGCGGCCGCCAACTGCCCGATGGAGGCCATGTGGTGCGCTTCGTCGAGTCGGGCCTGCATCCGGTCGCGCTCGGCCTTTCGGATCTTGGTGGCGAGATCTTCCCGATAGGTCTCCAGCATCAGCCCCAGCTCGAGGTCGAGAAGTCGGTTGAGGGCGTCGAGTGTTTCGCTGTCGTCGGCGCCGGCCTCACGGATGAGCCGCGTCAGGCCCTGCCGCACGATGCTCATGCCGGTGATCATGAAGTGCTGCGGGAGGCCGGCACGAACATGGGCCCGGCCGATGCGCCCGCGACGGTCGTGATACGCTTGGCCGTACGCGCCCTCGAACAGCTCGACTAGCCACTGGTGGAGCGTCTCACGGAGCCGGGCTACGCGATCCGGCTCCGCCTCCAGGAGAACTCGGGCGTCCCGGTCTGCTCCCAACGCGCCGTAGAACTCGTCCACCACCTCGCAGAGTCTGGGGGCAAGCACGGGCCCCATCGCCTTCAGGCGACGGGCGTCCGCGGCGGAGAACCCGACGCTCTCTGCCATCGTGTCGAAGAGCAAACCGGCCATGACGCCCATTGTAGCGTCAACCTTGCGATCCGTGATGCTCTCCGGTTGCGGCCCGCGCATGGACTACCTTCGCACAATTCCGACCCCGCCGAAAACCAGACACCGGCCGCGGGGCACGGCGGGAACGCCCAGCATGAACGATGCCACCCCCAAGGCGCCCATCCCAGAGCGTGGTGACCGATGCGCCCACCATCCCCCGGGGTCGCCACGCGCCCGGCAGTGCGGGATATTCCACAAACGTGCCGTGTTTCGGCCCAGCCAAGGGCTCGCACACGTCAAAGGGATACGATTTCGGTTCTCCCCGCACGTTTCGCGTGCGTGGCACGCTCCTTGCGACCGATATCGAACGGCGAAGCCGCCTGGCGGACGCAGTGGCGCGGTCAGAGCGCAAAAAAGCACCGGAAACGTCTCGTTTAACCGCCTCGTGAACCGGTGCTGCGCAGGGGGATGCCGGCCGTTTCCGTTGGCGACCATATGGCTCCGGGACCGCGTAGAGAGGTGCCGGGGATGCCGATCGGGAACGGCGAGACGCGACCTTGCCGGGCGGGTCTGGTCTTTTTGCTACTCCGAAAAACGAGGTTCGTTTGGCAGGTCGATGATGTTGACTCAGGTAACCTACATGCTGACGTGCGCGACCGTCTGCTGGGGTGCGACGCCCAGCTCCGCGCCGAGTTCTGAAGCGAGCGCCGCGCCGGCTGCGACACAGCCGGCCGATCGCGAATCCGCGCCGCCTTCCGACGACGAGAAGCAGTGGTGGGAGGCATCCCGCTTGACCGCCGACTGGGGCGGGGTGCGCAGCCAGATGGAGGCCGCCGGGATCGGCACCCACATCTTCTACAACAGCCACTTCATGTCCGTGATGGGCGGCGGGCAGAAGACCGACAGCGGCAAACATAGCCTCACCGCGGATCTGATCCTCACCTTCGATCTCGATCGGATGGGCCTCATCAACGACGCCGACGTGCTTGTGCACGCACGGCACCAGACCGGCCGTAGCGTCAATCCCTGGACCGGCTCGAGCCAGCAGATCGCCGACGACGCAGACGGCGACCGGGCCATCTACGTCGATCAGCTCTGGTATAGGCAGTTCTTCCTCGATCACAAGATTTCGCTGCAAGTCGGGTACCTCGACTTCCAGACAATCATCGATCGAAACAAGTACGCCAACAGCGAAGACATCTGGTTCATGAATGCGGCCCTCGACAACAACCCGCTGATCCCCTCGGCGGCTGCGACCGGTCTCGGGGCGGCCCTGACGATTCGCCCGTGCAGTTGGTACACGCTCACCGTCGGCGGAGCCGACGCCCAGCGCGTCCTCTACAAACCCGGATTCTCCACGACCTTCCACGACGAAGCATGGTTCCTTGCCTGGGTCGAGAACGAGTTCCACGTGAAAATCCCGACCGATCGCGGACCCTTGCCGGGCAACTACCGGATCGGGCTCGTGTACGACCCGACGGAACGTGACGTGTTTGTCAGCCCGCGGGCTCGGCCGCGTCAACGTGGCGATGATGTGGGCCTCTACCTCAGCTTGGATCAGATGATCTTTCGTGAGGGCGATGGGGACAGCCAAGGCCTGGGTGCGTTCTTCCGCTACGCGTACCGGCACGATGACGTGTCCCGCTTCGCGCGGTTCTGGTCGACGGGCCTGGCCTACACCGGTCTGCTGCCCGCGCGAAACAAGGACGTGCTCGGCTTCGCGGTGTGGCAGCAGCAGGGTTCCGATCGATTCCGTCGCCGGGTGAACCCCGACTTCGACGATGAGACGGGCTACGAACTCTACTATGCCATCGCGGTCACGCCATGGCTCGTCATCACACCGGACGTGCAGTACATTGACAACCCGGGCGCGGACGGGACGATCCGCCACACGATCGCCGGAGGCGTGCGGGTCAGGGTGAAGTTCTGAGTGCGTGTGCCGGCGCGCGGGCCGGCGCGGCGTACCAAGGAGCCGAACATGCGAATCTCGAAATCGTTGAGCTTGAAGTCTACCGGCATGGCAATCGTGCTCGCAACGGGGGTACTCTCGGTCATCTCCTGCGTGGAGAAACGGCGCCCGTCGTATGACGGTCTGCTGGCGAACACCGGAAGGCCGGCGCTACACGCCATTCACAGCGAGCGACTGCGGACGGTGATGGGCGAGATGAACCGCCTGACGTTCACGCGGATGCCGCAGGAACTCGGCGACGCGTACGGGCCTCAAGCGAAGATCGACGAGCTCATGCAGGTATGCGGCGCTCTGTCGACGACCTCAGAGGATATTCCCGCCGTTCTTAATGAGGTGCACCTCAGTGACGAGCATCGCCGTGTTTTCGTGAATCTCGCGAACAAGCTGCGTGATCAGGCACGCGAGCTGCAGGCGCAGGCCGGACGTGGGGATGTGGAGCAACTCATGGACCAGTGGCACGCCGTCATCGCAACCTGCAACGCATGCCACAGTGCCTTTCGCATCTTACCGGTTGCGACCCAACCGGAGGGGTGACGAATCCGGTTCTGCTCGACGTGCGGAAATGGATGCGCGGCTTCGCCGTCCTGGTTCGACCGTGGCGTGATCCGGCTGATGGCCCGGACCGGATCTGCATCACACGCCACGAACGCATCGCGTTCGGATGTGCGGCACGCTGCTTGCCCGGCAACAACCAATGTCTGAGGTCCGCATGCTGGCGCGACACCGGCGAGGTGGATCGTGACCGAAGGGCGCAAGCTCGACACAAGAATTGAACGCGAGCTGACGGACGCCGAGATGAGGCTGCACCGGCTGCTCGAGGCCCGACAACAGGCCGGGCCCGAGGAACGGGAGGTGCTGTCCCGCGTGATCGAGGAACTCGGACGCGAGATGGAGGCCCTCCGGGCTGCGGCGAACGCGGTCAGCGAGATGCCTCGAGCCGGCCGGTCCTGAGTGAAAGGCATCTCAGTACGCACTGCCGCGTCCACGCAGCAGTGCGTGGAAGTACCCAGCGGTGAGGGAAGATGGCGCATTCCGGCCGGCCCTTCCGTGATTCCTTGTGGCGATTCCTTGTGGCGCGGTACGAGTCGACCCGTTCCGGGTTGCGTGCGTCGCGCCTGCCTCCTACGATTCCAACGATGAGACACAACATTCAAGTCGGTAAGGTTGGTGAATGCACCTATCGCGTGGAGCCGGAGCATCTCATCGACTTCCTGGGCGACGACTCACCGGGCGTATTGTCGACGCCGTGGCTGGTCCGGTTCCTGGAGGGCACGGCTCTCGAGACGGTGGCCGGTGACCTCTCGGCCGGCGAGAGAACGGTGGGAGTCGAGATCAGCATCAAGCATCTCGCCCCGACCCCTGTCGGCCGGAACGTCACGTGTGTGGCTCGCGTCATCGGGTATGACGACGGCGTGTTCAGCTTTCAGGTCGAGGCCCGCGACGAGGACGAGAAAGTGGCCCAGGGCTTCCATCGCCGACGAACCATTGACGTGGCGCGTTTTGGCCGCAAGGTACGCCGCAAGGCGGGTAGTCCCTAGAAGACTGAGGGACTTCCGAACGGACCAGATCGCCGGAATCCGAGGTGGGTCAAGAAAAGAGGGCCCCGTAAAACGGGACCAGGGCGTGGTAGGCCACACACCTGCCACGCCCATTGGCCCCTGCGCGACTCTCTTTTGTCTATGTTAGTAGCGGTTCCCCCTCCGGGGGGGTACACCGCTTCGCGTCGCAGGTTGCCCCGGACGCGGTACTGTTCGGCAACCCTCTGCAATTCCCGTACCATGGGCGGTTCTGCCGTGGGGACGCCCGCAGGAGCCCGGTTTGCCGCCCCTGGAGGCTCGTTCGGTTCGCAGGCACGGCGGACGCTTGGGAAATCACATAGCCGATGCGCGTCTTTCCTCACTCTTGCAGGGGGGGCGCCACCGGCCTGAGACACAAGGACGCAACCGATGAAGGGGTTTGCTCGTTGGATCTGGGAGCGGGGGATCGTGGGCACATTCCTGACCGGGCTGTTCGCCATCCTGCCCATCGCAATGACCGCAGCCATCATCGGATGGGTCGGGGGCAAGCTGTGGGTCACCGTAGAACCGGGCACGGTGCTGGGCAGTGCCCTTCGTCGCATGGGGCTTGAACCTCTTGTGGATAACCCCACCGTCGCACTGATCATCGGCGGGGCGTTCGTGGTCGTTGCGATCTGGGCCCTTGGCCTTCTCATCAAGTCGACGGCCCGTCACCGCTTGGACGACGCGTTCCACGCGCTGGTGAATCGGATCCCGATCGTGAACACCATCTACAAGCCGGTGTCGCAGGTGGTGGGCCTGCTGAAGGGCGACGACAAGTCCGACATGAAGGGCATGGCCGTCGTCTACTGCGTGTTCGGGACTGAAGGCGGCTGTGGATTTCTCGGGTTGCAGGCGTCGGCGGCGACATACCGCATCGGCGAGAAAGACTGTCGACTCGTGTATGTCCCGACTTCGCCGGTCCCCATGTCAGGCGGTTTGTTGTTCGTGCCGAGCGATGCCGTGACGACCGTCGATATGACCGTCGACGACGTGATGAAGATCTACTTCTCGCTCGGCGTGCTGTCCTCACAGGTGATTCCCGAGCAATACCAACCGGCTGCGGCCGGCTGATCGCGTGGGGGCAGTCGCGACGGCTCCGGAGCTTGCCACAAGCTCGCTCGCCCGGTAGCATCCGTCCATCGGACCGGCTGAAACGGGCTACAAATTCGACGACCCTGGCACAACCGACGGAACTGCTATGACTGGATTGGATGATCTCAAGTACGACGCGAATGGGCTGATCCCCGCCATCGTGCAGGACGCCGACACCGGCGAAGTGCTCATGATGGCATACATGAACAAGACCAGCCTCGAAGAGACGCTGAAGACGGGCAAGACCCACTTCTGGTCGCGCTCGCGACAGAAGTACTGGATGAAGGGCGAGTCCTCCGGGCACACCCAGGCCGTGCAGGACGTCTACATCGACTGCGATGCCGACACGCTTCTCATCAAGGCCAGGCAGAGCGGCGCCGCGTGTCACGAAGGCTACAAGAGCTGCTTCTTCCGGCAGCACGGCAGCGACGGCACATGGGGTATCGTGGCCGAGAAGCTCTTCGATCCCGAGAAAGTGTACGGGAAGTCTTGAGCCGGCGCTCGCGATCGGCTACGTAGCACTTCGTGTGGTGGTGGCTGCCGGCGGCTTGCCCGCTCGCAGCCCGGATTGACCCGTACACGACACCCGGGCGGACAGGCTGCCCGGGGCACCCCGTTTGACGAACGCATGGCCGTTCGCTCCGCGCCAACACGCTCGAACGTGCTCGTTCGCGGGCTCAACCGTGCCGTAGCCGTATTCGCTACGCTTGCCGTCGTCAGCCTCGCCCTCGAGTACGGCTTCCACGACGATGGACGCCCCCTCCCCATCTGGCTGCTCGATGCGGTCCAGTGGAGCTGCGTGCTTGCCTTCGTCTTGGCCCAAGCGGCCGAGATCGCCACCGCCGTGCGCCCTCTCGCTGCGGTCAGAGCCGGGGCCGCAAACATTGCCATCATCGTGCTTGGGGCATTGCTCCTGCTGGTCCAATACGAGGTTACCCATCAGCCGCTCCTCAAGACGGGCACCATCTATGTTGCGACGCTGCAGGTGCTGATCGTGGCCCGGCTCGGCCTGCAATTCGTGAAGTTCAACATCGCGCTCTCCCAGTCGCGGCTCCACCCGGCGCGGATCATGGTCGTGTCGTTCGCGATCGTCATCGTGGCCGGAACGCTGCTGCTCGTGTTGCCGAAGGCCACACACGGACCGGGCGTGTACACCGACACGCCGGCCCAGGTCGCGCGCCACTGGCTCAAGTGTCTGTTCACGGCCACGAGCGCGACTTGTGTGACGGGTCTGGTCACGTACGACACGAGCAGGGACTTCACGCTCTTCGGGCAGGCCGTCATCCTCGTGCTGATCCAACTCGGCGGCCTGGGGATCATGATCTTCGGGACGGTGTTCGGGCTTCTGCTCGGCCGGCAGCTCAGTCTGCGCGAATCACAGGTCCTCCAGGACGCTCTGTCGCACGAAACGCTCGGCACGGTGGCCAGGACGGTGAAGTTCGTTTGCATCGCGACGCTCGTGATCGAGAGTTTCGGCGCTGTCGCACTGTATCGCATGTGGGACACATCCATCGAGTCGGTCGGGTTGCGTTGGTTCTACTCGGTCTTTCACGCCGTCAGCGCCTTCTGCAATGCAGGCTTCGCATTGCAGCGCGACAGCCTCGTCTCGTACCGCGGCGAGTGGCAGGTCTACGGCATCATCATGCCGCTGATCGTCTTCGGCGGATTGGGGTTCCCGGTGCTGCAGAACCTCTGGGCGATAGCCGTAGCCCGCGTGCGACGGCTCGTGCGGGCGGTGGCCGACCGTCGGGCCGGGCGGGTCGTGTCGTCCGGACCAACGGTTGCAGGGCTGACGCTGCATTCCAAGCTCGTGCTCAGCGCGACCGCCGTTCTCATCATCGTCCCCGCGGTTCTGCTGTACCTATTCGAGACTCCGACCCGATTCACGTCGCGGTACGAGGTGACGCCGGAAAACCAGGTCGTCTTTCCCGACACCAAGCCCACTTGGCTCAGCGGGATGCCGGCCGGTGAGCGCGCGCTGGCGGCCCTGTTCCAGTCGGTGACCACGCGCACGGCCGGGTTCAACACCGTCGAACTGCACGAGGGGGCGGTCTCGACGACGACGCACTTCCTGATGTGTGTGCTGATGTTCGTGGGCGGTGCGCCGGGCTCAACGGCCGGTGGCGTGAAGGTCGTAACCATGACCGTCTTGTTGCTTGGCGTCGTTGCGACGTTGCGCGGGCGCCCCCGAGTGGAAGCCTTCTCGCGGACACTCGCGTTTCCGTTCCTGCGGCGGGCGGCGGCGCTGGTGATTGTGATGGGGGTCGCCGTCTCGGGCTTCGTGTTGCTCCTGTGCTACACCGAGCCGGGGTCACTGCGCGAGGTGCTGTTCGAAACGGTATCCGCTTGTGGCACGGTGGGACTGTCGGCCGGACTCACGCCGCGTTTGACAGACCTTGGGCAGGGGATCATCATCCTGGCCATGTTCGCCGGTCGGCTGGGGCCGTTGACGCTCCTGATTGCCCTCGCCGGTCGAGAGCGCAGTGCAAGGTACGAGTACCCCGAAGAACCCGTGATCATCGGATAACCGAACCATGCCTCGCATTGCCGTGATCGGACTCGGGCGTTTCGGTGCTCGGCTCGCCAAGGAACTGACGGCCAACGGTGCGGAGGTCGTTGCCATCGATCGAAATCGCCGGCTTGCCGAGGCCGTGCGCGACGAGGTCACTCTGGCGCTGTCGCTGGATTCGACTGACGAAGAAGCGCTGCGAGCCCAGGGCATTGACAAGGTCGATTGCGCCATCGTCGGCATCGGGGAGGGCTTCGAAGACGCAGCCCTGGCGACGGCATCTCTCAAGGCCATCGGCGTTCCTCGGGTGATTTCGCGGGCCCAGAACGAGACGCGGGGCAGAATCCTGGCCAGAATCGGGGCGGATGATGTCGTGTATCCCGAGCGCGAGTCGGCCGTGCGCTGGGCCCATCGGCTGATGCTGCCGCACTTGCGCGACTACGTAGAACTCGGTGAGGGACACAGCCTCGTACACGTCGCGGCCCCGGCCGCCTTTCACAACAGGACGCCGGCCGCTCTGGATCTTCGCCGGGACTTCCACGTGAACCTGGTCGCCATCAAGCGCGTCGTCTCGGTCCAGTCGGGAGCGGACGCCCAGGCGGCCGAGTCGCACGTCGTGCTCGTGCCTGAGGCCGACACTGAAATCCTACCCCAAGACATCCTAATTGTCGTCGGGAGCGACGAGGCGCTGACCAAGCTTCCGAGCGAGTGACCGTCGGCACTGCTGCGCGGGCGACGATCGGCGCGCGGTCGCGGTCAACCTTCCTTCTTCGGTTTCGCCGGCTCGACGATTCCGGCGGTTCGCGCTGCCCGGTCAGGCAACTCGGGGAACGGGTTGTGCGGCTCAACCTGATACCAGTAGGCCACGCTGCACCAGTCGTCGGACCGTTCGTAGAGACCCCCCTCTCGCCAGCCGATCTGCTGGATGGTCACTTTCAGGCTCTCGCGAAAACGGATCGGATCCTTGACGTGCCAGCGGTACATCGAAACGAGCGGATCCTTGAAGAAGTCGTTCTTGAGGTTGAGCGTGCAGCCGTGGTAGGGCGTCTGGTACAGGTCCATACCCCACGCGGCGCAGAAGTAGTCCTCGGTTCCGGTCCCGCAGATCGTGGGATAGTCCGTGTCGCCGTCCATGTAGCATTTCACTTCCCCTTCGCCCCACCAGTTGGGCCCCAGCGCCCGGACACCGATCACCGTACCGACGTACATTCCCGGACCGCAAACGTTGTCGACGATTACGTAATCCTCCTTCAGTACGGTGGGGTTCTGGCGGCGGAACTGGGCATGGAGCCGCCCGACGTTCTCAGGCATCGACTCGTGAACGTCGTAGTCGATCTGGAAGTAGACCGAGCCGGAGCCTTCCTCCATGGCGTTCTCGAGCGTGATCCGGGCACCGTTGCCGAACGGCATGGGAAAGAAGCAGTTGTACCCGCGGCCCAGCGTCGCCGTGGTCCACGCCGACGTCAACGCGGGCGACTGACCGTGGGCCGTGCCGAAGAAGTCGCCGAACGGCACCTCGACCGACGGAGCCTCCTCGCCGTCCCAGTACATCCGCAGGATGAAGTTGCGAAGGTGCTGCGGCTTACGCTTCGAGACCGTGACCCAGATGTGGCGGATCATGCCCGCCCCTTTGACGTCCATGAGCGTCTCGGTCTGACCGGCCGCGATGTTGGGGATCTTGGGCGATCCCTTGCGGCCGCCGCCTTCCTCTCCGCCTGCACCCGGCTCGCCGGTCTGGTTCTCCCACGTGATTGCCCGACTGACGGCCGACCCGATCACCGGTACGTCCGCGGTCATGGGGTACATCAACTGTACGTCGACTGTCGCACAGCCAACGATGAGACCGACCACGCCAAGTGCCGTCACGAGTGACTTCGTCATTGTCATCATTCCTCAATCGCTGGTACGAGGACCGCGTCGCGCGCGATCATTATCGTGCCCGTCGGTGGCCGTGACAACCGGCCATCCGACCGAAAACAGGCAGAGTTGCATCACCGGCGGATCGGGTGCCGGCCACCGCGACGGCGGCGCGGCGAGTGTGTACGATACCGGGATGGGTCGACCGGTGCTCCTTCTCATTGTGGTGGCGGCTTCGGCGGTTGTGCTGCGCGCGGCGCCGAGGACCGGCTCCGCAACGTCGCAGCCGACGACCCGTCCGGGCGCGTTGCAGCGTCGGCCTGATCCCGAGCGGGTGAAGACGCTCGTGCCGCGGCTCGGCAGCCGAATTTGGCGGGAACGGGAGGAGGCGGCCGCCGCCCTGAAGCGAATGGGGCCCGATATCTGCGACCCGCTCGGGGAGGCGTACCGGAACGAGCGGCAATTCGAAGTGCGGGTGCGGATCAAGGCGATCGCTTCCGATCTCTTCGTAGCCAAGCACTTTCCTGCGCGCAAGGGATTCCTCGGCGTGCGTTTGGACATTGTGACCGCCGCCCGTGCCCCCCGGCTCGGCCGGAATCAAGCGGCCATCCTCGTTGAGCGAATCATTGCCGGCACGGCAGCCGAGCGGGCCGGCCTGCGAGTGGGAGACCTCATCATCAGCTTGAACGGGAATCCGGTGACGCACGATCGCAATGCATTCACCGCTCACGTCCAGTCTCTCGTTCCCGGCACGCGCGTCGAGATGGAGGTGATTCGCGGCAGCCAGAAGGGCAAGGTCGCCGCGGTTCTCGGAGGCCGGCCGCTGCGCCTCGAGTACGATCCTTCCGTGCACATGGAGATACGCCGCGCGTGGCAACGCTGGTGGTCTCAGTACGCCGAGGCATCACCTCCCGCAGCCACCCGACCCGCGCAGTAGCGTCGGCACGTATTGATGCCCGTTGGCGCGATCCGCGGTGCTTTGCGATCAGGGTGACTGCTGTTTCGCTTGCCGCCGCAGGCCCGTCCAATTCGCAGTGACGACCACCGCAACGGCCAGAGAGACGACAGCGGCGAGAGCGAATGCCGCCAGGGCCAGGCCCAACCGGCTCTGCTCGGGCGCGATCGCTTCGACCGTAGCGGCGACGTATTCCACACTATCCGGGGGAGAATCCCCGGGCCAGGGAAGCGCAAGCACCCGCTCGATACGCTGCAACTCGCCGTCGATCGCGTCGGCTTGCTGCCGCGCGGCCTTCAGCAGAGCCTGGGCGTCGAGGACGGCTACGAACGGCGCATCCAGCTCGAAGATCTCCTGCATGGTCGTCACGACATCCGCGAGTGCCCGGTCACGCTGTTCTGCACGCTGGGCGAGTGCGGCGCGGGCCTCCTTGATGTCAGTCGCGTACTGCTCGGCGGCCTGCTCGTCCGCGTCCCGTTGCAGGTCGGCGAGGACGCGTTCTCGGCGTGCCGCGATTCGACGAGTGAGGCCGGAGGCGGATCGGCATGCGGCATCCAACCGGAAGTTGTCGGCAGTGACGATGCCACTGGCGACCTCGCTCAATCGCACGCCGGCGTCGCGCACACCGTGAACGGATCCGCGCAAGGCGTTCTGAATCACGATGCGTTGCGTGCGCTCTTCACCCTCGCCGACGATGGCCTCGAGTTGGGCACGCAGCTTCGCCTCAATCGGGTCGGCCTCGAAGCGGAAGTCGCGAACGAGCCGCTCCAGTTCGGCCTGTCGGGCGAGGAGGGCGTCGGCTTGGGCCACGTCATTGGGTTTTGGGAGTCCCGACGCCCCTTTGTCCCAGGCCTGGGCGAACCCCTCGACGGCGGCTCGATGGTCGGTGACCGTGACACTCATTCGTTCGAGCAGGGCGGCGACCTCGAGGTCGGCCTGGGCCTCACGCTGGTGCGACAGGGCCGTCTCGAGCTTCTCGAGTGCGTCTGTGGATGTGATCACGGCGGGCTTGACCGCGGCAATGGTCTTTGCCAACTCGTCATGCACCTGAGCGAGCTTGTCGAGCAACGCCTTCTCGTCCTGTTGCAGCGACGCGTCCTGCGTCTCGACCTGGGCTCGGTCGGCCGGATCGACGGTGCCTTTCGGCGTGGGCGCGGCCTGCAACTTGTCGAGGACGGCAACTGCGGCCACGTGCTGGCCAGTCGCCTGCTGCCACTGTCGCCGCCGGTCCGTGAGCAGGGCGGCAAGCCGCTTTCGCTCTTCGACGGTCTTGCCCGCGGACATCGGCGTGAGTCGCTCGATCTCGGCGCCCACCGCCGCTTGCTTGGAGTGCAGGCCATTCCTGTGGCCATGCAGGTGCGTCCGGATCGAGGGATTCGCCGGTGTCGGCTGAGTCGTCGCATTGTGACGCCGTACGTACGCCTTCCCCAACGCATCGAGCCGTTGGCGATCGCGTTCCGGCCGAAGCGTGACCGCCGTGAGTTCCAGCGTGACCGCCTTGTGCTCGAGCTCGGTGTGAACGCGAAGCCTCGACTCCACGAGTTCGCGCACCTCCGCGGCGGCCTCCTCGGCCGCGATGATCGTGCGCGGGCTCAGCAGTGCGCCCAGGTGCGTGGCTGCTGCGGTCTCCGCGTTGGTCTTCGTGCGCACGTGAACGGTGGCGCGGACGCGGAACCGCCGCTCTCCGGATACGATGATCACGATCCCCGCAACCATTGCCAGGCCGACTGCGATGGCTCCCGCGCGCAGCCACGGCACCGAGCGAACCGACGCACGCAAGAGCATGATGAATCGCTGGAGGGCAGGAGGAATCGTCATGGCGTCGGTTCGTCGTCGCGGAGCGAAGTCAGCCGGCCTGGGCGAGGATGGCTTGAATCTCGGCTCGGTCGTCATCAGTGAGGTCCACGCCGGCCGCCGTGACCGCGTCACGTACTTCGGACGGACGCCGGGCGTGCACGAGTGTCGTTGTGATTCCCGGGTGCCCGGTAACCCACGCCACGGCGAGTTGCCGTAAGGTCCAACCTCGGTCCGAGGCAAACCCCTTCAGACGTTCGGCCGCGGCGAGGTGTCGCTCGAGGCGAGGCGTCTTCAGTCGGGCATCCCGTTGTCGTGTGGCAGACAGAGGTGCGTTGCGGTCGAACGAGCCGGACAGCAGCCCCTGCATCAGCGGGTCGTCGGCCAGCACTGCGATTCCGCTCTTCGCGCAGTACGGAATGAGATCATCGGCCGCCTCGGCGTCGAGCAGCGAGAATCCCGTCTGCAGGGCGGCGACGGCGCCGGCCCCGCAGGCATCCGCCAGCCGCTGCAAGCCGAAATGGGCCAGTCCCACCGCCCGAATCTTCCCTTCATCGAGCAGTTGCCCGAGTGCGGCGAACGTGACCTCGATGTCTGTGTCCGGATCCGGCCAGTGGCACTGGTACAGATCGATGGTCGAGGTTCGCAGACGCCGGAGACTCGTTTCGCACTGCCGCACGATGCTCTCCGAGGTAAGAGAACGCCGAAACCCGTCCGCGGCCGGGGTGCGCGGGAGGAGCCCACACTTGGTCGCGACCGCTACCCCTTCGCGGCGACCCAGCAACGCCTTGCCCACCAACTCCTCACACTGTCCGTTCCCATAGACCGGTGCGGTCTCGATGAGCGTGACGCCCAGCTCGAGGGCACCGTGGATCGCGGCGATCAGTTCATTCTCGTCGCCCGGTTCCCACACGTCACGATCTGTGCGCATGATACCCGTCGCCAGCCCGACGGAGGAAACAGGGATGTCACTCGAACCCAATGTGCTTGTGTGCATGGCGTGTCTTGCGCTGCGCGGCCTCCGCGCCACAGGTGATTCTACGCCGTCGCCCCCGCGCCGGACAAGCACCCGAAGATCATTCGGTCGGTTCGGGAGGAAAGCGGACGGCGAAGTGGTCCTGACAGGTCAGCACGGTGCCGGTCAGGTAGTCGGTGAACTCGGCACGAACGGTGATGTCACGGTGATCGGGCAACCGGTCAGGCGGCCAGGGGCACTTGATCGTGTAGTGTCCCGTGGCCAATCGGCCGTACCACTTCTTTCGAGCTTCGTCCACGCTGAAAGCGTAGAGGGCGATCTCATGTCGCCCCTCGGGATTGGCCAAGTCGAACAACTGAACTCGGATCGCGCCCGCCGCTTTGACCGAATGGCCGTCCGAGTCGATCGGTCGAAGGTACACGACGACCCCATCGTCACCCGGAGTACCGTCCAGGTCGTAGCCGCCGCTTCGGCTTGCGAATTCGACCCGGACCGGCCGAAAGAGCTTCTCGAGCCGCTCCGGGCCCAAGTCCTGCAACACGTTGACCTGGTCGTCGAGGGCTTCGATACGCTCGTCGCGGGCGGCCAGGTCGGCCGCCTGTGCATCCACGCGTTCGCGCAGCGCGACGTTCTCACGTTCGAGTTGAGAGTAAGCGTCGGAACTGATGCATCCGGCACTCGACAGCGTCAAGCCCGCCGCGGAAAGCAATGCGAACCGAACTCGTCGAGGCAATCCGCGCACCGCACTACGTACCCGGCACGACTGTGGGCATGCGCTCCATGATCTTGTCCGCCAGCCCGTACTCCAACGCCTCGTCGGCGTCGAGCCACTTGTTGCGGTCACAGTCCTTCTCAATCGTCGCCAGGTCCTTACCCGTATGCTTGCCGATGATCTCGTACAGACGCTGCCGCAGGCGGATGATCTCCTGCGCCTCGATCGACAGGTCGGTGGCGGGGCCTTGCAGAGTGCCCCCGATCAGAGGCTGATGCAGCAGCATCCGTGAATTGGGCAGGAGGAAGCGCTTGCCCGCGGTTCCGCCGGCCATCAACACCGCTCCCATGCTCGCGGCCATGCCGATGCAGTAGGTGGCCACGTCGCAACGCAGGAACCGCATCGTGTCGTATACGGCAAGCCCGGAGCTGACCGAGCCGCCCGGCGAGTTGATGTAGAAGTGGATCTCGGCGTTGTGGTCCTCGTTCGAGAGGAACAGCATCTGGGCGATGATGACGTTCGCCACCTCGTCGTCGATGCCTCCCGCCAGGAAGATGATCCGGTCCTTGAGCAGGCGCGAGTAGATGTCGTAGGCCCGCTCCTCGCGGCCGGACTTCTCGATCACGATCGGAACACGGTATTGACCGCTGGTCATGGGCTCACCTTGGTTTGACTACTTCTTCTCTTCGCCGTCGTCGCCGAGGATCTCATCGACGAGGCCGTATTCTCTCGCCTCTTCCGCACTCAAGTATCGGTCGCGTTCCGTTTCCTGCTGGATCTTCTCGGGATCCTGTCCGGTATGCTTGGCCAGGATGTCGACGAGCGTCGTCTTGTCTCGCAGGACCTCCTCGGCCTGGATCCGGATGTCCTCCGCTTGGCCGGTGATCCCTCCGTACGGCTGGTGCAGCATCACCTTCGAGTGGGGCAGGGCGTATCGCTTGCCCTTTGTGCCGGCCGCGAGCAGGATCGCCGCTCCGCTCGCCGCCGCGCCGATGCAGTACGTCGCCACCTCGCAGCTTAGAAACTGCATCGTGTCGTAAATCGCCATTGTCTGGTCGACGTACCCGCCGGGAGAGTTGATGTAGATGCTCACCTCCTGGTCGCGCTTCGTCGACTGCAGGTAGAGCAAACGCTGGATCACGAACTTGGCCATGTCCGAACCGATGGGGTAGCCCAGGTACACGATTCGGTTCTCGAGGAGAAGATCCTCGATGGACATTTCCCGCCGCAATTGGTACTGCGGGTACTGGGCCATCGTCGGGATCATGTGCGGAGGTACGTGTTCCATGCAAAGCATCCCTTCTTGCTGACCGGCGGGATCGATCTCCGCCAATCCTTACCGGACCCGACGCCGGCGTCTCCCATTCACCAGGCGACCAGCGGGGTCGCCTGATGCCGCTCGCGCCTACGTCTCGTCGGCGTATTCGTCGGCCTTGGCCGGGCTCTCCTTCTTCTTCGTCTTTTTCTTTGACTTGGTTTTCTTCGGGGTGCCTTCCGACGCATCGTCGCCCTCGGGCCGCTCGACCTCGACGATCGTCGCATCCGCGACAAGCTGGTCCAGGATCTTGCCGTCACGGATATGGACGTACAAACTCGTCAGCCCGTCCCCCTTGGAGAGCTCGTCGCGGACGCGGTCGAAACGCCGGTTGTACTGTCTGGCCATGGCTGCGATGTGGTTGTTCAGCTCCTCCTCTTTGACATCGATGTCCTGCTCTTCCGCGATGGCTTCCAGGATGAACTGCAGCTTGAGTTCGGTCGCCACCTGCTCGGAGGCGCTGGTTCGCAATTCGTCGCGGTGCTTGTCGATCTCGTCCTGAGGAACACCCTGCATTCGCAGGTCGAGCATGCGGCGGGCGACCGCCCGATCCGTCTGACGGCGGGAGAGCTGCTCAGGCACCTCGAACGGTACGCTCTCGAGCAGGTACTTCTGGGCCTGGCCCCGAAGCCCGTCGCGCAGTGTCTCGTTGAGCTTCGCCTCCAGCTCCTGCCGAACGAATCCCCGCACGCCCTCTTCGGTCTCGAAGCCGAGCGTGCCGAGGAACTCGGCATCGAGCGGGGGCAGCGACAGCCGCTTGATATCCTGAATCTTGAGTGCAAACGCAGCCGTCTTGCCCCGAAGGTTCTCCGTCTCGTAGTCGTCCGGCACGGTGCCCTCGGCCGTGGCTTCGTCGCCGACCGCCTTGCCCACGAGAATCTCGCCAAGGTTCTCGATCGCGATACCCTCGACCACCTGAGGCCGAGCCGCGAGCTGAGCGTTCTCCTCCGCCTTGACCGTTTCACCGTCGACGGTCATCGTCAGATCGACCACGACCTGGTCATTCTCCTCGATGGCGCCTTCAGGCACCGGTTCCCAGCTCCCC
>CAYMME010000127.1:0-18584 GCA_964391465.1 uncultured Planctomycetales bacterium
AGACGAAGCCAGGTTCGGGCTCGCGAAACATGATGAGACGGAACCCGGCCAGCGCGGCGACCTCCATCGTGTCGCGCACGCCCCGAGACATCATCGGCGGCGTCTTGTGCGCCCATACGAGCGACTTGGCGTTCTTCGGATTGCCGAGGCCGTCGTTGAGCAGGTCCCAGTTCAGGCCGTCGACCCGAGAACCCGGGTGACAGGTGATGCAACTCAACCAGTGTTGGAAGCAATTCGTCGCATCGTGAAAGATGATCTCCCCGCGACGGACCTGGTCGGGCTCGGGCGAGGACCCCACGGAAACCGTGGTCGTCACCTTTCCCTTCTGCGCATCGATCATCGCAACGTTGCCGGAGAAATACACCGCAACCGCGAGGCGCTTTCCGTCGGGCGTCACGTCGAGCCCGCGCGGGCCTTTGCCCGGGATCTTCGTCCTCTCGATCAACTTCGCCGAGTAGAGCGCGGTCAGATCGTTGATGAGCAGCGCCCGCTTCTTCGGATCGTCCTTGATCTCCTGCCAGATGTTCTGCGTACCCGGCGTGTAGGGTCCGGATTTGACGAGCCACGTGCGGTCGCCGACCTTGCCGTCCAACAGTTCATGCAAGCCCTTCAGGTCCACCGTCGCGAGCTGATGCGTACCGGCGAGCGATACCCAGAGCTTCGTTCCATCCGCCGAGATGGCCAACCCCCAGGGGTCGGCCGCACCTTCGGCAAGATTGTCGAGCAGCAGCGTGGCGAAGTGCGCCTTCTTGGACAGATCGATGACGCTGAGTGCATTCGTGCTGATCCAACCTCTCTCGATCTGGGTCGTGGGCACGTTGAAACGCCCGACCGTATGCAGCACGTAGGCCCAGCGTCCATCCGGGGATGTCGCCAGTTCGCGAATGGTGATCGATCCCGGTGGGAGACGTATGTCCGCCACGTTGGTGAGCGATTGCAGATCGATCACACTGACCGCACAGGAGATCTCCGGGTCCATCGCGCTACCCGCGGGCAGGAGGTTCCCGACGAGGGCCAGCGACTCGTCCGGGGTGAGGGTGGCGAAGAACGGCTGTCGCGGTACGCGAACGCGTCCTTTCTCCTTGCCTGAGGCGAGGTCGATCACCGACACGCTGTGCGTGTGCGTGTTGGTAGCGATGAGGAGCTTGCGCTTGGCGGCCAGGGCCAGACCGACCGGCCGGAGTCCGACCGGCAGCCGGCGCAGGACTTTGCCGGCGGCCGCGTCAACCTCGGCCACCGTTCCCGCCCCACGCTCCGCGACGAAGACGTGCCCGTCCGCCGACCACACCACGCCGCTCGGCTTGCCCTTCAGGGCAACCTCGCGCGCCACCTTGCCCGCGCCCACGTCGACGATCGCGAGTGCACCCGCCGTGTGGTCCGAAACCGCCAACAGCTTGCCGTCCGGTGAGAAGGCAAGATCGAACGGTGATCGGTAGGCGGCGAGCGCGGACCGCCCGCCCAGGGGCATCGCGGCGAGGCCCATCCCAAACACGACTGTGCACAAACCACGTTGATTTCTCACTGAGAACATCAAGCTACCTCCGGGTGAGAACCGAATAGGAACGCTCCGGGCGTCCCATGAAGATCAGATCATTTCGTTGATGATGCGCGCGATGCGGTGCGTTGGCAAGCGCAAGCGGCCGGCGGGCCGACGGCGGCGGGGCCAGGGCCATCGACTCGTGGCACCCGACGCAGGACAGCACCTCGCCCGGGCCGACCACGTTGAAGGCGGTCTCGCGAATGAGAACGTTCTCATCAATGTCGAGCAGAGCGAGGTGGAGCGGCGTGTTGGCGGGGACCTCGACACGCACCGAGCCGTCCGGCTCAATCGGAATCGTGCCGATGACGCGCGAGCGGAAGCCGCTGTTCGCGTTCATCGACAGGCCGACCTGCTCGGCGACGGCAACGCGCAAGTAGCGGACCGCCTTGCGATTGAACTTCAAATCGGATTGGAAGACCGAATAGACGAAGATCTCACCCGTCTCGGGCGTCTCGTTGCCGCCTGCGTTTGCGGTCGGGGCACTCGCACGCCGCGTCTCGGACCCGCGCCCCCGCGGCGGCGCCGTTGAGGCCACGAGCGGTACGGCCCCCACCTCCGCACTGTCGGGATCGTCGTACACGATCGTGTGCTTGCGGGAGTCGGGGTCGACCAGGCAGATCCCGTATCCGTTTGCAGTGCGGCTGTAGAAGGGCGCGCGAGAAACGAGAATCGTATCGTCATCGACCGGGTACGGTGTCGTGTACCATCCGACGGGATTGCGGCTGTCGAGCCCTTCCGCAACGGCGATGGCCTCGGGGAAGACGGGGATCTCGCAATCAAGTGGATGGCGCGTGAGGTCAACCAGGGTCAGGCCGGCGGGGGTGACGCAAATGAGTCGGCCGTCGGGCATCTGGCGATGGTGAGCAACGACCACGCCGAGGCGCTCCCGTTCGGGTTCGAGGTACGGAATCTGAGGCTCGATCGAGTCCGGTCGCATGCGGACGAATACGGGAAGGTAGAACAGACCGCGTCGGGTCCCGTACAGATGACGGTCCCCCGTAGCATCCGGCCGGATCGTGCGGAGGTGTGTCTCGATCCGCGCGATGCCGCTCCCGCTTCCGCGGCGCGAGTACACGCTCCCGCTGCCGTCCTGTCCGTAGAAACGGTACGACGCATACGCGATGGACCCGTCGCGCAGCACCAACGGCTCGTAGTCCTGATTGGGATTGAAGCTGACCTGACGCGGGTCCGAGCCGTCCGCGCCGACGACATACAGCGTGCGGGCCCGCTCCTGCAGGTGGAACTCGCGCGTTCCGTCGCGGTCCGAGCAGAAAGCGATCCGTCCGTCCGGCAGATAGGCGGGGTCCACGTCGTTGCAGTCGCCGTGAGTGATCCGGCGCAGGTGCGTGCCGTCGACGTTCATCTCGTAGATGTGGAAGCCGTCCGTGTCCGCGTCGCGTCGCATGGCGAACAGCAAGCGCTTCCCGTCAGGAGAGACCTCCAGCCCCTGGACCGCCCCATCGGTGAGATTGGTGAGGTTCCTGAGCGTCCCGTCGGGGCCGGGTGGCGTGAGCGTGTATATGTTGTCGCCCGATGCATAGGTCGAGGTGCCGGAAAGGGAGTACCACTCGCGGAAGCCGAAGTCAGCGTGGGAGCGGTGCGTCTTCCTGATGAAGGCGATCGCGGGGACGTGCCTCAGGCGGTCAAGCGCAGGACGGGGAAGGGCTTCTCGGTCCCGCCCCTTCTTGGTGCGTTGGTCGAGGTCGACGAGTGCGCGTTGTGCGGCCAGCCGCACGAAGAGCGTGTGGTCAGTGCGGGCGACGCGTTCGAGGTGAGGCCGCGCCGGTTCGCCCATGGCGGCAAGTCCGCGGACCGCACCGTAACGAAGCAGGTGCCGACCGGAGGAGAGAACATGGAGGAGCACGCTCTCCGCCTCCGGACCTCCGATCCGACCCAGTGCTTCGACGGCGGCGCAACCCGCACGTAGCTTGCTGCGCCGGACGTACTCCCAGTAGTCGTCCGTTGCCTTGGGGAGCAGATCCACAAGGACGGGTATCGATCGTCGGTCACCCAATCTGCCCAGGGCGGTGGCGGCGAAGTAGCCCGTGGTCTGATCCGGCGACGCGACCAGAGACTCGAGCGTCTCACGGAGTTCAGGGACCACGTGTCGGACCAGGGCCCACGCGACGAGTTGTCGGGTGCGGGGCTCGGCCAGGCCACGCTCGATCACATCCACGTCGCCCTGCTCAACGAGCGTCAGAGCGCGGGCGAGACTCGGGTCGGCGGCGAGCCGGGTAACCGCATCGGCATCGGGGGCCGTCGCAGCGGATACGAGCAGGACGGCACAAAGAGCGGCAGGCATCATGTCCGCCCCTCGCCCGCGAGCGCGTAGTCCGATTGTTGCCTGATCGCGATCTCGCGCAGCGACTGTCCGGCGGTCTCCCGAATCCATCGGACGAGGTCGTTACGCTTCGCCTCGGTGAGGGCGTCAAGCGACTTCTCGCTGCCAATCATCCCGAGACCGACCGCGGCCCCGAAACGAATGTCGCGCGGGACGGAGCTGTCGACCACGAGTTGCTCGAGCGCCTCGCGCGCCGCGTCGCTGCCGATCCGTCCGAGGGCCATGGCCAGGTACCCCTTCCAGCGCACGCGCCGGCCATACGCCGGGCTGTGCTTGCCGGAGACCGGCGACGTGACATCCGAGAACGGGTAACCCTCGCGCAGGATCGCGGTGATCGGACCGACCGCCCGCGGCGCACCCAGGCGCCCCAGGGCCGTCGCGGCATACACGCGCACCACGTGGGCCGGATGATCGAGCAGCGCGATCAAACGCCAGATCAGGGTCGGGTCGCGGACCAGGTGCGACATGGCGCAGAGCGGAATCGATTTGGCGTGCCCGCCAGCCCGCCGGAAGCCGGGGCGCAGCTCGTCGCCCATGTCGTCGACGAGCTTCTGCAAAGCCTGGATGGTCGGGTCGTCCAGCTTGGCGATGGTGACGGGTCTGCCGTCCAGCTTCGCGAGCACGAGGTCCACGATTTCCGGCGCGCGGCCGGTGCGGATGAGAAGTCGGGTCGCCAGCCGCTGCGTGGGCGTCGGCGGACCGTGAAGGTCGTCGGGTTGGTATCGATACGAAACAAACCCGAATGCCTGGACGAGTTGCGGTGCGTGAGGGAAGACCCGCGTCGACCGGAGCCGGTCAAGGTTGGCAAGCACGTCCAACTGCGGTTCGCGAAGAGCGGTCACGAGGATCTCTTCGGCTTCGGGCCCGCCGATGTTCCCGAGAGCCCAGGCCGCAGCAGGGATACCCCCGCAGTACCGTTTGAGAAAGGGCAGTGACTCGGCGGTGGCCACCGGTTCGACGGCCGCAACCAGCAACCGTAGGTGGGGACGAGGAAGCCTAGTCGCCTGCCCGAGGGCCAAGAGCGCGGCCTCGGTTCGTGAGCCGCCCAGATGGCGGAGCGCTCGCAGGGCGCCGACCCTTCTTCCGGGATCCCCGAGCCGGCCTATGAGCTCTTCCTCGCGCTGGTCAGGTGTCATCCGATGCCACCACGCACGCCAGTGCTCGATGGCGCGTTGCTTGTCGGCGGGTGGTGTGTATCCCGTGATCCGTGCCAGGGCCAGTGCGGCCTGAGCCCGCACTTCGTGCATGTAGTCGGCGAGCAGATCGATGAGCGGGGGGACCGAGGCGCGCCGCCCGAGGCGAGCGAGACCAAGGGCGGCCTCCCGACGGACCCGCGCGTCGCGGTCTCGCAGCGCGCGGATCAGATCGGCCTCAAATGTGTGGTGACGCAGGTGGGACAGGCCTTGAACGCCGGCCACACGCAGTTCGGGAAGCGCCGACTGAAGCTCGGCCCGGAAGCGGGCGGCGTCGAGCGAAAAGATGTCCGGCAGGTCGGCGCCTCCGGGCGTCGGCGCAACGGCCGCGCAAGTCACACCGGCCCACACTGCGAGATGCACCACTGGCACCGCTACCGCCATGCCGCCTCCTCGAATCGTGCGTTCAGCACGATACTGGTGATCGAAGGCGGCCGCAACAAGCGGCCCTTCGACCGCGGTGCACGGCGTGCGCTTGTCGCTTCGCTTGCTTCGGGCCCGGCCGCCACGTACGTTAGAGCTTGTACGACGGTACGCCTCGGCTTGCGCACATCGGAGAGGTGATCGACGGAGCACAGTTGATGATCCGAAGGAACATGAGAGCAGCGTCAGTATTCGGGAGAGGTCGGCTCACGCGATGGGTAGGCATACTCGTGGCGGGACTCGGCGCGCCAGCGGGGGCAGAGCCGACGGCCGAGCAGGAAACATACTGGTGGCAGGACGAGATCCGCACTGTGGCTCAAGACGTGAGCAAGGCGCGGACGGGTCGAGTCGCGCAATGGCCGCGGATGACGGTACCCGCGGGTTCGGCGACGTTGCCGCTGCCGAAGGCGGCGGGGCCGGTCGTCGCGGACGGCAAGCTCGACGAGAAGGCCTGGGCGCACGCCACGCGGTTTCCCGTCGGCCCGGTCTTCGCGCCGTGGCGAGAAGGACCACTCACGCTTCAGGTCCGCGCGTGCCGGGACGAGAACACAGCCTACCTCGCCATCGAGTCACCACGAGACCTCACGGACCTCGGATCGTTGGGTCCGGCGGGCGAGTTGTTCCACGCCGACAAGCCGTATCGGGTCGGCACCGGAGGTGGGCTGCCCGAGCGAGCAGTCGGCAAAGATGGGCAGCGGCAAATCATCGAGCTGGCCCTGCCGCTGCCAAAGGCGGACGCACCGTTGTCGCTATCGTTCTCAGCCGAGTTGGTCGGCCGCCCCGGCGGCAAGTTTCCGCCCGCGCTGGCCGCGATGGGGCTGTCCCGTCACGGAAAGCTGCTGTGGCTGCAACCCTTCGTCATCAAGCTGGTTCGCGCAAAGAGCGCAGTGCAACTGACATGGACGACCGATGACGCGGACCCGCCGCGCCTGTCGCACCGCCTCCTGGAACCGGGCGAGGACGCGCGAGCGGGCCAAGCCGTTGCCCCAAGCAAGACCTCTGGCACCGTCCGCCTCTACTCGTGGAAGACCGAGTCACTCGGCAAGACGTACCAGTTCGACGGGTTCGCGCACGCCGAACCCGTGCGCGAGATTCTCAAGACGGCACGCGACCAACTCGAACGGACGGCAAGTGGGCCTTTGGCACGGGAACTGGCGGAGCTACAGGCGCAGGCCCAGAAGACCACGCCAAACGATGGGAGGCCATGGAGAGAGCTATACTGCCGCGCCCGGGCGCTTCGGGCGCGTGTTCACTTGGGAATGCTCGACGCCCCCTTGCTGTTCGTCAAACAGCACCCGTACTTCGCGGGACACATCTACGACGACTACTACACGTGGCATCCCGGCGGCGGCATCTACATTCTCGAGGATCCGGCCCACGCCAAGGCGCAGCCGAGTGTCCGAACCGTGATCGATGCGCGCAGCGACGAAACGCTCGGGGAAGGCGTCTACCGGGATCCCGAGTTGTCGTGGGACGGGCGCAAGCTCGTATTTGCGTACCGATCCGGGCCGCAGGCGGGCACGGCGATTCACGAGATCGGCGTGGACGGCACCGGGCTGCGGCGGCTCACCAAGGACGACGGTTACCACGACATCACACCGTGCTATGCACCGGACGGACGGATCGTGTTCACGTCGACGCGCCCCGGGGCGCTGGTGCCGTGCTTCAACTCCGGCGTTGACACGCTGCACTCCATGAACGGTGACGGCAGCGACATTCGCAGCATCTCGTCCAACATCGTCAACGAGTTCGATCCCTCGATCCTGCCGGACGGCCGAATCCTCTACGGCCGATGGGAGTATCTCGACAAGACGGCCCTGTACATGCAGAGCTTGTGGACCGTCGCCCCGGACGGAACGATGGAGACGGCCCTGTTCGCCAACAACCTGGCCAAGCCCACCGCCGTGCTCGACGCACGTCCCGTGCCGGGCACGGAACTCGTCGTGGCGTCTTTGACGCCGCACAACGGCCAGGCCGTCGGCGCGATCGCCACCATCAACCCGGTGCTCGGCAAGAACGAGCTGGGGGCAATCACCAACTTCACACCCGAGTACCCGGCGGAGATGGACCAGGGCCTGCGGACCGGCCCCTGCGATCCGTGGCCGCTCTCGCCGGACCACCTGCTGATCAGCAACAACGCCATCGGTGGACACGGGATCATCGAGTTCATCGACCGCTTCGGCAATCGGGAGCTGGTGCACTGCGACGCCGACATCTCCTGCTACGCGCCGATGCTGGTCAAACCGCAGCAGGTACCGCCCGTGACCGGGTCGGTCGCCGCGGACTCCGACCCGGGGCGGTTCCTCGTTCTCGACATCTACCACGGACTCGACGGTGTGCCGCGAGGCACGGTCAAGCGTCTGCGCGTCATCGAGGAGACGGGCCGCGCCAGCAGCATTCCACCCGGGGGGCGTTGGTGGAATCAGGCGTTTCTCGTGAGCTGGCAGGGCGCCTACATCGTCAAGAACGTCCTCGGCACAGTGCCCGTGCACGCCGACGGCTCCGCGTACTTCGAGGTGCCGCCGGGCCGAGCCGTCTACTTCGAAGCGCTCGACGCGGACGGACGCGAGATCCAGCGCATGCGCACCTACGTCCAGGCCGTACCCGGCGTGACGCGATCGTGCATCGGGTGTCACGAAAGCAAAGGAACCTCCCCGCCGCGATCGGCTCGAACCCCCTTGGCCCTCGACGCACCGCCCGCGCGCCCCGAACCGGAGTCGTGGGGCGCCGGCTACGTCGACTACGCCACGATGATCCAGCCCATCCTCGACCGGCACTGTGTCAGTTGTCACGGTGGCTCGGAGGGCATCGCCGGCGGAATCGACCTTTCCGGGGGATGGACCTGGGCATTCAACCTCAGCTACGAAACATTGCTCAAGAACCGACTGGTGGGCTTCCTGCGCTGCCACAACAGCGACGTGACTTCGTCCGTGATCCTGCCGCCGCGCACGCTCGGGTCCGGGTCGGCACCGCTGGCGAAACTCGTGCTTTCCGGACACGACGGCCACATCGACGAACTCAGCACCACGGAGCGAGACCTGCTCTTCGCCTGGATGGACACAAACAGCAACTACTACGGAACGTGGGACCACACGCAATACGCGACCTGTGACGCCCTGCTCGCTGCCGCGCCGGGCCTGACCGCTGCGATGCGTACCGCCGGGTGCACGCAATGCCACGCACCGGATCACATCGGGAACGACTGGGTGAACCTCGAGCGTCCCGAGTGGAGCCGCATCCTGCGGGCCCCGATGGGCGAGACACCGGGAGGACTGGGATTGGGCTGGTGTCGCGAGGCCAAGGCGAGCAAGGGAATGCCGCTTGTGACCCAGGCCCTCCACCCGCCTGACGTGTTCCACACGATCAAGCTGCCCGAGCGCAACGCAGCCGGCTCGCCGCACATCACGCTCGCCTCAACAGCGGATCCACACTTCCAGACCATGCTGAGAATCATCCGGCGGGCAAAGGCCGAGGCCCTTGGTCACCCGCGCGTGGACATGCCGGGCGCCCAGATCGAGCCAGGCGTGTGCCGGCGACAGGTAGCCGTGCCGTTGCCGGATTCGCTGCCCGGCTTGCGCGCCACTTTGACCGATGACCACGCCACTTCGCTGCGCTGGCCGTTGTCCGGCACGACGGTCGGCCTCGAGTTTGAGCTGCATCGGGCGAGCGCGCGTGATTTCGTGCCGACCAACGAGACGCTAATCGCCCGAACCACGTCCTTCCGATTCACCGACTACTCGCCTCCGAGCGGCCGGCAACACTACGCCCTCGTCGCAGAATCCGGAACGGACCGAAGTGGGCCGGTGCGAGCGGCGATCACGGTTCCGCCCGCTTCGCCGCCGCCGCCGGCACACGGTCTGACGGCAACCCCGAGATCGGGCGAGATCGCCCTGCACTAGGAGCCGGTCGACGGACCCGGCGTGCGCTATCAGGTCTACCGCAAAGACGCGGAGTCCACGGCGTTCGAGAGACTCGGCGATGAGCCCGTGCGCGTTCCGGAGTACTTGGACGCCGGCTTACCGGCCGCGGTCGAATACACTTACGTCGTGCGGACGGTCGACCGCCGGGAGCAGGAGAGTCGGCCGACCTCACCGACAACCGCTGCTGCCCTGCCCGAGATCAGGGAACCGGTCTTCGTCGCTGCATTCAGCGGGGATGCCGACGCCCGACTGCTGCGCGGCGAGAATGCAAGGGCGAAGCTGCACGGTGCGGCGAGGCTCGCCGACGGGGTCCTGGACCTGCGGCAAGGCGGTCACGTGACCTTCCAACACCGGCCCGAGTTTGACCTGCGCAGCGGGTTCTCCGTCGAGTGCCGTCTGCACGTGGACAAGGCGGGGGAGATGCCGGTACTGGTCAGTTGCGGATCCTGGCGAGGGACCGGGTGGTTCCTGCAACGGCTCGGCAACCACTGGCGATGGCACGTGGGCGGGGTGGACTGCGACGGCGGCCGACCCGTCGTGGGGCGATGGGTCCATCTGCTGGCCAGCTTCGACGGGAAGACGGCCCGGCTGTTCGCCGACGGCGTCGAGGTCGCGTCCCGGCCGTGCCGGCCCAACCGTAAGCCGTGGCCCGGCCCGCTGTTCGTCGGACAGTACGGCGCGGGCCCTGGGCCTTCGTATCAAGTGAACGGGCGAATCTCAGGCGTGAGGGTCTACGCCCGCGCAGTCTCGGCCGAGGAGGCTGCGGCCATGTGTCGCACGGGGACGCAGTAACCCGCCCGATCCGCACCCAAGCGCTTGCCCTGCCACGTGTCCCGCCGGACGAGTTCGGCGCGGATGTCGCTGAGGACGCCCTGCTTGTCCAGGCACCAGTCCGGCGCAACCAGGACATCGCACGGGGCGTCGGCGTGCATGCGCTGGATGGTCACGGTCGGGGGCAGGATCTCGAGCACATCGCAGACGAGTTGCACGTACTCGGGCCGCGTGAGCAGCGTGACCTCACCCTGACGGTGCTGACTCTCCATGACGGTGTGGCGCATGATGTGCAGCAGGTGGATCTTGATCCCGTCGACGGGCAGCTCCGCCAGGCGGCGATGCGTATCGAGCATCATTTCGCGATCCTCACCGGGCAGGCCGAGGATGGTGTGCACGCAGATCCGCACCCCGCGGTCGCGGGTCAGCTCGATGGCGTCCAGGAACGCACGATACGTGTGCCCGCGATTGATCGCCTCGAGCGTTCGGTCGTGAGCACTCTGCAAGCCGTACTCGAGCCAGACTTCGCCTCGTTTGGTGTATCCGGCCACCAGGTCGATGACAGCCTCGTCCACGCAGTCGGGCCGCGTGCCGATGGCCAACGCCGCCACCTCAGGGAACCGCCAGGCCTCGTCGTACAGCTCCCTCAGCCGGGGGACCGGCGCGTAGGTGTTGCTGTAGGCCTGGAAGTAGGCGATGAATCGACGTGCCTTGCGGTGCCGGCCGACGGCCGCAATGCCTCGGGCAATCTGATCCCGAACCGACGCCGCACCCTGGCGGACATTGGGGCTGAAGCCGCAGTTGTTACAGTACGTGCAACCGCCGCGACCCAGCGTACCGTCCAGGTTCGGGCACGTGAAGCCCGCGTCAATCGTCACCTTGTGCACCCGACAGCCGAAACGCTGCCGGAGATAGCGCCCGAACGAGTGATAGCGCACCCCGTCGGCAGCCGGCGTGATTCCCACATCCTGGTTCACTGCGAGAGTCATTCCCAACACCGATCCGACCGGCCCACAACCTGCACCACGCACGATCCCCACACGCTCGAGCGGCAGTCCCGCTTCCTGACGCCAGAAATAGAATACTACCGGCGTAGAACGCCGACGGCAAAGAACACACGCCCCAGCGGCAGGCGAATCCGCGTCCGATCCGACACATGGCCTGTAATACAACGGTTTGTGCATTGACAGATCGTACGCGTGGTTCATAATACGGCTTCACGGGTGTGGCTCGTTTGGAGGTGCCCCTGTGAGGAAGTCCATCTCGCTGGTCATTGAGTAGGGATCGGCCCTCGCGAGCGGAACCACGCGGCTCATAGCTGCCTCCTGTGCGCCGCGCGTACGGGGCGCCACACAGTCGGCAACGCACGAGGAACCTGCCGCAACGGCAAGGCATGCCTCGGCTGTCCGCCATCCGGCAGTCCGCCGTTGCGCAAGTCAGACGCGAGGACGATCGTGACATCCACACGTCGAATCGAACTGACACTGGTTGCGCTTGCACTCGTCCTGATGATCGCGGCGCAAGTCGCGCGGTAGCGGGATCGATGCAAGCCAAGTCGGAGTTCGGTCAGGCCAACGGCACACATCTGATGGGAGAACCCACATGAGAACGACACACTTGCTACTGACGGCGCTCGCCCCATTCCTGGTCGTGGGGCCGCGCGAGGTATGCGGCCAGACACTGATGGGTACTGCCTTTACGTATCAGGGGCAGCTCGGGCAAGCCGGCAGCCCGGTCGACGACTTGTGCGACTTCGAGTTCAGCCTATGGGACGATCCGACCGCCGTCGATCCGGGGAACCAAGTCGGAACCACGCAGACCAAGTCGAACGTGCAAGTGACCGGCGGCCTGTTCACCGTAATGGTGGACTTCGGCAGCGACGCCTTCAACGGTAGTGCCCGCTGGCTCGAGATCGCGGTGCGATGCCCGGCCGGCAGCGGCGACTACACGACGCTCACCCCGCGTCAGCAAGTGACGCCGGTCCCGCACGCACTGGCACTGCCCGGGCTGTGGACTCAGCAGAACGCCACAAGCCCCAACCTCATCGGTGGCGCTCGCGCCAACGGCATCAACGACGGTGCGGTCGGAGCGACGATCGGCGGAGGAGGACAAACCGGGCAGCCCAACATCGTCACGGACGATCACGGAACGGTCGGCGGAGGCGTCGGCAACCAAGCAGGCAGCAGCGACGGGGCGCCGGCGTCGGCGCGGTCTGCGACCGTCGGCGGAGGCGAGGACAACGCAGCCACGACCGAAGGCGCAACGGTAGGCGGGGGCGTGCGCAACAGCGCCACCGTGGGCTGGGGGACCACAGTCAGCGGCGGCATCGACAACACGGCCTCGGCCGACTTTGCGGCGGTCGGCGGGGGCTACATGAACCAAGCCGGCGGCGGCGACGGCGCGACCATCGGCGGGGGAGTGATGAACGTCGCCAACAACGAGTACGCCACCGTTGGCGGAGGCGAACGGAATGAAGCCACCGGGCGGTGGGCAACCGTTTCCGGAGGGCGCGCGAACGCTGCGAGCGGGTATATCGCCACGGTCGGCGGGGGCGGCACGCTCTCAACCCCGAACATCGCCAGTGGCGACGGGGCCACGATACCCGGGGGACTGAACAACACGGCTCAAGGCGACTACAGCTTCGCCGCCGGCCTCCGGGCCAAGGCCTTGCACAACGGCGCCTTCGTTTGGGCTGACTCGACGGACGCCGATTTGGAGTCCACCGATGTCGACCAGTTCCTGATCCGCGCCGCGGGCGGTGTGGGCATCGGCACGAGCAGTCCGGACGAAGAGTTGCACGTTGTAGGCAACACCAAGGTTGAAGGCACGCTGCTTGCGACCTCTTCGGACCCCACGGCAACGACGGTATCGGGCATTGCTCCCGGAATCTCAGGCATCGGCGTCTACGGCAGCAGCACGGGTACGTCCGGCAAGGGAATCTTCGGCTCTGCGTTGGGCGAATCGGCCTACGCCGGCTACTTCCTGGGCGGTGTTCACGTCTCCGGGGATGTCGGCGTCGGGACGACCGATCCCGCCGGCAACCGGCTCAAGGTGGCCGGCAACCTCGACACGACGACGCTCAGCGTCGCCGACGATGGCAGCGTGCACAACGACCTGACCGTCGGCAACACCGGTGACTACTCCACAAGCAACGGACGATTGACGGTGGCTACGGCGGCGCCCAACTGGGTCCGCCCCCTGATGATCTTCAAGACCGCAGCTTTCGGTGACATCAAGCTGATCCACGACGGTGGCTTCGCACTGAGGAACGGGCATATCGGCGATACCCGCGACGAGATCCTGACCGTGCGGAACGCCGGCGACGACAAGAACCTCATCGTGTACGGCAACGGTGACGCAGAGGTCCGGGGCACGCTCACGGAGTTGTCCGACCGACGGCTCAAGACGGAGGTGGACACGATCCCGAACGCGGTGGCGAAGGTGAAGTCGCTTCGCGGTGTGTGTTTCAAGTGGAGAGCCCGCAACGATCAGACTCCTCGCATGGGAGTTGTGGCCCAGGAGGTCGAGTCCGTCGTTCCCGAGGCTGTGTTCACGGCAAGCGACAGGGGCGGAACGAAGCATGTGGCGTACTCGGCTCTTGTGGCCCTTTTGGTTGAGGCCAACAAGGCGCAGCAACGCGACATTGAGGCGCTACGAGCCGAGCACGCCGCAACGCAGGCCCAGCTCGAGGCACTCGAGGCATTGATACGCAAGGGTACCGAGCAAGAAACGCCGAGCGCAGCAAGAGCTGCGCGATGAGACGGCCCCAGGCCAACGCAGGCACAACCCCACGGGCACGGTACGATCGCGGACTGCCGACGACGAGGTATTGTGCTCTCGCCGTCAGCAGCACGGCGTCGCAAAGTGAACTGCGATCCTCGGACAACCCACCGAGGTCGATCACGCTTTCGCCAGCTTGGCGCGGTGGGCCCAGACCTTCTCGAACGCCTTGACGTACTGGTCCGCCAACTCCGGCGCCTCGCTCGTGAAGTACGGCATGGCGATCGTGGTGCGGTTGGCTTGGTCCGAGCCGGGGAGACGACCGGGCATCTTCGGCACGTGGTGCCACCACTTGCTCTCCTGGAAGATCGGGTAGTCGTGCAGCAGATGCCAGTTGTAGGCGCTGACCGAGACTCCTTCGGCCGCCAGCGCCTTGACCGCCACCTCACGTGACATGCCGGCCTTCTTCTGGTCGATGAACATCAAGTTGTTGGCATAGAAGACGCGCTTCATGTCCGGCCGCACGTACTGCTCGGTGAGCCCGGGCAACTGGTTCAGCCGTTCGTTGAGGCGACGCATCTGAGCCACCCCGGCGATATTGCGTTTGGCCAGATGCTTCAACTGGAGGCGGGCCAGGATGGCGGCGACGGGGTGGATCCGCAGCTTCGACCCGAAGGCCGTGAACTTGTACTTGCGGTAGGGGCTGCTTTCCGGGAACTCGGCGGGCAGCTTGTAGTGTCCGTAGGCAACCGCCCGTTCGTAGTCCGCGCGATGCTGGTACATACCCACGCCACCTTCGATGGCGGGCAGCGGTTTGCCCATCTGGAGGCTGAACCCGGACATGCGGCCCCACATCCCGATCACCTTGTCCTTGACGTAGGCGCCGTGGGCGTGGCTGGCGTCCTCCAGCACGATCAGTCCTTTCTCCTTCCCGAACTCGCAGAGACGGTCCATCTCGCAGGGCACACCATACCAGTGCACGGCAAGGACCGCCTTGGTGTTCTTGGTCAGTCTCTTCTTGCAGTCCTCGACGTCGATGTTCAGCGTTCGCGGGTCGATGTCGACCCAGACCGGAACGAGGCCGAAGAGCCGCATCGGCACGGCCGCAAACCAGGTGCTGTAGCTGGGCACAAGGACCTCGCTGCCGGGCGGCAGGTCCATCGCAAACATCATCGCCGTGAGGGCGCTGGTTCCGTTGCAGTGAGCCTTCACATAGGGAGCCTTGTGGAACGCCTTCCAGTCCTTCTCGAACGAGTCGATGGGACCGTAGTTCGGATTTCGGAGAAGCTGGACGACCGCCTTCTCCTCTTCGTCGCCGTACAGGGGCCACTTGGTGGCCGCACCCTGGGAGAGCGTCACAGTCTTGGGCCCGCCGTCCATGGCCAGGGTCTCGGCCCCGCGGGCGCTCGAGGCCCCGCCGAGGTACACACCGGCGGCGACGGCCCCGGTCGACTTGAGGAACGTCCGTCGGCTGTCCTCAGTTTTCTGATCGTGTGTGTTGGGTTGCATTACTTGTTCCTCCAAAGCCTGTTTTCTTCAAGAGAACATTGATCGAATCGCGCGTCCCGGGGGCTTGCCGCAGGACACGTTTCGTAGGACGCCCTGTCGGGCATCGTGAAGTCAGCACTACCTGTCGGCCGCTACGCCTCCGGATAGATCTTGAGCCCCATCAGGGTCGCGAGCTGCCCGACGCGCTTCATGTGGTCACCGTAGAAGACCACGCGGTGAAGCTCCGGCATCCATCCCTCCAACCCGTCCGAGCCCCAACGCTCGAGCATCTTGCTCGCATCCGCCACCTCGGTGGTGATCTGCGTGCGGCAGCCTCGGTCGTCGTAGTCGGTGATCTCCGTGATCTTGCCGGTGGAGATCAGCATCGTGTCGAGGTTGATGAGCTTGGCGCAGGTGATCGCCTGCCCGAGGCGCATCTGTACCTCCAACGCCGCACCGGTATTGCTGTCTCGGTGATTGCGGATCAGGTGCGGGGCCGTCTCACCGGCGGGCCCGTCCATCTTCTTGGCGCAGGTGCAGTGGGCGTGGATGACCACGTTCTTCGACGTGTCGAAGAGTGGATCGGTGATGAAACCGGGGACCCCGAAGGCGTACCCGAACATCAACATCGTGAGCGTCGAGTCCATGTCGGCCTCACAGGCCCCGACCCGTCCCTGATCGTTCAGATCGCTGAACCCCAGGCACGGATGCCCGAGTTCCCGCAGCGGGAAGCCCCCCAAGCAGTTCAGCGTGATCGCCTGGGCCCGCTCCTTCACCATGATCTTCTGCATCGCGAAGTAGAGTCGTGCCGCCTTGACCAAGTCGTCGCGGGTCGGCTCGACGACCTTCGCAGCTTCGCGAATCCACCGATCCGCCAGCGTCTCGGCGGCCTTGGCGTCAACCGTTGCGTACGTCTCACGGATCCGCCGGAGTCCGACCGGGACCACCTCGGCCCCCAGGCCATCCTTGATCTTCTTGGGATCGCGGGCGGGGGCCGAGCCGGCGCAGCCTTGGGCGATGATACGGGTCTGACGCATGTGCCCCGGCACGCGCAGCAGCTCAACCGCCCGGCCGATCTCGTTGTAGTCGCTGGTCGTCAGCAGGAGCACCTTCTTGCCGGCGTTCCGCCAACGGCGAACGTCCATCCAGCCGTGGCCGCTGAAGGGCTGTGAGAACACTACGGTGGGAAGTCCCGCGTCGACAATCGGGGCCATCAGCTTGGGCGCTCCGATGGCCAGATGGATGATCAGCACACCGGCCGTGCCGCGCAGGTTGGCCACGACCTTGTCCGCCTCGGCCTCCGTGTAGATCACCTCACCGCCGACGAACTTGACGTCGCCGAGTCGGCGCTCCACATCAGTCAGGCAGGTCTCGAACTTGGAGACTTCGGCCTTGACATCCAGTTCCGGTTTGGGCCAGGCGGGCCTCTTGCTGCACACGTAGACCGTGTAGATCTTCACTGGTGGCAGCCCGGGCCAGCCTTCCGTCGCGGCGCCCAGGGCAATCCGACCGCCCATCCGCCCGGCCAGCACCAAGCCGCCGCCCGCCATCGCTGTTCCCAGCACGTTCCGTCGGGTGAGTGATCTACGCATGGCCGACTCCTTGTTGACAGGTGCGAAGGGCATCTGTCGGCAGCCCTTCCATCAGTCGCGCGGGTGAAATGTGAGTCTAGTCCTTCCCGGTCCGCCGATCAACGAAACCGGAATCTCCGACAGTAGCGGCATGCCAAGATTCGCCACAACCGTCCAGGATGCATCTCATGCACGCCGGATCAACCGAGATGTGTCGCGGGCGATCATCAGCTCCTCGTTGGTGGGGATGACCCACACTTGTGTGGCACTGGCCTCGGTGGATACGCGGAACGCGCCATCGGACTGCTGGTCGTTGCGTTGTGCGTCGAGTTCGATGCCGATCGGGGCAAAGCCATCGAGTATCTTCGCTCGCAGGAAGGCGGCCTTCTCCCCGATGCCGCCGGTGAAGACCACCGCGTCGCACCGACCCAACTGAGCCACGAACGCGCCGAGGTACTTGCGGACCCGATGGGCGAACACGTCGAGGGCCAGGCCCGCTCGTTCGTTGCCCTCCTGGGCCGCGGCGTGGACGTCGCGCAAGTCGTGCGACACGCCGCTGAGCCCGAGCAGGCCGGACCGGTTCTCCATCGCGTCGCGAATCTCGTCCAGGCTCATGCCGAGCCGGCTCAGGTGGAACACGATGGCCGGATCGACGTCGCCGCAGCGCGTTCCCATCACCAAGCCTTCGAGCGGCGTCAGACCCATGCTCTGGTCGATGGCCTTGCCCTGACGGACGCACGTCGCGCTACAGCCGTTGCCGAGGTGCAGCGTGACCAAGTTCGGCTCCGGCCGACCCAACCGTTCGGCGGCGGCCAGCGAAACGTAGCGATGACTCGTCCCGTGGAAACCGTACCGCCGCACACGCTTCTGCGCGTACCACTCGTAAGGCAACGCGTAGACATAGGCGTGAGGCGGCATGGTCTGGAAGAATGCCGTATCGAAGACCCCAACGTGCGGGCAGTGCGAAAGGTTGTGCATGCCCGCCTCGATACCCGCCAAGTTCACCGGGTTGTGCAGCGGAGCCAATTCGCAGAAGCCACGAACCGCCTGGACGACCGTGTCATCGATAACCACGGAATCGGAGAACTGTTCGCCGCCGTGTACGACACGGTGTCCGACGCCTTCGATCTCCTCGACGCTATTCAGCGGCGGCGGCTCTCCCACTTGGAGCAGGAGGCGCACCAGGCATCGGACCCCGGCCTCGTAGTCGGCCACGGGCTCGGTGACCTGCGTCTCCTCGTTCCCGCACGTGTGTCGGATCTCGGCCGCCGGTTGGCCGATCCGCTCGATGACGCCGCGCGCCAGTTCCGTCTCGCCCCGCATGTCCAGCAGGCGGTACTTGATCGAAGAGCTGCCGCAGTTGATGACCAGAACCTTCATGCTGACCCTCACAACACACCCCCGACGATGCCGCCGGCAGTATAGCGGAACGGCCCGCACGGCGGACCCTACGGGTGTCTCGTTGGCGCGTGCTTGAGCCTCGGCCCCCGGTTGCGGTGGCATCTTCACGGTGGACCGCTTCTCTGAGGAAACCCGCTTCCCGTATGCGTAAGGACCACCATGGAACTTGCGAGTACCAGCTTGTGAGGGCCAAGCAGTCAGGCAACAAGGCGGATT
>CAYMME010000128.1:0-878 GCA_964391465.1 uncultured Planctomycetales bacterium
CACCACGTTGCCGACGATCTTGGATTTCTCCGTCGAGCTCGTGGCGTAGCGGGCCGATACCCGCTGAATCTCATCGACGCCCACCTTGTCGGCCAGCTCCGCCGGCGTCATGTTGCCGGCGCGTCCGGCGTGCGGCTTGTCCTGCGCCTCGAACACGTCGATCATCAGGTTATAGGCGCCCTTGCCGAACATGATTCGGTTGGGCTCGATGCCGCACGCGTCGGCCCCCGCTTCGATCGCATCGCGCAGGTCCTTGTGCGGGTTGGCGTTTGTGCCCCAGGTCTTGGACACGCTCGTGGCGTTCGCCGCGTGGACCGCAACCGCCTGGCGCAGGTCCGCGCGGGTGAGGCGGCTCTGCAGCATGGCGACCTTTTGCCGGCGCGCCTGCTCGCGATCGACGTTGGGGTCGAGCGCGTCGTAGTCGAGCCGGTAGACCAGCCCCTTGTTGTGCACGCGGTCGGTGACCATCGAGCCGAAATCCTCGACCCGCTTGAACTCGCCGCCGACGTTGCGGATGACCTCCGCGATGTCGTCGGCCAGAAACGCGCGGGACGAATCCGCCACGAAGTACTCGAAGCGCCGGGCGACGTTGTCGATCGCCGGGGCCGCGAATTCCAGGATCACGTCCAGGTTTTCCGGATCGACGTACCCAATGGAGTAGTCGGTCAGGGCCTCCTGGAAGTTCGCCGCTGCGAAGCGCGAGGCGTTCGCCGCGTACACGACACCGGCTTCGATACCGCGGCCGGTGTCTCGGGGAAAGCTGATTGCTCCCTTCATTGTCTCGATACCTTTCTGCCGGTTTTAGGCCTCGGCAGGCCGCCGGAGTTGCGGGGCGGCGCCCGCCCCCCCGGGGCGGGGGGTGGAAGGGGGGGGGTGTT
>CAYMME010000128.1:888-18575 GCA_964391465.1 uncultured Planctomycetales bacterium
GGGCCGGCGCCGGCCCGCGCGTGCCGGATCTTCTACGTCAGGGTTTATGCGACGGGCTTCTCGCCCTCGACTTCGATTTCCTCGCCCGCCTCGGTGGCGGCCGACAGTGCGCGGCCGACGCGGTAGGTTGCGCCCGCGCCGACAGTGGCCTCGTTGCCGACCCGGCCGTTCGCCATAGGATACAGCTCGTCACCGTGCGCGACGGCCGCGCCGGCAACCATGATGTCCGTGTCCGGCCCGCCAAGGAGCTGGACGGTGTAGGACTCTTCGACCGTGTCGGGCATGTCGGGGCACGTCCCAAGCGGTTTTTCTCCCGCGCCGTTCAGCGCGAAGTGATCGGCATCGGTGCCTTCCTTGACCAGCAGGTTGTGGTCAGTCAGCACGGCGTCCGCTTTGCGGGTGATTCTGCGCCGCGCGTGGGTTCCAACGGTCATGGTCATGAGGTCTTACCTCCGGTTACGAGTTGCGGTTGATACCTGGCGGCGCCGCGGCCGTAGTGGTCTAACCGCGACGCCGCCTTCTCGGGGTCAGTCGTTGTTCTGCGCCCCCTCCTTCTTGTCGGGGTACGCCGTCGCGTACAGGTCGGCATTGGCCCGGCGGACGTTCCCCCAAGCCATCTCGTGGACGCGCTGAGCGTTGGCGGCCGTCATGGTCTGCCCGAGGCGGCCCTTCTCTTCCTCGACCTTGACGAGAAAGTCGGCGCGCGCGTTGGCGGCCTCGGCTTCCTGCTGCTGCAGGTCGGTGTTGCGCTTGGCCAGGTCGCCGGTCTTCGACCCGCCCAGGGGCAGGATCGGGTCCAGGACCTGGATGGCGCTGTTGGCGGCCGTGAAGTCGGTCTCGAACTTCCCGAGCCACTCGTCGCGCTTGGCCTGGGGCACCTTGCCCTGGGCAATGGCCAGGTCCACGATCGCGCCGGCCGCGGACTTGCGGGCGTTGGCGGCGTTTGTCTGGTGGGCCTCTGCCTGCGCGGTGGCGTTGGCAGCGGTTTGCACCGCCTCTGCCTGCGCCTGGTTTGCGGCGGTTATGCGGCCGTCGGCCAGCTCGACGAGCTGTGCGTCGGTCGCGTTGTCAGGCACCTCCACGGAGGCAGCCTGAAGCATCTGGATGAGCAGGTCTCTCATCGCGGTGTCTCCTGTCTGTGGCGGTGTGCGCTGATTGGCGACCGCCGGGACCGGTATCTGTGGGTCGTTGAGCAGCCCGATGCTGATCAACTCGAAAGGTTGTATGACGCGCTCGCCGTTGGCCGCGGTCTCGACCACGCGCAGCCTCCAATAGGGCGACGGGAACTTCAGCTTGGCCTGGCTCACGATGTCCTGGCCGTCGGCGTTGTACTTGACCTTGAACATCACGCCGCTTTGCCCGTTGTGGGCCTCGACAGTCCCGCCGCTGATCCAGCCGACGGCCTCCTTGTTGGGCCAGTCGTCTTTCATCCACGGGACGTCCGGATGGCCGCGGTAGACGGGACGGCCGGCGGCGACCTTGCGCAGGTTGGCGAGCAGTCGGTTGGCGGCCTCGATGTTCCAGCGCTGGAGCCCGCGCTCGTTCGGCCAGTCGCCGAAGGGGATGAAAAGACCGTCCTGAAGCACGACGAACTCGGCGGCCTGGAGAGTGGCGCCGTTGGCCGCCAAGTCGCCCTCAGAGGCCGAATTTGCCGCCAGAACCACGCAACCGGCGATCGCTTCCGGGACTCGGGGGACGGAGTACCCGTGCATTCTTTCTGTATGGGCTTGCAGATTCGTCGGAAGAAAAGCTGCCTGCCCGGGGAGCGGGGACGCCTGCGAGCCCATATAGAGCTTTCTGGAGCCTCTCAGCGGGTCATTCATTTTCGGCCCTCCGGGGTTTGATCGGCTGCGTCGTCGTGTACGTGCCCATGCTCTTGAGGAGCGGGCTGTAGGCGAGAAGTCCGGGATGCACTTTGCGTGAGGGGATACGCGACAGGAGCGGGCGGCGGATCTCCAGGAACGCGGCGAAGATCAGCTCGCTGCAGAACCAGCGCTCCTGCGAGCCGCGCCGGCCGTCGCGCCGCGAGATGAACTTGAGCACGCCGCGGTAGTCGTAGCGCTTGCCGACCTGGGCCAGCAGGAACTCCATCAGGCCCTCGCGCTCGCCTTCCGTTAAGTCCACCGCGAAGATGTCGATCGGCGTGCCGGGCGTGTGGTCCTGGTCGGGCGTCAGGTTGTGCCGGACGCCGCCCACGTGCCACGCCTCGATCACCTCCCGCGCCGGCGTGATCCACGCCGCGTGCGCATAGGGCGACCACGTGCGCCACTGAATCACGCGCGAAAGAAACGACTTGCCCCTGTAGAGACCGATCATTCCTGCCCCCTCTGCTGTGCTGCGGCCTCCATGGCCATCCCGTCGATCACGGCCGCCGACATCGTGTCGGCAAACACGCTCACGGCCTGCGGATCAAGATTGATCCGCTGCATAAGCTCAGGGAGCTCAGCGCGGAACGCGACCAGGGCGCCGCGCAGCTCGTCCTCGCTCAGCTCCTCTCCCTCCGCCAGGATGTAGAGCCCGTTGAGACGTTCCGCCAAAGGCAGCAGGTCCTGCTGACGGGCCTCGGCGAGCTGCAGCCTGGCGTTGGCCAGGAGCTGACCCACGACGGGGTGGTCCGGCCCGGCCGGTTCCGTGCGTTGGTTCGCGGCGGCGTCCTGCAAGCGGCCTGCTTCGTCCGTGCTGCGGAGCTGCAGGGCGCCCGATTGCGCTGCCGGCGGCGGGAGCAAGTTCTCGTCGCTGTCCGGGAGCGACCGGCCGTAGCGGTTCGCAAGGTCTTCCGTCGAGATCGGGAAGCGCATCTCGTGGAGCTGTTTGTCGACCTTGAGGTCGAGCTCCGTGGTGTCCTTGGTCACGCCCTTGATGGCGAAGTACGCCTTGGGAGCGTCGGCGCCCGTGGCCCACTTGATCACCACGCGGTCGATCGTGCGGCGGAGCGTGTCGCTCAGCATCTCGGCGTCGGCCGCGGCGATCAGTTCCGCCTCCTCGCCCTGGAGCGAGGCGCCCGTGCCCTCGGCGCCTTGGCCCGAGGATATGGTGGAAAGGTCCGCCCCGCGCCAGATCGCGGCCATGGTGCGGTCCATACGCTCGACCAGCTTGGGGTGCGGCAGCTCGCCTTTGGCCGTGGTGTCAACGGAGTCGATCGCGTCGTCTGCCGACATCACCGCCGAGTACTCCGTGGAAACCTGCGAGACGGCCGTCTCCATGGCCTGCCATTCCGGCGAGTCGTAGGTCGCGTGCGTCTTGCCCAGAATCAGCGGCATGCCGTGCCGGCCGCAATAGATCAGCCAATCCTTGAGCGGCATCTGCTTATAGAGGTACGCGATCGCGCAGGCGCGCATCAGGCCGTCGCCCTGGGTGATGAGCCAGCGGCCGGGCTCCAGGTCCACGCCGTAGATGTCGTGATCGCCCTCCAGGAACCGCAGATGGCCCTGCGTGCGCTCGAAGAACCACAGCGGCACAAAACGCAGCTCCGCCGTCAGATATCCCGGCTGCGGGTCCCAGAGGATCTCGTGGCAGGCGTAGCCTTTGGCCTTGGCGTCCATCATCTGGTAGAGCAGCAGGTTGACCTCGCCGCGGACGTCCCCGTCGATGGCGTTGGTCACCGTGAGGCGGTTGTAGAAGTTCTCCAGCGCCTCCTTGTGCGTGGCAGCCTCGGGAGAATCGTCCTCGGCAATGATCTCCCACCCGCGCGTGCCGGGTTGCTTCTTGGCCTTGGCGGCCACGATCTTGACGACGTCGTCCACGTCCTCGATGCGCTCCATGATGAGCGCCAGGCGGCGCAGGCGGCCGGCGTAGTAGCCGTCGAGCGCGGAGACAAGCGTCTGCGGGGTGAGGTTCTTCACCGGGTTGTAGCGCGTGAGGTAGAAGCTGGCCACGCGCTCGGTCGTGATGACCGACACCGCCCGCGCGATCGCCTGCATGGCCGCCGCCTGGGCGTTGGCGGCGCGCCGGCGCCTATATAATATGGAAAGGGGCCACCTCATCCGATCACCCCCACCATTCGCGATCGCATGTTGCGCCCGTGCGCGGTCTCGACGGCCCGGTACCGGAACGCGCCCTTGGCCAGCAGGGCTTTGAGCGCGAGCTTTACCGCGTCGAACGTGTCGCCGTGGCGGCCCTGGTTGTCGGGCGTGCAGACAAACCCTCCGCGCTCGCGTTTCACGAGGCGGATGTCCTCCTTGATGTAGCGGTCGGGCGGGAGTGTCAGGTGATTGTCGTCGAGCGTGCCGACCAGGAGGTTGCCGAGGTAGTGCTTCATGGTCATCGGCTCTTCGTAGCCGGGCACGTCCACGGTCTCGCTGCCGACGACCAGGTGCACGGGGATCTCCGTGCGGAGCGTGCGCTGCAGGCGCGAGGCGAAGTAGCGCTCGTTTGTGGCGTCGATCGCGAGCGCCCTGGCCCGGCCGCCGGCACGCCGGCGCTCCACCGCCTGCACGATGCGCTTGACGCGCTCTTCGGCCACGGCGGGGTCGGCCGTCTTCCAGGTCACGATCAGCCGCGCCAGGTAGTCGAGCGAGTCTTCCTCCAACACGGCCACGGACGCGGGGTTCGACGTCTGCTTTTCCGTCGTCGCCACGTCGTAGCCGATCCCGGCGCGCCCGGGGCCGATGTGCTCCAGGAGGTAGGCGATCGCGCGGTCCATGTCGGCGTCGGAGCGGACCTCGATGTGCGCGCATTTGCCGATCCCGCGCTCCTGGGCGCAAGCGAGCTGCACGAGCCCGCAGGCCGCGGTACCGCCCACAATGAACTTCAGGCCGTAGTTGCGGTCCCACGCATCCTTGTCGCTCTCCGCGGCGCGGTTCTCTTCCGGCGTCTCCGCCTCGCCCGTCGTCATGTTGTAGAGCGGCACATCGTCGGCATACGCGTCCCAGGCGTCCACCCGGAGGACCTTGATGCCCATGTCCGAGGTGTAGAGCGTGCCCTCGGGGTTGGGCTCGAACTCCGTCCCGACCGGCGGCACGAGCTGTTCGAAGGAGTAGTGCGTATCGTCCGGCGGCACCGTCGTCGAAAGAGTGCAGCGGAAGGTCGGGTTGCTGGCAATGATCGGTGAGACCGCTTCCCACGTTTCCCGCCACCCCTTGACCCGCCCGATCTCGTCGCACATCAGGTCGCCGGTTTCGCCGACGGTATCGGCGCGGAGCGCCACGACCTTGGTGCGCGAGTACGAGCTGCGCGTGTGGTACCAGCGGAACTCCAGCCGTTGCGCTTCGAAGAGCTCTGCGAAATCGTCCGCGGACAACACGTCGGGTGTAGTGTTCGTCTCCGAGTCGACGACCCTCAGCGCGCCGGCTTCCGCCTGGGCGATCGCCTCTTCAATCGCGGACTGGAGAATGAACGCCTCGGAGCGGACGATCTCGCGGCTGAGACTGATCTTGGCGCTACCGAAGATGACGGTGTGGTTGCGATTCTTCATCATCTTCTTGAGCGCGATCTTCGCAAAGGTCGTGGTCTTGCCGTACTGACGGCGCGCCAGGAACGCGACCAGGCGGTACGCATCCACCAGGCGTAGGAATCGCCGTTGCCCAGCGCGCATGTGGAGGATGCTTCCCACGCTTACCAGTCCTCCCCGAAAATGAGTTTGCCGAGGTGCTCGGTCTTCTGCTCGATCGAGAGCCCGGTGTTGTCCACGATCTCCGAGGCGCGCTTGTCGTCGTACCACTGCACGAACAGCTCGCACGTCTCGCGGCGGAACTTCTCCCTGGCCAGGGCCAGCCGGTTCTCGGACACCTGGAGCGAGCGCTCGCGCAGCTCGTTTTGCTCGTGCTTCACCAGGAGCTGCACCAGGCCCTTGAGCTCCTTCGCGCTCGACGTCGGGTCCATCGCCAGCGCAAACACCTTCTGCTCGATTGCGTGCAGCGCCGCCTCGTCGAACATGCCGGGGTTCGAGCGCGCGTCCTCTACCACGTCCTTCGCCATCTGCAGCGCGTTGTGCCGGCGGTTCTTCCAGTGCTCCGCGCCCCACTTCTGCCAGTACTCACTGATGGCGCGGATCGAGGTCGAGACGCCGTACTCCTCTTTCATGCGCTCGACGATCGTGCGGTAGGGCACGCGGCCGAGAATCCACTCCATAAGCTGCTCGTCCTGATCCTCGGGCAGGAAATCGAGCTTGGAATCTGGACGCGGCTTACGCATGCCTGGCGGCTCTCCCCGAGGTGGTGATCATGTATTGCGGGCTACCGCCCAAGGCGCTCTTGACGACCGTGGCAAAGCCCTCGCTCTCCAACCATTGGAGCTGGCCGATTACGTCCGCCTTGGTCGGCGGCGGGCTGATCAGCGCATACATCGCGTTCACAAGCGCCGGCTCGGGGCAGGCGTGGTTGCCGCAGTTGTCGAGCTCCTTGAGCAGTTCAAGCCGTAGCTGTTTGGTGCGTTCTACACTGATCATCCTTTGTCTCCGTTGTCTCCAGACCGCCCTTCGAGCTGTCCCGAGATGCGACCGAGTTCCCGGACGACTCCCTTGAATTGCTCGTTCATAGAGGTGTGCAGCGTGTCGATACGCTTGTGGACCTTGGTTGTTTCGTCCCGTAGCTCCTTGCGCGTTTCCGCCGCCAGCTCCTTGTCCGTCTGGCGCGACTCCCCCTCCACGCGCCGAATCCAGTCGCGATCCTTGGTGTGGATGTCGATGCAATCCTTGCGCGTGCGATAGGTTTCCGCCGGCGGGGGCGAGACCTTGAAGCGGTCGGTGATTCGCTGCCAGAACAGCAGCATCTGGTTGGCCGCCATGACGAGCCCCACCAGGCCCACGAGGATGAACGCCACGACCTTGGCAGTTTCCAAGCTCATGCCGCGGCCCTCCCGCAGGTCACGCCGTAGCAACGCGAAGCCGGACTTGTCCCGGCGTAAAGAAACGAAGCCGGACTTGTCCCGGCGTAGAGAAACGAAGCCGGACCCCAAAGAGCAGGCAGCGCCGGGAGTCCCATGAAAGAAAGCTCCCGGCGCATGCGGAAACATCGGGAAGGATGAGTCGATGCGCCTGCGCGCGGCAACAGCCAAACCGCGCTCCGCGTGGTGCCGGATGACGACAAGCACCGTGAGCAAGAACGACCTGCGCGCCTACACTTGTCACGGCGTAGCGCAGCAGAGCCGGATGACAACCTCCGCTTGTTGACCACCTTGTTGACGACCGTATGCATCACGGTCGCGAAGGTAGCACCGGGTCAATGCAGACCGAAAATCCGAGGGGGAGCGAGGGGAGGAATCGAAACGGCAGACAGAATCACGTACCGGGCGGCTCATAAGAGCCGCCCGGAAGAAGGGCAGGGAAAACCACGGAACACACGGAATGCACGGAAGGGATCAGCCGAACGCGGCAGCCACACCGCCGAGCAGCAGCACCGCCACGATCGCCACCACGCCGGGGATCAGCAGCACGCCGAACAGCAGCCCGAGCCCGAGGCCCACGTCGCCCTGGGCCAATACCACGATGGAAAGGACGAACGCCACGAACAGCAGCAACGCCGAAACCGGCCACAGCAATCCCAGGCTCAACACCGACAGCGCACACCCGACCGCCAGGCAAACCCAGCCCGCCACCGCCGCCCGCCCCGCCGCGTTCGCCGGCCCACTTGCCGCCGGCCGCGCCGCCGGCGTTGCGTGCGACCTCAGCGGCCGACGCACCGACCCGTCACGCTGACGCACCACAATCCGCTTGCTCATGATTCACCTCACGCTTCAGCAGCAGCTCCTTGATCAGCCGCAAGTCCGTGCGCAGGTTCGCCAGCTCGCCGCGGACCTCCGACTCAAGCGACGACATGCGCGCAGACAAATCGGCGACGGCCGGGGCCGGAACCCCTGCCGACGAATCCAAATTCTGAATTTCTGTGAATTTGGATTTCTTCCCAATAGCCTCGCAGACCATGCCAGCACGCTTGTTGCCGCCCGATCGCATTTCGCGATCGCTCCACTCTGCTGCCAACTCCATCAACGTGTTGCACGCCTTCACGGAGTCGCTTCCCTCGGTCCGGAATGCTTCCTCGCAAGCCGCGCACATCTTCTGAGCCAGCTTCTCAGGCGGCACGTCGCGGAGATCATCTGGCACGCTGAACTTAATCCGACGTTCGGGAGGATTACGCCCTAGCAGCCAGTCAACACTGACGCCACACTTCTCTGCAATGACCGATAGGTAATCATGGCGAGGAACGCGCCCGTCCTCGTACCTTTGATACACTGGCGCCGAAACGCCGAGAAACCTAGCAAACTCAGCCTTGTTCCTGTCGCCACGCAGCTCGCGAAGTCGTTCCGCAAAAAGTTGCCCATCGGTAATCTTTTCTGTTGACGCCATGACCGCCCGGTTATAGATTATTGTCACCGTGACAATGCATCTTACCACAGCAAGAAAGAGGCACAAGGAAAATGAAGAGCAACACACGCGCGCCACGGATAAAGGGCATCTGCGCCGACGCTGAGACCCTTGGCGTCAGTCGCTGGCACCTCTTCTGCGTTCTCACCGGCCGGCGCCAAAGCCCCACTCTCGAAGCAGCTTACGAAGCTCTCCAACGCACCAAGTAGTAAACAGCCAACTGGAAGGGAGACCAGCCATGAAGCAAGTCGAGGTCACAATCAAAGGAACCAGCGCGCTCTTGATGCACCGGTTCCCGTTGGCGCCGATCAAGGCAATCGACAAGAAGTCGCCGGAGGAACAGGCCGAGATTGCCGCCTACCGGCATCCGCAAACGGATGAGCTCTACATCCCCGGCGTCAACTTCCAGCGGGCGCTGGTGAAGGCCGCGGTCTACTCCAAAGGCAAGGGGCGGGCATCGCTGCAGAAGGTCGCGGCGGCCTGCCTGTTCGTGTCGCCGGAGTATCTGCTGCTCGGGACGCGCGAGTATGTGGTGGACACGAGGCCCGTGGTTATGCCGGCGACCAAGGGCCGCGTGCTGCGGCACCGCCCGCGGCTGGATCAGTGGAAGGCCTCCGCAACGATCGATTACGACGAGGAGCTCCTCGCCGGCGAACAGGTCCGGCAGATCGTCGACGATGCCGGCACCCGCATCGGCCTGTTGGATTTCCGCCCGGAGTGCAAGGGACCGTTCGGGCGGTTTGTGGTTGTTCGTTGGGACACAAAGTAACAAGGGCGGGCTAGGCCGGGCGAGGATTGGTCAGGCAGGGCTCGGCAAGGCAAGGCCAGGCACGGCGCGGCAAGGCAGGGCGAGGCAAGGCAAGGCCGGGCATGGCACGGCACGGCGAGGCGAGGTTTTGCAGAAAGACGAGAAGCAAGCCCAAATAGATGGAGGATGACCGATGGTAGCAGACAGCCCCAACGTACCGCCGCCGAGCAAGCCGCCGCCGGAGAGCGAGGCTGATTTTGCGCAGCAGTTTTCCGCGCGCCTTCGGGACGCACGCGAGAGGAAGGGACTGAACAAGCGCCAGACTGCCTGCCGGATCGGCGTCAGTCCGCAACGCTATCAGCGATACGAGAACGGCAGGGTTCCAAAGGGGGCGCTGCTTCCCGTGATCGCCGCGCAGTTGGACGTCAGCTTGGATTGGTTGTTCGGGCGCGAGCTTCGCACAGTCCCGATCACGTTGTCGGCCGGCAGCACCGTCGTCAACCCCCACCCGACCCCGAGCAAGCCGCTGCCGGAGTTTACGTCAATGCACGGGCAGCGCGTGAACCCCGCGCCGCCGAAGAGCGACGCCGACGTGCTTCCGCTCGGCATGCTGGAGCCGATGGTGGAGTGCATTGCGAAGCACGCGCCATACTCCGAGGCGTGCGTCCGCCACCTGTTGCGCAAGTCCCGATCGGTGGACCTGACGCTTGAGGCCATGGGCTACGCGCAGGAGCACATCGTACCGGCGGCCGACGCGCTGCGCGCAGTACGCGCCACCACCAACCTCCGCGGCAAGGCCATGATCGAGCAGCAGATTGCGCAGGTGAACAATCGGATCGACACCCACCTGCGCGTGCACAACAGGGCCATAGCGCTGGAGCCTGTCTTGAGGGAGAGGCGAGACTGGATACCGCTCCTGCTCACCGCCAACTGCGTGCTGCTGGCCGTCCTGATCGTCTTCCTGATTGCCGAAACCGTCCTGACGTGGGGAGGTGTGTGATGACGGCACGGCTCGCACGGATGCTGATCGACATGGGGGAGTGGATGTTCGAGCACTGGGTCAGGAGAGGTGAACAGCCAAACGGGAAGGATGATGAGATGACAGAGTATCGCGATGGCAAGACAGCGGAGCAAATCATACGCGAGACGGGGACACCCCGCGACCTGATCTCGCACTTGCTCTACGAGATTGCCCAGAAAGCTGAGTGGCTCGCTTGGCAGGCAACAAGAGCCCGCAAGGTCGTGGACGCCCTTGAGCCCGAGCCTGATGTTCCAGGTAGCGCGGGACTGGGACTCGCTATCGAAGCAGCCCGCGGGAACATTGCTACGGCGACCAGGTTTCTGGATTTCGTAGAGAAGGATCTTCGAAAACTGGAAGGCATTGAAGAGAACACGACCCCGCAACTTCGGGCATGGGAATGGATTCACTCTGCCGAAGAAACGGGTGTGACCCGCTCCGACTTATTACACGCGCTCCAGAGCGACGAACCCCAAACAGCCAACCATGGAGGATGACCGATGGTAGCAGACAGCCCCAACGTACCGCCGCCGAGCAAGCCGCACGCCTGGAACGAAGGTGTCGACTGCGCCCTTTTCGAAGCTCTCGCCTGCAACCGCCAGAACTGAAGGAGGGACCGACCGGATGACAGACCCGAGGCAGCCCGACCTTTTCGACTGCGCGGTACCGACCGCCACGCTCGCGGGGCCGCCGCCGACGACGCCGCGGCGCGAGCGTCCGCCCAGCCGCGGCCGGCAGGACGCCGCTCCGCACGCGGCCGACCGCGAAACACTCTGGCCCGAATGCGTCGCCGACATGAGCCGCGAGGAACGCGAGCGGCTCTACGGCGACATCCCGCAGAAGACGCGCCTCACGGTCAAGGAGGTCTGCCGCCGCCTGCAGTGCGACTCGAACCACGTCTATCGCCTCATCTTCGACGGCACGCTCAGCGCCGCCAACATCGCCCGCAAAGAATCCACCCGCCCGATCTATCGCATCTATCGCTGGAGCCTCGTCGGGTTCCTGCACAACCGCCGGGAAGGAGACAACGGATGACGGACAGCCGAGCAGCCGAACTCGTATCCGGGAAAGCGTTCGAGATGATCTGCGCGATGGTCGCGATCTCCGACGCCTACGACAAGATCGAGACCGTGCGCAACGAGCTCGCCAACGAGCTCGCCATGGTCGGCAGCGCCACGGAGGCGGGACGGCTTATCGAAGCGCTCCTCGTCAACGTCACGCGCACGCACGTCCTGCTGGCCAACGCCAGGGAATACATGCGCAGCCGCTACTGGCTCGGCTACGTGGGCGACGCCGCCGCCGGCATCGAGCAAGTCCTCGACCGCCTGCACGCAGAACCCGCACCCGAAGAAGGGTCACGCCGATGACTGCAATCCTGGCCGCCGTCACGATCTCTCTGGCCGCCCTCAACGTGGCACTGTGGTTCGCGGTGTGTTTTGCGCCGGTGTTTGCATGCCTCGTGCAGCGCCTCCGCAAACGCCACGCAGACCGGACCCCTGACGCTCTCCACCGCATGCAGACTTACGCGCGGGCAGCCTATCGGCACGCCGCCCGCCGCGCAGCCCAAACAACCGTGCCGAGAGGAGTACTGGAAGGATGACGACCGAACAGCAGAAACAGCAGCAGCAACAGAGCATCTTCACCATCGAGCAACTGGAGGTGTTGCGCGGGCAGGCGGCGGAGCCGTTCCTGGCGATCAGCAACGCCCTGCGTTGCCACAACGCCGGCGGCCCCGACGAAGCCGTGGCGCGCAGTCTGTCAAATGCGGAGTACGCGGCACTCACCCTCCTGGGCGACCTGATGGACGCCCTCCGCGTCGAGTGCGCCCACTGCGAGGGGACCGGAGTCCTCGTCGAGGACGGCGAGCGCGGCGAATGCGTCCTCTGCGAAGGCATGGGCTTCGTCGACCGCATCAAACTCGCCAGGGGGCTGGAGGGCGACAAATGACCGCTGAGGCCGTCGAGCAGGTCGTCGAGGCCGTCCAGGCCGGCGCGGTCGAGCCCGAGGTGCTGCCGGCGCAAATTCCGCACGGTGCGGAATTTGGCGATCCGGCCCTACAACAGCATGTAAAACGGATCCACGATCACCAGGAGAAGATCCAGGAGTTTTTGCAGGGCTTCGCCCAGCGCGTGGTGCTCTGCGGATTTGACCTGCTGGCCCTGAAAAAGTCGATCAAGCACGGGCAGTGGCAGAACGTCTACGAGCAGCATCTGGCCGGGCCGAACTTCACTCTTCGGCACGCGCAGCGATACATGAAGGTTGCGAAGGTCGTCAGGAAGAAACTCAAAAACGACACCATGTCGTTTTTGGACGGATCCCGCCCTCTCCCCGCCAACGCCGGCGAGGACACAGCCGAGCAGCTCGCCACCGTCAAAGACGCCATCGCGGACCTGACGGACGCCACGACCTGGACGGACCTCCTGATAGACCTGGGCCTGATGCGCGAGCCGAAGCCGGCCACGGGCGGCGCCCGCAAGTACGAGGCCTGGCTCAAGAAAAACCACCCGGACCTCGCCGAGCAGGGCGTGCGATCGAAGGACCTGCCCGAGGACGTGCGCCGGCAGTGGCTCATCTACTGCGGCGAGACCAAGCCCACCGCCGAAGAGCGCATCCGGATGGAGCGCGATGCCGCGACCACGGAATGGCTTGAGCGCCGCGTACACCTGGAGGAGTTCGGACTCCGGCAGGCCTCCTGGGGCAAGCTCCTCGACGGCGACCTCCGCGACCTCGAAAGCACCCTCGGCGACCTCCTGAAGATGATCCGCAACGCACTCAGAGAGCGAGGTGTGCGATGAGTGAGCAGCTCGTACCCTACGACGCCACCCCGCTGCCGGAAAAGGTCAGCAAGAGCGAGGCGCCCCATGCCGCTCACTAAAGCCAAAGGGAACATGTACCCGTGGGTCACGCACACGCACACCCACCTGGCCGGCGAGTGCCCGCACAAATGCCGCTACTGCTACGTGCAGGCAATCGAGCAGCGTTTCGGGACCGGCCGCTACATGGGCGAGCTGCGCTTTGTCGACGACGAGCTGGACGTGCGCTACGGAATGGACCGCACGATCTTCGTCGAGCACTGCAACGACCTCTGGGCCGAGGCCGTGCCCGCGGAGTGGATCATGTGCGTGCTGCGCCACTGCAACGAGTGGCCCCAGAACGAGTACGTGTTCCAGAGCAAAAACCCCGGACGCTTTACCAAATGGTTGCACCAGATGCCGACGCACCGCCTCCTGGGCTGCACGATCGAGACCACGGACGAAGAGATCGCCGCCGCAGTCTCGGACGCCCCGCCGCCCTGGCAGCGCCGGCACGACATCGGCTATCTCCGCAGCCTGCAGCACGAGCGCGTGTTCGTGACGATCGAGCCGATCCTCGACGGCGACATGCAGCTACTCGCCGAGTGGCTCTCTCTCATCGCTCCCGAGTTCGTCAACATCGGTGCCGACTCCAAGGCCACCGACCTCCCGGAACCGCCCGCGGAGAAAGTCCTGGAGCTCATCACGGGCCTCAAGGCCGCCGGCATCGAGATCCGCCGGAAACGCAACCTCGGCAGACTGCTGCCGGATCTGAAGGGGGTGTGACATGGACGCCAAAGAGATAGCCGGTGACCCGCTGTCGCTGATCGGATGCCTTGCCGCCCAGAAGAACGTGCTGAACGCGATCGACGGGCGCCGGGATTGCAAGGCCCTCGGCCAGTGGGCCGGCACGGCGACGCTCAATGACAAGCGCGTGGTCAACCTCGCCGTCGTCGCGTTCGTGGATGAGGAGAGAACAGCCGAACAGCAGGAAGGAGAACCCGGATGATAATCGAGATCGAGGGCCACGTTGTGGAAGTGAGTTCTTTGAAACTCTCCGTTCTCACCACCGACCCCTCGCACCTCATGCGTACCGGCAACGCATTGCTCAAGCACGTGCACGGCATGACCGGCATCGAGGTGGTAGGGCAGCACTATCGCAAGCAGGGCGGGTGCTCTCTGCATGAGCTCTCGGTGGAACTGCACGACCACAGCCCAACAGCCACAGTAGGGAGGAAAGACGGATGACAGACTACATCAACATCGGGGGTGAGGCGGCAGCCACGCTGATCACCCTGGCAGTCACGAATTTCGTTTTCGAGGCCGACCGCAAGGGCCTCGATATCGTGCGAGACATGCGCGACGACGAAGGCAACACCCCACCGCTGGACGAAATGATCAGCTTCGTACTCTGCGAAGAAGGCCGCCTGCTGACGGCGTAAGAAAGGAGCCACCGGATGACACCACGCAAGACAGCCAAAACGATGATCGACGCACGGGGCCGGGAGATCCCCGTGGAGTACGTACCGAAGTACGACCGCGCGCGCGACCGCGTCGTGCGTCGGATTCACCGCGAGGCCGTGAAGACGCACGAACGCCTGGCGGCCTTCCGCGAGAGCGCGCGGGGGATGATTCTGGACTTCGTCCGGAAAGCCGCGGAAGACCACGACATGGCCCTCGGCGGCGAGAAGGGGAACATCACCCTGCGCAGCTTCGACGGCCTGCTCAAGGTGCAGCTCGCGGTGCAGGATCACCTCGACTTCAACGAGAAGCTCGGCATGGCGCAGACGCTTATCGGCGAATACCTGCAGGAGATCTCCAAGGGCGCCGACCCCGCCCTGGTCAAGATCGTGCACCGCGCATTCTACGCCGACCAGCGCGGCCGGCTCCGGACCAACGCCGTGCTGGCCCTGCGCAACCTCGCGATAAAGCATCCCAAGTGGCGCCGGGCCATGGAGATCATCGTCGAGTCGATCGTCGTGGCCAGCTCAAAACAGTACGTGCGGGTCTATGCCCGGCCCGACACCAACTCCGATTTCGCCATGCTCTCTCTCGACATCGCATCAGCATAAGGAGGCGCATATGCAGACAAGCGGATTGACGTTCCAGGTCCCCTGGGACGACCTGCCCGAGCTGCACGGGTACACACTGCCCGTGCAGCAAGAGGTCAAGCTGCACCTCTCGATCTTCGCGCGCATCGCCCACGCGCCGCGCCTGGTCGAGGCGTGCAAACAGGAGGCGCTCAGCTACCGCGGCCGCTACGGCTTCTCGTGGCAGAGCCTCAAGCGGAAATTCTACGACTACGTAAGCAACGACTGCGACTGGCACACGATCCTGAACGTCATCCGCCAGAAGGGAAAGCAGCCGCTCCCGGAAGCGTTCGTCGAGTTCCTCCGGTCCGAGATGGACAAGGAGAAACGCAAACTCCGCCCCGCCCGCTCACGCATCCTCCGCATGTGGCAGGAAGGCCTGCCGATCCCCGGATACGGCACCTGGCAGGAATGGTGGATGAGCCGCAAAGCCCACCACGGCAAACCCCTGCCGGCCGACCCGCCCGAAGCGCCCCCCGGATGGAGCTACGCCAACCTGCTGCGCTACAAGCCCGGCAAGGTCGAGCGCGCCATCACTACGCAGGGCATCGCCGCCGGCCGGCGTTTGCAGGCCCCCTGCGTCCGGACGCGCGAGGGCCTCCGGCCGCTGGAGTACGTGGTGTTCGACGACGCCGAGCTCGACTTCTTGATCATCGACCGAGCCACCGGCCAGGTATGCAAAGTCGTCGGCCTGTTCGCGAAAGACGTGGCCACCGACATGTGGCTGTGGTTCGGTCTGCGCCCCGCCGTCATCCGCGACGAAGACGGCAAGCGCGACTCGATCAAGCGGCGCGACATGAAGGAGCTCGCCGCGACCATCCTCATGCGCTACGGCTACCCGCGCGACTACAACACCGTCTGGATCGTCGAGCGCGGCACGGCCAACATCGCCGAGGCCGATGCCGCGGCCCTCCACGAGATGACCGGCGGCCGGGTCGGCGTCTCGCGCACCTCCATGATCAGCGGCACGGTTCTCCTGGGCGGTTATGCCGACAAGCCGATCGGCAACCCCGGCGGCAAAGGCTGGATCGAATCCGGATTCAACCTGCTGCACAACGAGCTCGCCTCGATCGAGGGACAGAAAGGCCGGCGCTGGGAAGTCGCCCCCCGCTCCCTGGAAGCGCGCAAGAAAGAAGCCCTCACCCTGATGCAGGCGGGCAAGTTTCTCCCCGCCCCTCTCGCCGCCGAGCTGCGTATCCCGTTCAAGGATTTGCGCGGCGCGCAGCTTTCGGTGTCCGACGCGATGACCCGCATCAACAACCGTACCGAGCACAAGTGCGAAGGGTTCGAGGACGTGATCGAGTGGTGGCTCCCGGAGTTCGACATCATGCAGCCGCAACCCTACTCCAAGCTGCTCGACGTCCCCATAGAGCTGCGCGAGCGCATCCGCACGTGCCGGCGCAAGGAGTCGCCCTTCGAGCGTTGGCAGCGCCTCTCCGGGGGCCTCGTGTTCCAGAAGCCGCACCAGAGCTCGATCTGGCGCCTGCTCGAAGATCACCGCTGGGTCCACGTCGAGGGCGGCGAGATCAAGTTCACCATGGACGGCAAGGTCCACCGCTATATGGACGACGACTCCCCCCTCTGCGCCAACGAGGACGCGCAGTACCTCGCGTACTACCGTCACGACGACCCGGAGCACATCTACCTCACCGACGGCAACGGCGCGTTCCTGGGGACGCTCCCGCGCCGCACGCGCACCCGCATCGTCGGCGACCCCGAAGGCGCGGCCCAACAGATCGCCTCGCGCCGCCGGCGCCTGAACACCGTGGTCAAGCGCATCCGCGACCGCAACCCGGATGCGCCCTGCAAGGCCCTTGCAGACGTGGAGCACAACACGCAGGTCCTGGAGCGCGCTGAAGCGCACCTGATAAGCCCCCTGGCCTCCGAGATGGAAGGGGAGCCTGTCCCCGTCGCACAGCAGATCGAGGCCGCCATGGCCGCCGTCGAGCGCCAGGTCGCCGAACACGAGGACACCGCCCGGCGCGACGAAGATCTTGCCGCGCTCGCCGAGAAGGCCCTCGCCGGAAACGCAATGGAGTGACTCTCATGATGACACCCGGAACAGCCCCCATGTTCGAGCTGATCGTCGCCTTGGCCGACGGCTCCACCGTCGAGATGCGCGAGCCCGCCGCCCGCGATCTCCTCGCCCGCCTCGAAGCCCTGGGCGACGAACTCAGCGACTGCGGCTGCGAGCTCCGAGACGAGCTCCGCGCCGCATTCCAACTCAAGGCATCATTCACGGCGGCGCCCAACGATCAAGTTGACCGGACGCTTTAGCGGTACGGTCGGACGCCTGGTTGGGCGTTCATAAAAGACAGCAAGGAGCCAGCATGAGCATATTACGACTGCACGAGATCACCTTTGAGTGTGTAGGCCACGGCCACTGTCCGACACTGAAAGTCGTGGCTGAAGATGTTGAGGGTGCAATCGCGGCCTGCCGCCCCATCGTGGCAAAAAAACACATGGTCCCGGTGGAACACAAGGTAGCCTCGGTGAATACCGTTACCTATGTGGACCTGATAGCGCCCAACGCTCAGGGTCACGTTCGACCCTGTAGCGAAGCGGAAGGGGCGTAACGTGGACCCTGTTGTTGTGCGTCTTTCCGATTCCGTGACGATCATCCGTGGCGACTGCCGGGACGTGCTGCCGGTGGAGTGCGATGCTGTTGTCACCGACCCGCCGTATGGGATCAACTGGCGGCCTCGCGTAAACCACCAGAATGACGGGTGGACTGCCAACG
>CAYMME010000129.1:0-9751 GCA_964391465.1 uncultured Planctomycetales bacterium
GGTCGCCGCCTTCGGCGGCTCCGCCGCTTCCTGACGGGCGCGGTTCGGAGAAGGAGCACCACGTAGCCTTTGGGTTGCGGGCAACGCCCGCGCTGGGCCTTTTGGTGCATTCTCGTGGCATCCGTCCCCCACCCTCCGCATTACTGTTGCGGAGGATGAGGCACGCGGCGGAAATGGAAGCTGACGGCAACTGTCCGGAGTTTCCGGGTGGTTGGGTCGCCCTGCCCCCTCCGTCGAGTCCGGTGCTCCGACGTGCGTGGCTCCTGAGCCGATCTGTCTGGGCGGTCCGATCCGTCCCCCACCCTCCGCATACTGCCACGGAGGATGGGGCACCCACGTGACGGAGGCTCTCAGCCGTCAGATCGTTCTCACACAACGTGCTGAGAATGGGACGGCGTGGGCACGCTCCTTTGCAGTCGCGTCTCGGCGGCGCGGCCTTCGGCTGCGGGAGCAGGTGAGCAGTGGATCAGGTGAGCAGGGCCACGGCCGGGGGCGGCCTCGCCTGGGGTTGAGCGGTCCGGCCGGGCCCCGTAAGATCATCGGCCGGTGGCGGGGTCTGTCGGAGGCGACCGCACCTGGGCTTTGAAGACGAGGAATCAGACGATCATGGCATCGAAGGATGAACTGAAGGCTCTGCTGTCGGCACCGATTCCGATGGCACGAAACACCTATCTCCACTTTTACAACGGCGGCAAGCTCCGGGCGGACTTCGTGGGCGACCCGGACCCGACGGACGACTTCCGCAGCGAGGAGTGGTACTTCTCGACGAACCGGGCGATCACGCCCGGCCGTGACAACCCGCCGGACAAGGGCTTCAGCCGGATGACGCTGGCGAGCGGCGAGACGGTTCTGCTCGCGGAGCTGCTGGAGGCGTATCCGGACGAGACACTCGGCTCGGCCCACGTGGCCAAGCACGGGGCGAAGCTGGGGCTGCTCATGAAGATGTTCGACGTGGGCGACGGGGCCCACATCCCGGTGCACTGGCACCCGTCGCCGGAGTTTGCGGCCAAGCACCTCGACTCGTCGTACGGCAAGAACGAGTCGTGGATCCTGGCCGCGACCCGACCGGGTGTCGAGGCCTGGGTCGGGTTCACCGAGGACGTGGGCGACAAGAAGTTCCGCGAGTGGATGGAGGCCCAGGACGTGGCCACCATGCGGGCCCACATGCACCGCATCGAGCCCAAGCCGGGCGACGTGACGTTCGTCCGGGCCGGGATCGTGCACTCGCTCGGCTCGGGATGCTGTATCCTCGAGCCGCAGGAGCCCAGCGACTGGAACATCCTGGCCGAGTGGGAGGGCTACCCGTTCGGGAAGGAAGACGCGAACTGCGGCGTGGGCTGGGACGTGGCCATGACCGCGGCCGAGTTCACCAAGACCGAGAAGGACTACCTCAACGACTACATCCTCCGCAAGCCGAAGGTGGCCCGTGCGGAGGACGGGAACGAGCAGGTCGAGTACCTGCCGGAAGAGGCCCGGCCGTACTTCTGGCACAACCGATACCGCGTCAAGACCGCGATGAAGACCGAGCCGACGCACGGGTACGCGGGGCTGATCGGATACAAAGGCGCGGGCGCGGTGCGCGGTAGTTGGGGCGACGTTCCGATCCGCCGCGGTGAGGGCGTGTTCGTGCCGCGCTGCCTGGCTCAGAAGGGGTTCGAGTTGGCCAACACCGGCAGCGAAACGTTCGAGGTGATTTGCAGCTATCCGCCGGCCCCACCGGCGTAGGATTGCGGTGTGTGAAGCGGGCGGCCCGACGTGGGTGGTCCACGTCTGCAGACGTGAGCGTGTTTATCGTGTTGTCAGTGGTGCGAGACAGTCATTCAGGGTGCCACGGGCGGCTTGCCCGCCCGTGTTCTGCGGTAAGGGCACTGGCAGGCAGGCTGCCAGTGGCACCCGGCTTTGCTGGTGCGAGAATCCGTTCTCGCACCCCAACACGCGGGAACCACTTCCCGCGACCGCGCAGGAATCGGAATCCTGCAGGACCGTGGAGCGAGATCCTTGACACGGCTGCGCCGCGTAGAGGACACGTAGGAATCTCGCTCCCGCGTTAGGAGTACACGACCGTGGCGAAGAGGAAGCTATCCATCGGCAGTTGGGCATACTGTTTCGGACCGTACGAGAAGGAGCCGGTGCCGTTTGATACGGTCTGCCGGCGGCTGGGTGAGCTCGCGTTCGACGGCATCGAGGTCGGGGCCTTCCGGCCGCACGTGCACCCGGACGATTACCCGATGAAGGCGGACCGCGACGCGATCTGCCGGACGATCGCCGACGCGGGCCTGCAGGTGAGCGGCGTGGCGATCGACTTCTGGAGCTATCCGGGTCCGGCCACCGATGCCGCCCAGGAAGGCGACGCCTACTACCGCCTGTTCAAGAAGAATCTCCAGTTCGCGCTCGACATCGGCGCCCCGGGGATGCGGGTCGACACGGTGAACCCGCCCCTGCCCATCGAGGGAGTCGACGAGAAGACGGCATGGAAGCGCGTGGTCGAGCTCTGGCGCCGCTGCGCCGGCCTGGCCAACGGACACGGTGTCAAGCTCGTGTGGGAGTTCGAGCCCGGCTTCAAGTACAACAAGCCGTCCGAGGTCGTCCGCCTCGTCGAGGAGGTCGGCCACCCGAACTTCAGCGTACTGTTCGACGCCTGTCACGCTTACATGTGCGCCGTCGTCGGGGCTCGCCAGGAGGGTGCCAAGGAGACGCTCAAGGGTGGAGTGGCCGGGTTCGCAGAGATGCTCAAAGGGAAGATCGGCCACGCCCACCTGATCGACTCGGACGGAACGCTGCACGGCGACGAGACGAGCACGCACCGGCCGTTCGGCGAAGGGAAGCTCGACTTCGACGAAGTGATTCCGGCCATCGAGGCGGCCGGCTACGAAGGGCCGTGGTGGACGATCGACCTGTGCTTCTGGCCCGACGCGTGGGACGTCACCGAGGACGCCAAGAAGTTCCTGGCCAAGTACATGGGTTGAAGCCGTTCTCGGCTCGTTGAATTCGTATCGGCCGGCACCCCCGCCGGTCGCCCGGCCTGCGAGGCGCAGGCCGCTACCTGCAAAGGAGCACCGCTCATGGCGAAAAGCATGAAGGCTCAGGTCTTCTACGACAAGGAAGACATGCGGTTGGAGGATCGCCCGGTTCCGACGATCGCCGACGACGAAGTTCTGGTGCGGGTCGAGGCGGTCGGGGTCTGCGGCTCGGACCTGGCGTACTACTACGGAGAGAGCCCGCTCGAGACGGCCGACGGCAAGGGGCCGCTGATCCTCGGCCACGAGGTTTCCGGCGAGGTCGTCGAGGTCGGCAAGTTCCCGGGTGATCGCGGCCTGTTCAAGGCGGGCGACCGTGTCGCGGTCGACCCCGTGCAGTACTGCAACGCGTGCGAAGTGTGCGCGAAAGGGTACGTGAACCTCTGCGAAGAAAAGGACGTGATCGGGGTCTCCGTCGACGGGGCATTCACCGAGTACGTCAAGAGCAAGTACACCGGCCTGCACAAGCTGCCGGAAAGCGTGAAGTATGAGCACGGGTGCCTGTGCGAGCCGCTGGCATGTGCGACGTACGGCATGCAGAACCTGAACATCGAGCCCGGCCAGACGGTCGTGGTCATGGGCGCCGGCCCGATCGGCTTGATGATGCTGCAACTGGCCCGCGCTGCCGGGGCCGGGTTGCTGATCGTCACCGATGTCATGGACTATCGCCTCGAATCCGCCCACCAGATGAAGGCCGACGTCGTCATCAACGTGGCCGAGAAGGGCTCGCCCCACTACGCGGCAGACCTCAAGGAGAAGATCAGCGAGCTGACGGACGGGAAGATGGCCGACCGGGTCATCACGCCCACGGGCGTCGTCGCCGCGATGGAGGCCGCTCTGGACATCTCCGGCCGGCGTTCGACCGTCGTGTACTTCGGCCTGCCGGGCGGCGACGACTACATTCGCGTGCCCGCCCTGCCCAGCATCTTCTGGGACAAGACGATCCGGTTCTCGTGGCTGGCCCCGCATACGTGGCCGGCCGCCATCGACGCCATCGCGCGGGGACTCGTCGACTTGTCGCCGCTGGTCACGCACAAGGTGAAGCTCGATGGGCTCGAGGACGGCATCAAGCAGGTGCGGGCTCGGGCCGACAATGCGATCAAGGGCGTGATGGTCGCCTAGCGGACCCCGCGCCTAACCCCAGCCGGTTCGTCGGGGTCTATTTCCACGGAGCCGGTGCCCGAGTGGCGGCATGCGTTGTCGCGCGGGCCGGGCTGGATGAACCGGACGGCCTGCGTGACCTTTGGGGTCTGGATGGACCCTGCAGGCCGGGTGTCGAGAAGGCCGACTCATGGACAGGTGCCTGTTGGCCGCGCCACTGGTCGTGATGCTCTGCGGCATCGCGAACGCCGATCGCGTCGTGCTGACCGACGGTCGGACGATTGAAGGCCGGATCACCGACCTGGGCAACAGCGTCCGGGTCGACACGGAGACCGGTCGGCAGACGATCCCACGTACCAAGATCATCCGGATCGAGAAGTCAACGACGACGCAATCGGAGTTCGGCCGTCGCTTGGCGACGGTCGATCGTACTGACGCCGACGCCCTGTACGCGCTGGCTCGATGGGCACGGGAGCAGGGGCTCGCCGGCGAAGCCAAGAAGCTGCTCGCCGAATGCATTGCGGCGGATCCGGATCACGAACCGTCCCACCGCGGGCTTGGCCACGTGCCCGTCGACGGCCGGTGGTACCCGCCCGGTGACACGCTGGCCATCGCCCGAGGATGGCGGGCGGCCGGCCTGTTCGATCGAGCGACCGCGCTGCTGTCGACCTTCATCGAGTTGACGGGGAAGTCGAAGCACCGCCGAGACGCGATTGGAATGCTCGCCGAGATCAAGGTGCACGAGGGTGCGTGGGGCGCGGCCCGCCCCCTCTGGGCTGAGCTTGCCAAGGACACACGAGACATCCAAGAAAGAGCGCGACTGGAAGCCCGCCTGGCGATACTGGACGACAATCCGGATGGGATGTGGGTAGTCCTCGGCCGGGACGCACCGGAAAGTCAACGGGACGTTGTGGATCGGCCTTCCGGATTGCACGGGCTCGACGAGCCGTGGGTCATGGAACTCGCTCTTCGTGAGGAGGCGAAGCACTTGGTGGCGACGGGCGACGCGGCGTTGGATCGGGCGCAGGGGGCCGCGGGCAAGGGCGGCGGGGCCGAGGTCGACCGCAACCGGGCGGAAGCGGCGCTGCGCAAGGCGAATGAGGCCTTCACGCAAGCGGAGGCGGTGAGTGAAGGTGTGGCGAAGGGCCATCGACTCGAGCTGGCACGTCGCCGGATCGGACTGGAGCGTCACGAGGCGGAGTGGTACGCCGCCCAATATGACCGTGGCATGGAATCGCTGGAGGACGGTCGCGAGAACGCTACGGCCTATCGTGCATCGCTGAAGCGCATGGTCGGCCAACTCAAACGGGTCGAAGCAATCCTCGAAGCGTTGCTGACCGTTGCGGCCGAGTATCCCGACGAGTTGGATCTCGAGATCGAATGGACGGGGCTGGATCTCGAACGCGTCCGGGGGCATCGCGAAGCGCTGGGAGCGAAACTCGATGCCCTTCGCTAGCATCGTGTGTCTGGCTGCGTTGTCGGGATCGGCCCCGGCGGCCGCACCGAGCGCGTCCTCACGCCCCGCCGCCGGCGCGGAGATTCCACCCTACCGGCAAGGGATCAGCCTCTTCCGACAGGAAGACTACGCGGAGGCGGTCCGACATTTCGTGCAGGAGCGCGAGACGGATCCCGCGAACTTGCGCGCCCTGGCGTTTCTGGCTTCGTGCCACGAACACCTCAACGAACCAGATCGAGCCCGCAAGTGCTGGAAGAGCGTCGCGGCGAAAGCCGGTTCCTCTCGGCTGGGCGTCCTGGCGGCGGTGCGGTTGAAGGCGCTGGCCGACCGGCTCCCGACGACGCGCGAAGCGGCAGTGACCGCCGCGTCGTTCAGTCGCGTGGAGCCGAAGCGGGTGACGGCGCGCACGCAGCACTTTGTCGTCGAAGCCTACAATCGTGAGCTGGCAACGTACGTCGCCGAACGAGCCGAACGAGATCTCGAGTCGATACGGAAGCAGGTGCTCGGGGCGAGCCTCTACCCGCACACCGTCCGCATTCGGATCTTTCCGAACGCCACCACGTACGAGGCCACGGTCGGCGCCCCACACTGGAGCGGCGGAGGATTCCTTGTAGATACGCGTCCGGATGGTACCATGCGGCGAGAGGTGCATCTGGTGCAACTCGATGGCAAAGGGCACTTCAACGACCGGCTGCTTGATGTCGAGTTGCCCCACGAGTTGAGCCACGTCGTCGTGGACGAGTTCTTCGGGCAACGCCGGTGTCCAGTATGGCTGGACGAGGCATTGGCAATGATGGCCGAGCAACGCCCTGACGCGTCACGGCCCGAGGTCGTGAGGCTCGCGGTCCGGTTCGGCACCTACGCCCCGTTCGCGAGGCTGTTGGAGCGCAGCGACTGGCCGCCCGACTACCCGACCTCGCTGCTCTACGCCCAAGCCGAGAGCGTGGGACGGTTTCTGTGGTCCCGGTTGGAGGATGCCGGCGGCCTCGACCTGCTGGCTCGTTTGCGAGCGGGCGAAACGGTGCGGGCGGCGCTGGAACGTGCGTTCCAGGCCGGGCCGGTGCCGATCCTGGATCAGTTGGAAAACGACTGGATTCGATCCGTGGCCGAGGCGTCGTCCGATCAGTAGGCACGACGCCGTGTGAGTACGAATCCCGCGCGAGGAGCCTCCCATGGAACTGTACATAGACGGCGTACCACGCACCGGAGAGTACCCCGGCGACATGCAAATCCGGGATTTCGTGGAGGAGTTCCGCGACTGGTTCACCACGGAGAACCGGCTCATCGTAGCGATCACGTGCGACGGCGAGGAGATCATGGGCACCGCGATGGAGGACATCCTGGACGCCCCGGTGTCGCGATACGAACGGATCGAGTTGACCACGTCCTCCGCCTGCGAGTTGGCCACCGACCTCCTCAGCAGCCTCAATGGGATGTTGGTCGAGGCGCGCGACGTACAGGCGCAAGTGGTCGATCTGCTGTCGCAGGGCACGACGGTCCGGGCCATGGAGTTGCTCTCCAACTGCTTCGGGGTGTGGAACCAGGCGCAGCAGGGCCTGTCCAGGGCGGCCGAGGCCCTGCATCTCGATCTCGACGCCGTGACATTCGAGGACAAATCGGCGGCCGCGTTCATCGGCGAGCTGGCCACCGCCCTCCGCAACGTCCGCGACGCCCTGGAGTCGCGCGACTATGTGACGCTTTCCGACATACTCGCCTACGAGTTCGACGGCCTGACCGAGCGATGGCAGCGATTGAATGAAACCCTTCTCGTAGAAGCCGACGCGACCGGATCGTGACCCCGAACTTGCGGCCCGCCGTCATGAACGGGCCTCTATCGACGGCAATCCGTCTCCGTGGTCCGACGGAAGCGTGATCTCAACCGTGGTGCCTTCCCCAAGTCGTGAGGCGAGACTGATCCGACCGCCGTGCGCTTCCACGATTCGACGAACTGCGGCGAGCCCGACCCCGGTGCCCCCGACCCGTGTGGTGAAGAACAGGTCGAAGGCGTGTTGCAGACCGCCGGGCGGCATGCCGGATCCCGGGTCGACCACGGAGATGGTAGTGGCCGGGCCGTGACCGTTGCGGGAACCGGCGGTCGCACGAACGGTGATCAGACCGCCGTCGGGCATGTGCTCCGCGGAATTGCCGAAGACCTCAGCCAACGCCTGAGCAAACTGGTCGGGATCGACGTCGACCTGAACCAGCCGAGCGCCGTCGGCCGTCACGACTCGCGCACCGGTGTCACGCAGGACACCGTTGACGTCGCGGGCGGCGGCATCAACCAGCACCCCCACCGAGACCTTGCGCCGCTCCAGGGGGCAAGGACGAGCGAAGTCCAGCAGCCGGGCAATGCGAATCTCGAGGCGATCGACCTCGTCGATCAGTTCGGCGAGTCGCTCCTGATGCTCGGGTTGACCGACGAGGCGACGACTCAGCACCTGGGCTGAAGTGCGGATCCCCGCGAGCGGGTTGCGCATGCCGTGGGCAACCCCGGCACAGATCTCGCCGATGGTGGCCAGGTCTCGAGCCCGTAGCAGCTTCTCCTGGTGTTCACGCAAGCGGGCGGCCATTTCATTGACCTGTGCCGCAAGACGGCCGAGTTCATCGTGGCTCGCGAGTCGCACCTTGTGATCGAGATGCCCGCGACCGATCTCGCCGGCGGCCTCGACGAGTCTGCGAATCGGCTCAATCAGCGACCGCCGCGTGAGAATGATCAGCCACCCCGCCGGCAGCACGATCACAATGCAGGCGACGGCGGCAACCACCCGGGCGCGAAACCCGGCCATGGCCGATTCGCTCAACGCGTTGTACGACTGCGTTTCGTAGCGCTGCCGCAGCACATCGACGCGCCGCTCGATGTCATCCATCACCGGAAACACTGCGGGACCGGATTCCCCTTCGCCGGATGTCACCGCGGCGCCCGCGGAAGCCACAAACTGCCGAAACGCATCCAGGGCGCCTGCGAGTTCGGCGCGCTCCTGCGCGGTGGTTGCCGTCCGCGCCATGATCGCAAGCCGATCCTCGACGGAATCCTGCACCCCCTCGATGGTCCATTCCGCACCCCCGGCGTTCGAGGTAGACACGAGATGAACCCAGCGCAGAATCGACGCCCGTATCTCCTCAATCCCACGCAGCCGCTCCTGCAGACTTGTCAGGCGACCGGCCTTCTCCGTGTAGACGCCCACCACGTAGAACGTCGCCAACCCTGCCGTCAGCGTGGTCAGGAGCAGTGCCGAAAGCACCAGATTGAGCTTCAAGCGAAGGGTCATCGATCCTCGGCAGTTGGGGAGCCTTCTCCGAACGGATCCGGCTCGTTGAAGCAGAACGCCTTCCAAGCAAGTACAAAATCCACATTCGGCCCGTAGTCGCCCTTTCTCGGCCGACGATACCGGTAGGCGCCGTTCGAGTCGTAAAGTGACGCGTAGTTGTACCGATCGGTCTCGTTGTCGTACGCGATCATCCGGTTCGCGATGCTCTCGTCGAGGTCTTTGTACGCAGCACCGCTGCCGTCCTGATAGAGGACGTTGTAGAATCGCCGATGCGCATAGCGTCCCAGCCCAACGCCCCCCTGATGCGCCACGAAGTTGTCCACCACCATCGCCAGTTGCCGCCTTGCCGTAATTTTCGGGCTTTCAAACGCCGCGACGTGTCCGGCGTAGGCGTAGCTCCCTGCGATGAGCCCGTCCGGGATGCGGTCGGTATCGGGATCGAAGTTGTGCAACCTGGCACTCGGGCATCGGAACAGGCCCGCATCATTCACGTATTTAGGGTACAGGCCCCCGAGATTGACCGGATCGTCGCTACGGGCGACCAGTTCGCGCGGGCTCACCTTGCCCACGATGGGACCGGCGGGCGGCCCGTACCCTCCGTGGTCGCTGGCGTATGCGAGGAGGCCCAGCCCCAGGTGCTTGAGGTGAGCGAGGCACACGGTACGGCGAGCCTGTTCGCGGGCGTGCCCGAGGCTCGGCACCAACACCGCCATTAGTGTGGCGATGATCGAGACGGTCACGAGGACTTCCACGAGGGTGAACGCACTCGTCAAGGAGAGACTTGCCCGGCAATGGGGACGGGATGCGGAACGACGAACGACCCAGTTGGGGAACCGATTGCTCATCATGAGCCTCCTGATCTGTACGATCGGCATCTCGAATGGCATTGCACTTGCTAACGATATGCC
>CAYMME010000129.1:9763-11598 GCA_964391465.1 uncultured Planctomycetales bacterium
TGGGATCCGGCCCCGAACCCGTTCTCGTGTACTATAGTATCGTGGGGCCGATGGTTACGTGAACACGGGCGCAACGCGTGACTCGGCTGACGCCGGGCGAAACCACCACATGGGGCAATTCGCCCACCGCCGTTCGCCCCGAGCCGTGCGGATGCAACATGGCCACGATTCTGATTATTGAGGACGAGCGCCTGCTGGGCAGGAGCCTCAGCGACGGCCTGGAGGGGGAAGGCCACCGCGCCGTCTGGCTCCGCACGGCGGAGGAAGCGCTTGACTGGCTCGCCAGCGGCTCGGCCCACGTCGCGCTGATCGACGTGCGCCTGCCGGGGATTTCGGGGACCGAACTCCTCGCCGTGCTCTCGCGCGATCATCCCGACGTAACGAGCATCGTCGTCACTGCGCACGGCGACGTCCGCACCGCGGTAGAGGCAATGCGGGCGGGCGCCTACGACTTCCTCATCAAGCCGGTGGATCTCGAGACCATCAGTCTGGTGGTAGGCCGAGCCCTCGAGCACCAGGGGCTCGCTTCCCGCCAGCAGCGTGCACGGCGCGAGGATCAGGAGCGATTCAGTCTGGCCAACATCATCGGTGCGTGCCCCGAAATCGAGCAGGCCAAGGATCGTGTGCGTCGGCTCGCGGCGCTGGGCAGTTCCATCGCAGACGATCCGCCGAACGTGCTCATCACCGGCGAAACCGGCACGGGCAAGGACCTGTTCGCTCGCGCAATCCACTACGAGGGGCTGCGGGCGGAGAAGCCATACGTACACGTGAACTGCGCGGCCCTCCCGACGAACCTGGTCGAGTCCGAGCTGTTCGGCCACGTGAAGGGAGCGTTCACCGACGCAAAGCAATCGAAACGCGGGCTGATGGAGACCGCCGACGGCGGAACGCTGTTCCTCGACGAGGTCGGCGAGTTACCCGCCTCCCTCCAGGCGAAGCTGCTCGTAGCCCTCGAGAACAAAGCGGTTCGGCCGGTGGGCGGCGTGCAGGACACGCCCGTCAACGTGCACCTCATCGCCGCCACGAACCGGAACATCGAACAGACGGTCCGCGACGGGGTCTTCCGCGAAGAGTTGTACCATCGCCTACGCGTGATCGAGATCAAGCTACCGCCCCTCCGCCGCCGCAGAGACGACGTGAACCTACTGGCCGAGCAGTTCCTGGTCTCACATTGCCGGCGGTTCCGCCTGCCCCCCAAGCAACTAACCGCCGCCGCCCGGGCTGCGCTGCAACGCCACGTCTGGCCCGGGAACGTCCGCGAGCTCACACACTCTCTGGAGAGCGCGGTTCTTCTGTGCGAAAGCGACACGATCGATTCCGCTGATCTGTCGCTCCCCACGTCAAAGGAACCGCTGGCCCGAGTGGCCGGCGAAGAGGAAGGATCCGTCGCAGTGGACTTCTCGCGCGGGTCCATCCGTTTCGCTGACATCGAAGAGAAGCTCCTGCGCGCCGCCCTCGAATACACCGGTGGCAACGTCGTCCAGGCGGCAGCCCTGCTCGGCCTGTCGCGCGACACCATGCGCTACCGAGCGGCGAAGTTCGGACTGTCGGTGAAATGACCCGACGTGCCGCCGTCGCCCGCGTGTCGCCGGCCGGGTCAGTTGTCCTGCGCCCCCTGGTCGATCCAGTCGCGTATCGATGCAAGCTCGGCGGACGAGAGCGCCCCGCCGATCAAAGGCATGCGCGATCCAACGGGTGGGGCATCGAAGCTGAGGCGCGCACCTGCCAAGAACCGGGCCGCCCCCCCCGGCGGCCCCGGCGGCCCCCAACCCACACCACACACCACCACAACCCACCCACCGACCCACCCCCCCCGACCACCAAGAAGCCCCCGG
>CAYMME010000129.1:11608-18529 GCA_964391465.1 uncultured Planctomycetales bacterium
CCGGGGGGGCCCTTCCCCCTCCCGCCCCCCACCCCCACACCCCGGCCCCCCCCCCGGGGGCGCCCAGGGCGGCGGCGATCCAAGAGCACTCACCTCGACAGCACTCCGACGGACCGACCGCGCGCGACGACGATGATGCCCGCGGTCAGGAACCCCAATGTCATGGCAACTATTCCCCAATCGGAAAGCGTGGGCACGTTGAAGGTGGATGAGACGATCTTGAAGACCTCTCCGGTCGAGCCGAACGGTGTCCCGGTCGTGTTGGTCAGCAAGTACAACTCGCCGTCCTCGTCCTCGCCAACGGCGAGCAGGAACCGGCTCAACCGGGCCGGCCCAGTCCCGGAATCGGCCAGAACCTCGCTCATGGCGAACACACCGGGCGAGGTTTCCTCGGCCAGAAAGAGGCTACCGTCGGGCTGCCCGAACCGCCGACTCCAATCTCCGAACACGTACGTCCCGACGAGGTCGCCCAGAGCAGTGCCCCGGTAGACAAAGCCGCCGACCGCAGCCCGGCCGTTCGGGTCGTTCGGCCCCACGGCGGGGTTGGCGCTGTTGAAGTACTCGATGATCGGATCCACCAGCGGCTCTCCGTTCGGTCCGACGGACAGGCCGGTGCCAGGCTCGACGGTTGGATTGGCGGGGTCAAAGAAGTGCGCCGCCTCCCGACGGTTCCAGCCGTAGTTCTTCCCCTTCTCAACAAGGTTCACCTCCTCGAAGAGGTTCTGCCCGACGTCGGCCAGGAACAGCCGCCCCGTCCCGCCGGAACCGTCGTCGAATGAGAATCGCCACGGGTTGCGGAAGCCGTACGCCCAGGTCTCGTCCGGAACGTCGCCGCTCGGATCGTTGGCCGACGTGAACGGGTTGTCAGCGGGAATGCCGTATTGACCGTTGGCGCTGTTGCTCCCGTCCACGTCGATACGAAGCACCGACCCGAGCACCCGCGTGCGATCCTGTCCATTGCCCAGTTCCGGGTTGTGGCCCGGGGCCACGTCGCTGCCGGCCCCGCCGTCACCCAAGCTGATGTACAGAAAGCCGTCGGGACCGAACGCGAGTTGGCCGGCGTCATGGTTGAACTGCGGCTGCTCGACCTCCAAAAGGATCTTCTCGCTGCCGGGGTCGGCGACATTCGGATCACCGGAAACCGCGAACTCCGAAATCCGACTGCGGTGGTTGATGTCGCGCTCCCACTCGAGGTCGTCGATGAAGACGTTGGGCGTCGCGGAGTTCCCCGTGGCCTCGATCTCGAGTCTGCTCATCTGGTCGCCGGGCGCGATCGTGACGAATCGGGTAGGGTCGTTGAAGAACGTGGCCGCCTGGCTGGCCACGGTCGCCAGCAGACCGGTCGGGTTCCCGCCGGTCGGGCGTCCGAACGCTCGCACGGTCCCCGACGTGCCCGACCGGTGCACAAGGAACATCGTGACGCTCCCGACCGGGTCGTCGAACTCGATCGTCGCCGTCTCACCTCCGAAGACCTCGAAGGAAAAGGCCCCCGACGCGTAAAACGGGGGGACGCCCTGCGTGTCGATGACGCCGCCTGAGAAGTGCGCACCGGACATCGAGAACGGATCAGTGTTGTTCGGACCGGAGTCGAAATCGAGCGGTCCGATCGGCGGCTCCGCCGGCGCGGGCACGCTGTAGTACACGTAGAACTTCCCGTTCACCGCATAGTTGGTGTGAAAGGCCAGCCCGAGCAGACCGCGCTCGTCGAAATCTCCGAAGGCGCCAAGCGGAACGATGCTGCCGCTCAGATCGAGGAACGGTGTAGCCAACAAAGCGGGAGTCGAGTCGATGATCCGAATCTGTCCCGGCTGATCCGCAATGAAGAGCCGGCCCGAGCCGTCACCCGCGTTCGTCCCGGCGGTCGGGGCGGTCAACCCGCTGGCCACGAGCTCGATCTGAAGAAAGCCCTGACCCACCGCCTTCTCGCTTGGGATTGCCGCGACGACAACCACCGCGAAACCCGCAAGCACGGTGCGTACGTGCCGCCCCGGCGCTCCGCGCCACCCGAATCCCTGGTGAGATCCCCCAGAATGATGAAATGCCCCAACCGCTCTCATCGCTTCACCTTGTCCTTTCCTCGCACGGGCTGCCCGTTTCGCCTCCGGAACGGGCTCCACCGAGTTTCTGAGAGTCGTGTGCTCACCGCACGACTCGACTGGATTGCCGACCCACGACAGCGGCATAGCAATCCCCGTTCCCCCGGATCAGTTCGTCGAAACCGCAATCGACGGCGATTGCGACCGAAACCCACCGCCGCACCGAGAGTGAGCAGCACCAAAGGGCCTGCTTGAGACACCCAACTCAGCATCACGGCACACAGCACTACAACCTCCGCGGACCGGCACGATGTTCCCGTCTTCTCTCTCGCACGCGGGTGACATCCCCCACTGCGCCAAACACCCCACGACGCGCCCGCGCCCGCCGGGGGCGCGGATTCTCTCTCTCGTCCCAGGCTCCACGCGAAATCCCGGTAAACGGCCCCGCGAATCCGGTCCGTGTCCCAGACACGCGGACCGGCAACGCAAACACGACAAAGACCGAGGCATCTTCCGTGCCACCTGCTGTAGCCCTGATTCCAGAGGCGGTACGGATCGGCCCGTAGCGACGGAACTGGCGGGCGTGCTAGTATGGCCGGATGTTCACATTCACGGTGCTGGCAAACGCCCGCGAAACATCGGCCCGGCGGGGTCGACTCGTCACACCCCATGGCGCCGTGGACACGCCCGCGTTCATGCCGGTGGGGACGCGGGGGTCGGTGAAGGGCCTTGCGCCTTCGGTGCTACGAGCCGCGGGGGTGCAGATGGTGCTGGCGAATACGTATCATTTGCAGCTCCGGCCGGGGGCGGAGGCGGTGGCCGAGTTGGGTGGGCTGCACCGGTTCATGGGCTGGAATGGGCCGATCCTGACCGACAGCGGCGGGTATCAGGTCTTCTCGTTGGGCGAACTGCTTGAGATCGACGACGGCGGGGTGTCGTTTCGGTCGCACATCGACGGGGCGAAGCTGCGGCTCGACCCGGCCTCGGCAACGCGGATCCAGGAGCTGCTCGGGGCCGACATCATCATGGCGTTCGACCAGTGCCCCCCCTACCCCTGTCCACGCGAGGAGGTCGAGCGGGCCGTAACGCGAACCGTGGACTGGGCGCGGCAGTGCACGGAACACTGGCGGGCAAGCCGCCAGTGGCACCCGGCGGAGACAAGCCGCCAGTGGCACCCGCCGAACGCAGACCGCCCTGATCAGGCGTTGTTCGGAATCGTGCAGGGTGGCGTGCACGACGACCTGCGGCGGCAGTGTGCCGAGGCGCTGATCGAGATGGACTTCCCCGGCTACGCCGTCGGCGGGCTGTCGGTCGGGGAGCCGCACGACGAAATGGTGCGGGTGCTCGAAGGGCTCGATCCGCTCTTGCCTGCGGACCGGCCGCGGTATCTAATGGGCGTCGGCATGCCGCACGACCTGGCCGCGTGCGTGGCTCGCGGGATCGACCTCTTCGACTGCGTGCTGCCGACGCGGAACGGCCGCAACGCATACGCGTTCACGCCCGAGGGACCGTTGCGGTTGCGAAACGAACGGTACCGGCTTGACGAGCGGCCCATCGAGGAAGGGTGCCCGTGCGGGGCCTGCCGGTCGTTTGGCCGCGGGTATCTCCGGCACCTGTTCACGGCCGAGGAGATGCTCGGGCCGATCCTGGTGTCGGAGCACAACGTGCACTTCTACCAGCGGCTGATGCGGCGGATCCGGGAGTTGATCGAGCAAGACGCACTGAGGCGGCTGACGGACGAGTTTCCGGTGTGCCGGCCGCCCACCAAGAGCGAGGAACAAGCATGCTAGGTGTGATCGAGTTGTTGGCGCAAGAGTCGCCGCAGAGCCCAGGCGGCATGGATCCGACCTTCCTGATCGGCATGGTCCTGATGATGATCGTGTTCTTCTGGGTCCTTAACGCCCCTCGCCGTCGCGACGAGAAGCAGCGGAAGGAGATGCTCAAGAACCTGCAGAAGAACGACCGCGTACTGACCCGCGGTGGCGTGCTCGGCACCGTGGTGGGGATCGAGGGAAACAAGGTCACGCTCAAGGTCGACGAGGCGACGAACACGAAGATGACGCTCGTGCGGGCCTACGTCGATCGCGTGCTCAGCGATGAAGAACAGGATGGAATGACCAAGGGAGCGGAATGAGTGAGCCGTGAGAGGTGAGAAGTCAGAAGTGAGAAGCTTGCGAATGCGTGAAGGGCGCAGGGCGCTTGGCCGGGTACCTCCGCCTTGGCACGCATTATCAGGAGAGAGGGAGTGTACGATGCCGGTCCGGCCGGCATCGTGACGGATGACAAACCAACGGGGAGCGTATCGCGCGTAACACGAGCTTGACATGCCCATGTCGGCACGCAGCGATGCTGGCTGAACCCTCTCGTGCCTTGACGATCGCTGCCGTACTCCTGGTTGCGGTGACGGTCGGCGCGAACGGCGCGGCGGTGCGTGGACAGACGACGTCGGCGCCGGCGGACCCGGTTCGTGCGGCCATCGCCCGCGGCGATTTCGAGCGAGCGACGCTGCTGGCCCGACTCGAGCGCAGCCCCGAGCGGCGATGCGAGGTGCTGTTGAGCCAGGCATCGAGGCGAGCAACGCAGGACTCGGCCGAAGCTCGGGCGGTGCTGCAGGCCGTCCTGAACCTCGTCGACCGCTACCGCGACATCCCGGAGGTGAGCCAACGGCTGGCCGCTTTCGCGCGCCGAGCAAAACGCGGGCTGGCCGGCATGGACCTGGCGGGGGCGCAAACCGCCGAGGACACCGTCGCGGCGGCTGAGGCGCTGCTCCCGCTGCTGCCCGAGGACGAGCGAGGCCAGACGGCGCTCGAGACGGCGATACGACTGGACGATCTGGGCCGACGAGACCTCGCGCGTGAGTCTCATCGGCGCGCTGCGGCGCTCGACGAAACGTCGCCGGGCGGGCGTGCGGCGGCCTTCGCGTACAAGCTGCTCGACGGCGGATCGGCCGCGGCAACGACTGAACTCGAAACACTGATCTCAGACTTGGCGGAGGCCGGGCATCCGCAGATTGCAGGCTACGTGCTGGCCCTATCCGCGGAGCGCGCGTGGCAGGCGGGTGACGCACAAGCGGCGGCGGCCATGCGCAAGTTGCTCGACCGCCATGCCGGCCGCCTGACCGGCGCGGACAACGCCGCGTCGCGACACCGGCCGGCCGCCCATCGGGTCGCGCTGGCCCGGCGGAGCGGCGACGACGTCGGTGCCGCGGCGTACTCCGACCTGGAGGCCGCGCATGCGTGGTTCGTCTCTCGGGGGATGACACGCAATGCCGCCGACGCGGCGCTGGTCGCTGCGTCGCTGGCCCGACCCGGTTCGGAACGCACCCGTTGGCTCGACGAGGCGGCGGAGGCTTACAGAACGCTCGACGCCGTCGACGCGCAGGCGAGCGAGACCGGACTGAGCCGCGTGGCGGCCCTCCGGCCACCGCAGTCGGATGTGCTGGCGTCCCAGTTCGAGAACGGCCAGGCCCGACCGGACCCGATGATCGAGGACAGTACAGGCTTCTACATCCGCGTGCGGGGAGCGTACGAGGTGCGCGTCGCCACGGCCTTCGACGCCGGCGCGTTCGACGATGCCTTCCGGTTCGCGCAGCAAGCGAAGCTGGTGGAGCTCGGTCCGGATCGGCCGCGGTTCGAGACGCTCGGCTATGCGGCCGCCGAGGAACCGTACCTCCTATATCCGGCCAGTCGCCAGGGGCCGACCGTGGATCTGCTGGCCGAGTATCTGGTCGGCGAATCGGCGACGTACGTGTTCGCGCTGCGCGCCGACGAGAAGCGGCAGAAGTTCGAGCGGCTTCACACGGTGGTCCCCGTCGGGCGGGACGCGTTCCGCAAGCAGGTGCTTGATTTCCTCGCTGCGGTTGACACGGGCGCTCCGCGCGAGGGTCGCGAGATGGCGGAAACCCTGCTGCGGGGCGTGTGGGGGAAGTGGGACAATCCCTGGATTGTGCTTTCCCCCGACGGACCGCTGCGGTTCCTGCCGTTCGCGTTGCTGCCGGTGCCCGGAGCCGCCGAGGGTGAAACGCTGCTGCACCGCATTACGGCCGGACGCGCGGCAGTTGACGACCATCTGCGCAAGCGATCGTTGCTACTGCAACAACGACAGGTGGACCGGGCGCAGCGGGAGGGGCTCTGGCCGGAAGTCAACGGGCACGTGAGCTACCTGCCGACCGTAGCCGTGCTGGGCAACGAGTCGCTGGCGAACCGAGAGACGGCGTTGTCACTCTGGGCACAGTGTGCGGGAAGGTTGCGCCGGGCAGCGGGCTCCGGCCATCCGGTGGCCGGGCGAATCTCGGCATCCTCGCCGGTCGCGCTGAACATCACGGCCAGGGGACTTGTGCTCTCCCTGTGGAACGAAGCGGGACGCTCCGCGCTGCAATCGCCCGCCGGCCAATACATGCGCAACGTCTTCTCGCTCACGTCGCTGGACTTCGGAGTCAACAACACACAAGGGGACGTCGTGACCCAACTGGGCCGCGACCTGTCGGAGGGGTATCGCGTCCTCAAAAGCGGACGCAGCGCGGACACCGTGGACTTGAAGACAACTGTCCCGAGCCGGGACTGGGCCCGGTGGATATATGTTGACCTTGCCGCGGTACGCCGACCTGGGTGAGGCGAACACCCTCAGCCGCCATCCATCAACTGCCTACTCAGGTACTCGCCCCACCGCTCTCGTTCGGGAATTTCAGATCGAGCACTTGCAGCTCGACGGACGTGCGGCCCGCGTAGCGGTTGAGGATGGGCTCGAACGCGAGTCGGCAACGACGGTGGTCATGCAGGGCGTCGATGTGCTTCGCGTGTCCGAACGCGATGGCCTTGCGTACCGTCTGCCCTTCGCGCACTGAGAACTGAAGGTGATCGCCGTTCTTCCCCACGGTCCGCGGGGC
>CAYMME010000130.1:0-18424 GCA_964391465.1 uncultured Planctomycetales bacterium
GGATCAACGTTCTTGGGTGCCCGGTGTTACCGAGAGGCGCACGACTTGGGTGAGATTGAAGAGGCCCTTGCCGTAGCAGTCCTTGCCCTTCTCGCCGGTGCAGAACAGCAGCCAGGGCACGTCGACGCGATGGTGGCCGGTGGACCGCTCCATGTTCATGCCTCGGTGCGGCAGCTTCTCGTGGGGCGGACACACGTGCAGGAGCTGGAAGCTCTTGCCCTGGTCGGGCGAGAACAGGACGACGACGCTACCGGCCAGTGTCGCCATTACGTAGAGCCGGTCGTGTGCGTCTACGGTCATGGGGATGTAGCCGCCCAGCTTGCCGGCGCCGAGTTCCGGTGATGTCAGTCGCGCCGGCACGAGCCAGCGCCACTCCTTTCCGTCGTGATGGTACAGCCGCAGCTCTTCGGGAAGCTTCACGCTGATCCACGGCCGGCCCTTGCTGTCGCACACCATGCTCCACGTTCGCAGCGTCGGCTCGGCCCGCGCGATGAACGCGTCGGCCTCGGGCATCACGGGAAGCTTCAGCGGCGACCCGTCGGCCAGCGTCCACGTGTTGCCGCGGTCGACGGACATCATGTGCCCGGCGCACTTGGCGGTCTTGCCGTAGTAGATGTCGTAGGCCACGTGAAGCGTGCGGCGGTCGGGTGCGATAGCCAACTCGCAGTGGTAGTGCGTGTAACCCGACTCGATCGGGGCGCGGGCCAGAACGCGCGGCGAGGTCCATTGGCCGCCCTTCGGTTTGCGCTGGTAGAGCAGCTTCGGAGCGCCGCCTCCGCCCCGGTAGATCATGTGCAGCGTGTCGGCCTCGTCGCAGACGATGCTCGGGTAGGTCGCGTTCTCGCCGAAGTCCGGCAGCTTCGTCCACGTCGAGCTGTCGTTGGGTCGCACGGAGCGGCAATGCTGAAACGGGCCATGATGCGGCCCGAAGATGATGTGCAGGTAGCCCTCGCTGTCGCAGGTCAGGGCCGGTCCGCCGTGGTTGTCGTACCCGGTGCCGACCTTGACGGACTCGTCCCACCGGCCGGAGCCGTGATCGTAGCCGGCCACCATGATCTCGGAGATCGAGTCGAGCCAGCCGACATGCGTCCGGCCGTCCAGGGTGACGACCTTGTTGGACTGCGGGTAGAAGGTCGCCCGCGTCGACCCGCGCGCCGAAAGCTGCTTGACCGACGCCACCGCAAGCTCGGCACCACCCGGTTCAGCGGCCATTGCTGGACCGCAGAGACACCCGAGCAGCGCGCTCACACAACCGATGAACACCACCAGGCGCGGGCGGCCACACACCGCGAACGATGATGGGTAACGATGGACAGAACACATTGCGATCTCCCTTGCTGGCACTTCAGTATCTCGGTACCCACGCGCCTACTTCGAAGAGGGTTCTTCGATGCGATGAAGATGGCTCTCGGTTCGAACGAAGAGCGATTTGCCGGCAACTGCGGGGCTCGCCCTGAGTTGCTCCTCGGCCAGCGGATTCACGGCCAGAACTCTGAACTGTCGGGACGGCTTGATCACGGTGCTGACCGCATTGTCATTGAATAAGAAGATACGGTTGTCGGCATAGATGGGGGACGCGAGTAGTCTCCCTTGAAGCGTTCCTTCCAGACGAGCTGCGTGCCGGATTTCGGCTTTCCACCGGGATGCCGATACGAATCGACTGTAGCTGTCACAAGGCATGCACGCAAACGCAGCGGACGATGGACCGAGAGCTCGGACCGTTGGCAGCACCGAGCGCGGCGAGTACAGTGCTTTGCGGACAGTGGGTGGAGCGTATGACAAGGAGAACGATGGTGAAGAAGAGCCTGCTGAAGTCGGTCGGTTTCGCATGTCTCGTCGGACTTGTGCTGTTCTTGTGCGTGCCGGCGCACGCGGAGCCGTCACTCGAGGAGACGATGGACGGCATCGTTACGCGCATGTACGCGGGTTTCGACGAGAAATCGCTCTCCTCGGTGACCCACGAGTCCGCCCTGCGTCTCGTGACGGCCGAGGAGCGCAAGGTGCTGGCCACGCGGTATTGGCACTTCGATGTCGACGTGCCGGTGGTGGTGTCGCTTCTGCGAACCGTCAACCAACCCGTGCTTCCGTTCTGGATCGAAGAGGCCGGGTTCAAGAAGACCGATCTCGTCGTGAAGAACGAGATGTGGTCGTACGAGGTCTGGCAGAAGAAGTTCGACGCCGGGCGCGTGGAACTGGGCATCAACGGATTCGGGATGCACCGCAGCGTCTACTTCATCTGTGTGGGCGCACAGAAGGCCGGCACAAAGGTCAAGATCACCAACCTCTTCCCCGCGAATGAGGCCGTGATCACCATGAAGAAGGGCGCCTGGACCTACCGCGACTGGAACGAGCTGTACATCGAGGAACTGCCCGAGTCGCTGGAAGGTCAGCTCCTGCTGACCACGTTTCGCGGCCGCGCGCGGGAAGCCCACCTGGTCGGCGCCTTCCGCAAGACGGAGTACCCGTCGTCGTCGAAGCCGGACCACGTGGTGTTGACCTGGAGCGAGGACCCGCGCACGACCCAGACCGTGCAGTGGCGCACGAACACGGCGATCAAGCAGGGCGTGGTTCGGTTCCGTCCGCAGGGCGCCGCGGCTCAGCCCCCGCGCGAGATCCGTGCGGAACGCGAGCCCATCGAAGATCGGCTGCTGATGAACGACCGGTACATGCACCACCACACGGCCGTACTGCGCGGCCTGGAACCGTCCACCGAGTACACGTACCAGGTGGGATCGCCGGACAACGACACGTGGAGCGACGAGGCTTCGTTCAAGACCGCGCCGGATCGTGACGCGCCGTTCTCGTTCGTCTACTTCGGTGACACGCATCGGTCGCCGGATTGGGGGCGTCTGCTCCAGGTGGCCCACGAGCGCCACCCGGAGACGGCGTTCTACACCATTGCGGGCGACGTCGTGAGCACCGGGCTGTATCGCAACGACTGGGACGCACTGCTCGCGTACTCAGGCGGCGTTTTCGGCCACAAGCCCCTCGCGTTCAGTCTCGGCAATCACGACGACCAGGACGGTTTGGGGGCCTGGATGCCGTTGGCCCTCTTCGGGTTCCCCGAGAACGGCCCGCCGGGCGTCGAGCCCGAGCGCACCTACAGCTTCCGCTACGGCAACGCGCTGTTCCTCGTGCTGGACGTGGGCACGCCGCACGAGATCCAGGCGAAATGGATGGAGGAGCAACTGGCGAAGACGGACGCCACGTGGCGATTCGGGATCTACCACTTTCCCATGTACTGCTTCCCGCGAGATGACGAGTACGGCGCGATTCGCAAGCGGTGGGAGCAGGTTTTCGCGAAGCATCACCTCGACGTCATGATGCACGGGCACGTCCACCACTACCTGCGGACGCGCCCCATGCGAAACGGGCAGCCGGTGGCCTCACCCGCCGACGGCACGATCTATCTCATCTCGGTGGCGGTCCCCGGTCGCAGACGGCCGCGCGAACTGCCCGCGTTCGCTGAGAAGTACAAAAGCGGCGGGCCCTGGTACCAAACGTTCGACATCGACGGCAAGCGGCTTGTCTATCGCGCCTACGACAAGGCGGGCAAGGTCTTCGACGAACTGACGATCGAGAAGTGAGGCCATGGAGAGATGGACCCCACGTCGCTGCCGGGCGCGGTGGACCGAGTCACGGCCGCTGGGGTGAGGTCGCGGGTCCGTCCTTGGTGCCGCGCGGCAGCTCGCGGATGTAGACGTTCTTGAACCACAGCCGGTTCCCGTGGTTTTGCAGCTCGATCTGGCCGGTGGGGTAGATGGGCTTGTCTCGCTCCCAGTAGTTCTCCATCACCACGTTATCGACGACCTTCTTGCCGTTGAGGTGTACCGTGACCCGCTCGCCAACCATGCGGATCTTCATGGTGTTCCACTGGCCGATGGGATTGTCGGCGATCATGCTCGGCTTGGAGGGGTGCTTCTTGTTGTTGAAGAGCCCGCCCGAGCCGACCTTCGACTTCTTGGGGTCCCAGATCTGAACCTGGGGCGAGCCGCGAAGGTAGAGCCCGCTGTCTCCCGCGGCCATGATCTTGAAGTCGACGTACATCTCGAAGTCACCGTAGTCCTTCACCGTGCAGAGGCTGTCACCCTTGCCGTCGAACTCGAGCGCGCCCTCGACGACCTTCCAGTGGGCTCGCATGCGCTTGTCGGCCCGCTTCTGGGCCTTGGCCAGCGCCTCCGGCGACATGCGTGCTCGTTCTTTCGGATTGGCGACGAGACCCTTCCACCCGGTCAGATCCTTCCCGTTGAAGAGAGTCACAAAGCCCTCGGGCGGTGTGTTGTCCTTCCGCTCCGCGTGCGCCACCGTCGCGCTGAGCGCGAGGGTGACAAGGACCGTAGGAATGCCGCGTTTCTTCATCATCGTAGCACCTTCTCCTGCCTATCAGCATGCAATCGTGTGAGACCGGTGACCGTGGGATCGATACCAACCCAATCCTCAATCCCCTCCGGCTGCGGTCGTCACACCGAACAGCCTACGGATCGGCGATGTGGTTGGCAATGCGAGCCCCCTCGCTCGGTTCGGCGGCCGGCGTGTTGAGGGGAAGCCACACGGTCGACGGCTTCGTGGATCGATGACTGACGTACCGAATCACGGTAGGTGGCCGCGTCGCCGAAGGACCCGGGTATGTCCCGCGGCACTGGGCAAGGTCAGCGGTAGAAGTGAGACTGCAGGTCCGTCGCGGCAACGTATCGTGATGCCTGACGAATGATTGCGCGGAGCGTTCCCGTATCCAACTCAGCGTGATTCGGGACAGTGAGCGTTTGCTTCTCGCCGTCGTCCCCCATCCGTCGAAGCTTGACGTGACTGCCCTTCTGGGACGACCCCGCGAACGCCGAGCGACCCCAGCGCGGCGATGACTTCCCGCCCCGACATTCGTCGAAGGCTAGGCATGCGCCGGTTCCAGCTCCATCGTCACGATGACCGTCGGGTTGGCGGCCAACCCCATGGCCGCGAGGTCTTCGCCGTCCAGATGGAGCTGAGTGGCCTCGCGGAGATTGGCGATAGTCTCATCCAACGTGCGACCTTGCGTCACGACGGGGATCTCGACACATTCGGCCACGTAGCCCGACTGCTCTCCGGGTCGGACCACGGCCTTGATCGTGCGCTGCAAGCTCATAACCGACCTCCGACTGCTGCCTATCACCAAATCCTATGCTGCGAGCGCTCTGTCCGCAAGCAAGCTTGCGATACGCGGCTCGTGATCCCATGCCGCTACTCAACCGTGTTCTGCATTCCTTCGTACGCCGCGAGCGTGGCTTCTGCAGCGCGTTGCCAGGTGAATTGCGCGACCTGGCGGGCGACGGCGGCCGAGTCGTGGGGGGCGGTTGCGGCACGGTCGACAGCTTCGCGGATGGATGACCCGTCTGCCGGGTCGCAGTACGCGGCGGTGTCGCCGAAGTACTCTCGCACGCTGCCCTTGTCCGGGACGACCAGACGGCACCCGGCCAGGCCCGCTTCGAGATTCACCAGTCCCGGAGTCTCGTACCAACTCGCGCAGACGTGGATCGCGCTAGCGCGGTAGCGCTCGCTTAGCGGGCCGCGCTCAAGGCGGGTGAGGAACCTCACGTCGGCGCCGGCTGCGTCACGACAGGCTTGAAGATAGCGTTGATGATAGACACCGGCGTTGCCGACGAACGTCAGCCTGTACTTCGTGCCCCTCAACGCGCGCACGACGCCCAACTGGTTCTTGCGCGGCTCGATGCGACCGACGCAAAGCACGGTGTCCGGGCTACGTTCGTTGGACGCTTCGTTTGCATCCGCGGTCGTCGCGGCCGCGTCGCAGCCGTTGTAGACAACGTGCAGCTTCTCGGCCGGCATGCCGAATCGCTCAGTGAGGACATCGGCTTCGGCCTGCGAGTTCGGTAGGACCGCGTCGGCCGCAGCCAGCAGGTCGCGTTGCTGGGCTTCGACGCCGCGCCGCAGCGTGGCCCGGTACGCCCGGCACTGATCGCGGTTGGTCGTGAGCATCCACTTCGCGGCGGTCTGGAGCGTCGACCAGCCGCGCGGGCCGGCCAGTCGCACGATCCACCGCTCGACTCCGAACCGGCCGAGACGATCGTACTCGTCGGTCGGCCAGTAGATCGACGACAGGACAATCGGCACACGCCCCGCGGCGCGGATCGATCGCATCTGGACGTGTGTCTCGTACACCCGCGTCAGGTGGAACAGGTGCACGACGTCGAACCCGGACGGATCGAGCGCGAGGCGGTCGTCGAGCACCACGTCCACGCCCAGGGTGCGCAGGTGTTCGGCGGTTTGCAGGATCTGCGTAGTGTCTCCGCCGGAGTCGCTGCGCAGGTCAGGTCGAACGCCGAAGAGTACACGCATCGTAGTCGCTGCCACTCGTGCCACGAACGCCCAACAGGGTGCCACGGGCGGCCTGTCCGCCCGTGTCTTGCGGTAGAGGCACTGGCAGGCAAGCTGCCAGTGGCACCCGACGCGCTAATCGCGTCCCCCATGTCTGAAGACATGGGCCACCCATGGTGGCGCAACGAGACTACTCGTCGGGACCGATCATCACATCCGTTGTGCGTAGCCACGCCCGGGCTGCGGCCGGATCGCCGCCCTGGATCAACCACGCGAAGATCCGCCCGTACGGTGCGTACGCGCGCCGCCGGTCGAGGCGCCGCCGACCGGTTTCGGTCAGCGACGACGGCGGCTCGGTGCACACGCGCTGCATGGTCTCGGCGAGTTCCTCGACGAAACGCGGATGATCGCCCTCAAAGTATCGTTCGAGGTTGGCGAAATCCAGGTCGGTAATCGCATCGAACGGTGCCGTGACAACGTGCCCGCCGCCGTGGGCGAGTTGCTCTCTCGCGGCCCCCACGTCGCTGGCCACCACCGGCAGGCCGGCGTACAGGGCTTCGGCCAGCGCCAGGCTGCACCCTTCCCAGAACGACGGCAGTACGAACGCATCGGCCATGCGATAGAACGAGGCTACATCGTCCCGATGCCCCGCGAACGCCACGGCGTCATCGAGGCCGGCCTTGCCGATCTCGCGTCGGACCTCCGCGTGGTAGCCGGGGTAGATGGTGCGCCCGAGGAACACGACCTTCGCCTGTGGGCATGCGGACCGCATCTGCGCGAGCGCCCGGACGATGAACCGCTGGGCCTTGATCGGGTGCAGCGAAGCAGTATTCAGGAAGACGAAGTCGTCGGCCGCCAGCCTCAACTCTTGTCGCAACGTGTCCCGCACGCCCTCGGTGTCGGCCGCGTCGAGCCGGGCCGGGTCGATCCCGTTCGGTACGACCAGCATCTTGCCCGGTGGCAGCCCCAATCGCACGTCAGAGTAGAACGCCGCGTTGTTCGAAACGCAGATGTACGCGGTCGTATGCAGGTCGTTGTCTTGGTGCTGATCGATCTGCTTCGGTGACAGCCAGACGTAGGTGTTGTGGATCGTCTGCACGAACGGGACGCCCAGCTCAGCGGCAACCGCCGCCCCGAACAACGAGTAGTGTGCGCTCACCAAGTCGATGCGCTCGTCGGTCAACAGTTGCCGGTATCGCGCCTCCCGCTGTCTCGTCGGTAACGTGATGACGTCGATCCCGGCGTCGTGGGCCTTCTCGACGGCTTGGCCCTGTTCGCCGAGCGTCAGCAGTAGGACATCGAACCGATGGAGATCGAGGCTGGCGGCCAGATCGATGACCACCTGCTCGAGTCCGCCCTCGGCAAAGTCGTCCACCTGGAGCAGGATCCGCCGTTTGCGGCCCTCCGGTACGAAGACCTCCGGCAGCTCCCGGCGCCGCATCGTGGCGGAGCGCGTTTCCTCGAAGTGCACGCGGTTGTTCGCGTAGGCGACGGCCAGATCGACAAGGCCCCGGCCGGGCGGCGCCTTGAACACCTCGGACGTGAGTACGGCCAGACGTGCCGCGGTCAGCGCGTCGGACGCGACGCACACGTCGGCGACCTGCTGAACCTCCGTGCGATAGCGGTAGGGCGCCGGATCATCCGGCTCGAACCACGCGACCACGCAAGCGTTGGGCGGCCGCCCACGACCCGCCAGCGCCGGGAGGCTCCGTCCCTGGACGATGATCAGAGTCTTCTCGTCGGCTTCGATCGGGAGATCGTGTTTCGGCCAGGGCACGATCGTGTGCGGGTCGGTGTTCACATCCGTCAGCCGAGCCCGCGTTGCCTCGTCTGCGTGGATCGTCCACGGCGCGGCGTAGAATGCGCTTCGGTCCCGCTCGTATTCCATCAGCTCGCGCACCTGCTCGAACACGTTCGACTCACCGAGTCGTCCGTGGAGCGTGTTGTCGTGCACGCGGTAGCGATAGAGCGGCTCATCCGTGCCGAGGTGGGCAATGGTGAACTGCGCATTGATGCGCATCCAGTAGTCGTAGTCTTCGAAGCCCATTTGCGGGTCGTAGTCGCCGATCAGGCGGCCGACCCAGCCGCGGTACAGGAAGCACGGGCCGACGAAGTTGTCCTGCACGGTATTCAGCGCATCGGTATCGCGCGGCAGGTGAATCTCGGGGTCGTCGGGTGCGCGGCGATTGTGGGGCCGGAAGTCGGGGTCCGTCAGTGGCGCTCCGGCATCGTCGATGGCCATGTAGTCGGCGTAGACCATGTCCGCTTCCAGCTCGTCTTCCAGAAAGGCGACCTGGCGCGCGAGCTGTTCGGGCTCCATCAGGTTGTCGGCCGAGGTCCAGGTTCGAAACTCGCCGCGGGCGAAGGCGAACCCGTTGCTGAGTGCCTTGGGAAGCGTCTGGTTGGCCTGCGTGAGCACGCGCACCTTTGGATGATCGACGATCCGACTCAGCACCACTTCCACGTCATCGGTGGAACCGTCGTTGACGACGATCAACTCGATGTCGGCGTAGGTTTGCTGAAGGACGCTCTCGATCGCCTCGGCCAGCAAGTCGGCCTGGTTGTAGACGGGTAGCACGACACTGACGAGCCCGGGTACCTCGGTGGCCGGGCTGCTTGCGAGCGCCACCCGCATCCCGGCCTGTCGATTCCACCACACTTCGGCGATCGTCGCTTTGATCCGGCACCGCCACGCCGTGGGCAATCGGCGAAAGACGGCCTTGGCGGGTGTGGTGACAAGCGCTTGCGGCCGCTGCCGCGCGACACGCAGGAGGTGCAGCCCGGTGCGGGCCCAGTGCTCGCGTCGACTGCCGTGTGGGGCCAACGTGGAGCGCAAGCGGGTCAACAGGTCACGAGCTTACCTTGGCGGCGGCAGGGGCCGACGGCGCCTGGGCCGGGGTGGATGGCTCCGCGGATGCCCCGATCGGCTTGACGAGGCCGAGTGCCTCGAGTGCCTCGCGGGTGCGGATCACGACGCCGCGCCCGTCCGCCGACGGCTCGCTGACCAGAATCGGCTCGTCGCAGGACTCGGGCCACGGATCGGCCGACGTGGGCCGGACCCAGCAGTCCGGTCGGGCCGCATCTGCCGTCGCTTCGACCGCCGTGTCGAGGATCCACAGGTCGGGACGCGCGAGGGCCACGTCTTCCGCCGTGACCCACTGGAGCCGCCCGAAGCTGTGATGGATCGGAGCATTCTCGTCACGATCGAGCACGTACACGAGGTCGCCGCGCTCGAGCAACCGGGCGATGATCCAACCCATAGCCTGTCGCGCGGTCCGGGCGTTCCTGACTTCCAGGACGACGAGGCGACCGCCCTCGACCGGCTCGTCGTTGGACGGAAGGTGTTCGCTGATGACGGCCTCCCATGCCGCCGTCCAGCGATCCTGCGGGCACTGCTCGGCGGTTTCGCGTGCCGACCGGCCGATGCGCCGGCGCAGCGCCTCGTCCTCGATCAGCCGGACGAGCCCGTCCCGAAGGGCGTCGGCCGACGCGTCGATCAGCAGGCCGTTGTACCCGTCGACGATGAGTCCGACCGATCCGCCCACGCGTGTGCCGATCACCGCGTTCCCGCTCGCCATGGCCTCGAGACTGGCGAGGTTCGTGCTGCCCCCGTAGAGCGTCGGCACCACCGTGATGTCGGCGGCGCGGTACGCGTCGGGCATCCGCTCGAAGCCGACCGCATCCCACGCGACGCGGTCCGGCCAGCGTTCGACGAGTTCCTTGACTGCTGCGGTCTCGGTCGATTCCCCGCTGCCGACGAAGTGGAAGCAAACGTTGTCGTACGCCTCGAGCAGGTCGTCGGCGACCTCCAGGACCAGGTGCAGTCCGCGGCCCTCGTCGAGCCGGCGCGGGTAGAGGATGATCAGCTCAGCGGAGCCTTCCGCTCGGGGTTCGGCCGGCGGAGCGAACACGTCGGTGTCGACACCGCTCGGCACCACGCGGATCTTCCGGCTTTCCTCGTAGTCGACCGTCTGGAACCAGGCGGGGGTTGCGGCATCGGCCGCGATGAGCCGATCGCACAGCCGTAGCGACTCGGTGACGTTACGGTTCGCGGCCCAGAAATCGAGGCCGTTCGTGTAGCTGGCTCGGGGGTCGTTCCAGGCAACGCCGTGACCGATGCCCACATTCGGGTGCAGGGCGTACGGATAGGCGCCGAAGAACGGCGCGTACATGTACAAAGCGGCCCGGCCCATCAGTTGGCCGTAGAACAGGTAGTTGAAGTGCCTCGCCATTTCGGGCGATCGGTCGGACGCCTGCGCACCGCCCCGGCAGAGCGAGCGAACCTCGAGTTCGCCCACCCGTCGCACCCACGGCGCGTCGCCGGGCTGATGCACGACCATCCGATGGCCCGTGCGCTCGACGACGGCAGCCAACTCCGCGATGCACCGTTCGGCGCCGCCGCGGCGGAGCCTGTGTCCCCGGGCATCGAACAGGGCCGGGCAGTACACGGCCACTTCGTGCTCGTGACGCAACGGGGCCAGGACGGCAAGACCGTCGGGCGAGCTTTCGAGGGCCCGCTCGATCCGGGCCACGCGATCCGGCCAGGTGTGCTGCTCGACCAGCAGCGGGCCGTGCCGCGACGCGAGGGCCTTCACGCCGTCGCGCAGACACTGGGCGATCGACCGCGCGAATGCCTCGGCACCCTGGGCAAGGTGGATGTAGTCACGTTCCAACGGCTTCACTTCGTCAATCGGCGTACTCACCACCGGTCGGCCCGCGGCCAGGTACTCGTACATGCTGACCGGGGATAGCGCCTGGGCGAGATCGCTCAGACGCAGCGGGAGGATGGCCACGTCCACATGGGCGAGATAGTCCGGCAACTCGTCGGAAGGTTTCGCCCCGAGCCATCGCAGGTTGGTCTTGCTGAGCCGGTCGACGGGCACACCCGGTTCGGCCGGGCCGATCAGCACCATGTCCCACTCGGGGTGTTGCTGCGCGACCTGCTCGACGAGTTTGTGGTCGAACAGGCCGTTCATGACGCCGGTGAAGCCGATCAGCGGCACGCCCCGACGATGCCAACTCGCCAGGTCCTCGGGCATCTCGCCTCGCGGACCGCTGAAGTCCCGGGGGTAGACCGCGTTGGGTACGGCGACAGCGTCATCTCGGCCGTTGCAGGTGGCGGCCAGACGATCGGTTGCGTAGGAGACGATGGCGGCATCACGCGCCAGCCCGTCGTGATCACGCCGCATGCGGGCGTCATACTTCGCAGTGCATTCCAGCGGCTCGGCCACGTCGTACCAGATCGCCGCATGCGGCAGGGCGTCGGCGAACGGTTTCTGCAGCAGCCAGGTGCAGTAGACCAGGACGGGCTCGTTGCGCAGCACGGGCAGGAGGAACTCCTCGCGACACACGCGGTACAGGCGCGGCTGCACGGGCTCGATCGTGAAGTCATCGTCGGGGCCGGCCGGCTCGCAGAACAGGCAGAGGTAGCCGCGCTCAGCCAGGGCGCGGAGCATCTGCTGCGGTCGGCGATAGGGCTGCCACGAGAACGCCGGCGGGAATACGACCACCGCGTGGTGCTCGACGGTGCTCAGCAGCCGCTGCACGGTCTGGGATTCGGCCGGCATCTGGTCGGCAAACGCCGAAGCGTAGAACCGCTGCAGAGCTTCGGCCGCGTCGTGGTACTTGCCGTTGCGCGCCGCGTAGATCTCCGGTCGCGGAGGGACGGGCTCGGTCGGCACGGCGGACGCTGCCCGCGCCGGACTGCCCGCCGGCGTCGCCGCATCCGCAGGGGCCTGCAGGGCCTCACGCACGGACTGGAACAAGTCGAAACGCTGGTCTTTCGGCGTCGGCAGGCGGCGCAGCTTGCGCCCGCACCAGTGCAGGAAGTCGCGCCGGTCCCCTGGCGTTCCGTGGAGCATCTGCGCGTCGAGGCGGCGAAGGAGCTGCGCGAGCCGGACCGAACGCGCTTCTTCGACCCGGTGCAGCCGGAGAGCGGCCGAGTCGAGACGCTCGGTCATTTCCGTCCGCACCTGATCGCGATCTGCTCGACTGGAAGCCAGCAGGCGGCTCTGCTCCTGACGCATGGTGTCGATCTTCAGGTCGCGGTCATTGAGCTGGCGCTGGAGGTCGGTGACGGCCTCGAACTCCTTGCGGGCCATCCGGCCGGTGAGCGTCTCGACTCGGCGGCGCTGGGCATCGTGCTCGGCGCTGCGCCGTTCGAGGGCTTCGGTCAGCTCGGCCACGCGCCGCTCGAAGGTTTCGGCGAGTTCCGCGATGCGCTGCTCAGCGGCCGCGAGTCGGTCGCGGGCCTGGCTCTCCGCCTCATCACGGGCGTGGGTCAGTTGTCCGCAGGTGTCGATCAGCTCGCTGATCTGGCGTTGCAGTCGGCCCATGGGGGAGCTGCGCGACGGCGGGGCCGAGCGTGCCCCGGGTACCAAACGCTGCCCGACGGCGAGCACCAGCGCATTCTGCTCCGGTGCGATGACCTTCTGCTCCCAGCTTTCGCGTGCGTGGGCCGCCAGCTCGGCGGACATGCCCGGCAGGTCGGCCAGCATGTCGAGCGTCCAGACCGCGCCGGCATACACCTCTTCGCACAGGCGCATTCCCGCCGACCGGAACAGCGGGCGCAGATTCGTGATGGGATACTCTCGCCCGCCGGGCCACTCTCCGCGACGGAGTCTGTCGAACCGGTACAGCCAATAGGGAAGCGAGCGGAAATTCGGCACGACGCAGGCGATTGCGTGCCGGCTCAAGCGCCGCATGGCCTGAAGGAGGTCCACGCACGCGTCGTCTTCGAAGTGCTCGAGAAGACCGATGCTCCACGTCAAATCGAAACGCTTGAGGTCGCGAGGTGGTTCCTTCGGGTCGGCCTTGATGAGCTCGGCGGACACGTCGTGCCGGGCGAAGAGCTGTTTGGCGCGACGCAGGGCCGCGGCGTCGTGGGTGAGAACCCCGACGCGATATCCGGCTTGTGCGAGCCGCAGGCTCAGAAGCCCCGGCTCGCGGCCCATCTCGAGCAATCTCGCCGTCGGCGAGACGTATCCCGAGAACGCGGCGGCCAACTCCGAAGCCAGTTCGTCGTGGGCTACCGTGGGCTCAAGGCATTGGTTCGTATCGACTGTGTCCTGTTTCTTCTGTGCTTCCTGCTTCCTGGTCATCCTCAGTTCACATCCATGCTCACGAGGGGCGATTTCGTGATGATGAAACGGGTCCGGCCGAACTCCCTTCGCCATGGGTTAGCCAGTCTGACCGCTCATTATGCCGCGCGCCCGGCGGAATGCAACACAAAGGTTGTACGATTCACCTGACAACCGCGGCTTCTATCGATCCTGGATGCGGGCCCGATTGGCAGTGGCGTGCAAAGCGGACCGCGGGGTCGCCTTGCCAAAGGCGAACGGTGTCTCCGTCCGGCTGAGGTCGTTGGCGACGACGGTGATGCGATCGGAGCGGTCCTGGAGCCGAAGGAAGACGGCAGCGGTGGGGGGCGGGCAGCACCCACGGATGAGCGCATCCCGCGTGTTGTCCAGGACGATCTGCGCCGAGGCCTCGGCAGATGTTTGGGCGCTGAAGGCATCGACGGCAAGGTCGCGGACATCGTCGCAGACCAGAGCGGGGCGGTGATCGGGTTTGGCGAAGCGGAGGTCGACGCTGCGGAGCGTGAGTCCTGCGACGTGCCGGCAGTAGAACCCGTAGGCGGGCAGGGTTCCGAACATGGTGCACTCGGGGTACTTGGTGGGGTTCTCAGGAACGGCGGCCTGGGCGTGCTCCTTGGTGCCCCCGCCGACGAAGCTGATCCTGATGTTCGAGAGGGTGACGTTCTCGATGGGGTGATCGGGCAGGCCGGCGATCGAGCACCCCACGGCCCCGGCCCCCGTGGCGACGATGTTGCTCAGGATGACGTTGCGGAACGTGCCGACCGACGGCTTGGGCGCACTTGGCTTGATCGGACGAGCCCGGTTCCCGAGCCGCAGGAAAATGGGTGTCGTCTCGCCGACCATCGCGATGTTGGAGATCGTTACGCCGTCGAGGGTGCCGCCATCGACGATCTCGAGGGCGATCCCCGCCAGCCCCTCGTTCCGTCCGGCGATCTTCTCGGAGTCGGCCGACGGGCGGATGACGCAGTTGGTGATGGTGATGTTCTTGAAGCCGCCGTTGGATTCGGTGCCCGCCTTGATCGCATTGCAGTGCGAGCTGAGCAGGCAGTTCGAGACGGTTACGTTCTCGGTGGGGCGACCCGCGGTGCTCTTGAGGGTCAGGGCATCGTCGTCGGTGTCGGCGAAGCAGTCGGTGATGACCACGTTCCGACAGCAGTCGATGTCGATCATGTCGTTGTTGCGCCCGACGTGATTGTAGACACTGATCCCGCGGACGGTCACGGAGTCACAGTCCAGGTAGTGCTGCATCCACATCGGCGAGTCTCGCAGGGTGATGCCCTCGATGAGGATGTTCCGGCAACTGACCAGCCGAATGATGTAGGGTCGGTTGATGTAGCCCGTGAGCGGACGATACCGGCCGGCGTCCTCCCAGTGATCGAGGAGCTTGTCCCGCTCCTGCTCGGAGAGCCGGTTGTCCCTGAACTGCCCCCCCTGCCCGTCAATCGTTCCCTGCCCCACGATGCCGATGTCCTCGAGGCCCTCGCCCCAGATCAGCGCTCGGGCGCAATATCGGTCGGTGACGGACGGAAACGCGCACCGATTGATCGGGTAGTCCTCGACGTCGGCACTGCCCAACAGCACGGCCTCGCGGGCCAGGTGAAGCGTGACCCTGCTCTTCATGAACAGGGTTCCCGTGAGGTAGGTACCGGGCGGCAGCACGACCGTTCCGCCGCCGGTGTCGTGAGCGGTGTCGATGGCCCGCTGCAGCGCATCGGTGTCTTCGGTCTTCCCGTCGCCGACGGCGCCGAACTGCCTCACGGAGACGAAGGGCACACCGTCCGGAATCTCGGCGGCCGGAAGGGGACAGTGCAGTGATGCAACCAACAGCCCGACGGTAAGGATCGTGGTGCGTGGGGGCACGTTTCGTTCTCCTTGCGAAGACAACCAGACAAGACGCCAGGCGACGCCTCGCGCGAGCCAGAATACCCAGGGCATTGTAGCCGGGTCTGTGCTCCGCGGTGAGACTACAGAGTGACGTTTAGCGGCGACCCGGAGGGGAGCGTGCCGGCGAGGACTATCAACACGCATCCGAGCCCCGAGCGCAAGCGAGTGGGTCAGAAGAAGTGTGGAATGCGCAGCGACGCTTGGCGGCAACCCGAAGGGGAGCGGCTGATCAAACTGCCGACATGCCTCGAGACCGCCCGCAGGCGCGGCGCCGGATCAGCGGCCACGCACCGCAAGCGAGCAGTCCTGGCACCGACGGCTCCGGGACCGTGAAGGCGACGGACAGGCGGGGACGGTTCAGAGGGTCCAGGGCTGAACGGCTGTAGAACCGCTTGGTCGACGGCTGGTCGGGCGTCTCGTCGCCGACCAGGATCCATCCGAAGTTGCCGTCCGGTGCATCGAGCCATGTTTGCACGTCGGCCTCCATCCCAGCCGTCGATCCCCAGGTGTAGAAGCCGTTACCGCCCACCGGCGAACTCGCGCTGGCCGCGGCAGCGAAGTCCCCGCCCGGCGTGTTCCAGAGCTGAGGGCTGGTCGGATCGTAGAAGGTGTGCAGCCAGGTGGCGTCCCCGGGCGCCGGCGGTCCCCCGCGACCCTGCCGCTCGGGTGCGACCGACGCTCCCTCGCCCCAGTCACCGAGTACCCGGTGCAGAGTCATGGTTCTCTCCCCGGAGCGGGTCCGGTTCATTCGCAGTGTGAGCGTCACGCTGTCGATGGTCGAGCCGGCAGGGATGCCGGCGGCGATGTCGAAAGCGAGCAGACCTCGGCGGAGATTGAAGTCGCCCGCGTTGGGGTCCATGGCGGGTTCTTCCTCCGTGCGACCGGCGAAGAAGTGGCTGCCGGTCCCGTTGCTGAGCGAACCGGTCTCGTCCTCGTAGAGCGTGTTGTCCTTCAACGACTCGAGCACGATGACGTCGGCGCCCGCGGTCTGGAGGATCGAGAGCACCGCAACCGTAAGGACCGAGGCGACTTGTCGGCGCATCCTTGTTCTCTCCGGGAGGCTACGCATGGGCCTGCATCACACGACGGCGGCCGAGTACCGAACACGCACCGCCGATCAGGAGCGCGATGGTTGACGGCTCGGGAACCGGTGTGTACTCCACCCTCAACTCAGGGCGAAACGAGGCGTTGCTGTTGGTCCGAGAATCGAATCGCTTGGCGGGCTCGTCCGTGGCTTCGTTACCCATGAGCAACCAGCCGCAGTTGTCCCCGGAATCGAGCCACGTCTGCACGTCGGCTACCATACCGGCGGTCGAGCCCCACGTGTAGGAGCCAACACCACCGACCAACGAGCTCCCGCTGGACGCGGCGACGAAGTCGCCACCGGCGCTCGCCCAGAACGAACCGGGTGAGGCCGTGTGGAGCCACGTGGCATCGCCGGGGGCCGGGGCGGTTCCCCCACCCTCCTGCCCGGGCGCGTCGGAAGCGCCTTCGCCCCAGTCGGCCAGGAGCCGGTGCAGGCTCACGTTGGTGTCTCCCGCTGCCGTCCTTGACACGTGCAGCGTGAGGCCGACGCTGTCGATGGTCGCGCCGGCCGGGATACTGCCCGCGATGTCGAACGCGATGAGACCGCGACGCGTGTCGGGCTGTGTGAACCCACCCGTTGTGCCCGCGAAGAAATGGGAACCCGCGCCGTTGCTGAACGCGCCAGTCGCGCTTTCGTAGAGCGTGTTGTCCTTCGCGGCAGGCAGACTGACGAAGTCGGCAAGCAGGACCTGCGGTGCGAACAAGACAGCGACGGTCAGAAGCGCAACAATGTGTGACCCCCTCATCATACGGTCCTCCTAGTTCTTTCGGCGAGGCGCGGTGACGGCGCCCTGGCTCGCGTTGGGCCCCCGACCTGGGAGCAGTGCATGGGAAACGATCCGGCCCGGGGCGCGCACAGGCGCGCCCGGTCTCTCCCAACATCCAATCGTGAGACACGCGGCCGCACGCACGCGCTATTCCGTAAACCCGGGCGGAAGCCTGCCGGGGCAGTCGGATGCAATGTCGCAGTACTGGGGCGCGCGGCGCCGTGCAGAGCGCTCCGCAACTCCGGTACGCCGTCAGGCGAAGTTCAGGTGCGCGAGGGTTTCGTCGATCCAGGCGTCGGTGATGTCGCGGTCGTCGATGACCGTGTACCACATGTCGCACGCACGGACGTACTGCTTGACCGTACGCAACGAGTCGGTGAGCGTCCGGCGGTCGATATCCACGGCGGCGGGGTGATAGTGCAGGTCGAGACCGTCCATGAGCTGCGTGATGCGCTCAGGTGCGTTCTGCTGGAGCCGGCTCATGATGTAGATGCCCAGGCCGACGATGTGCCCGTGGATGAAGGGGCGAGCGGTGCGTTCCTCGAGCTCGTAGAACAGGAAGTGCTCGGACCCCTCCTCGACACGCCAGTGGCCCGTGGGCAGGCAGATCGTGTTCAGACGCATGTAGCCCTCGACGATGGTCCGCAGGCCGTCGTCGGTGACTTGACGGATCGCGTCGGCGTTCGCAGCGACCCCGTCGAGGACCGCGCGGGCTTGGGCGATGTCGTGGGGTGAGAACGGGTGGGCGTCGCGTCCTGCCGCGTGGGCCAGTTCCCAGTCGAAGCAGGCCGTATGGATCGACAGCAGGTCACCGGCACCGGCGATGTTCAACTCCGGGGGGGCGGTTCGGATCAGGTCGTAGTCGAGCACCAGGGGATCGGGGCTGGAATCGCCGACGTACTCGACGCGGTGGTTCTTGCGCACAGCCGCCTTCGGTGTGACGAACGCGTCGACGCTAATGACCGTGGGGATGCTGACCAGCCGGCACCCTCGCTTCCAGGCCGCATACTTGGCGAAGTCGATCGCCTGGCCGCCGCCGGCGCCGACGATGGTGTCGCACTCCGGCAGCGCCGCGACCCGGCGGTCTACGACGTCGTGCTCCATCGTCTCGACCATCACGACCTCGGCCGGTGTGCTGCCGAGGCGATCGCGCGTCACTCGCCAGGGGATGTCCATGGTCGCCACCACGAACCGCCCCAGCTCGCGCCCCAACCCGTCGACACTGCCCGAGCCGAAGCGGGCCGACGCCACATTGGTCTGACCGTCGATCACGCGCGACAC
>CAYMME010000131.1:0-18417 GCA_964391465.1 uncultured Planctomycetales bacterium
TAATCGATCCTCGGGCCGTCCTCGGTGTACGTGGCAATCGAGTGTTTCAGCCACTTGTCGTTGTTGGCTTTCCACTTTGCCTTGTACTCGTCGTATTCCGGGTCCCCCTCGAACTTGCCCTCGGGGATCTTGAGCTCAAACTCGGCCTTGTAGTGGGATCCCCGGCATTCGTCGCGCAGCCGTGCGCACTTGGTGATCGCCTCGGCCAGGATGATCATGTCCTGAATCTGCCGGGCCCACGACAGGGATTGATTGAACTGCGTTCCCGCGTCGTCGAGCGAAATCCGCCCGGAGCGTTCCTTCAGCTTGCCGACGCCGTCGAGGGCTTTGTCCAGCCCCTCGTTGCTACGTTCCACGAACACCTGCTCCCGCATCAGATCGCCGAGTTCCCGGTGGAGCGTGAACGCATTCTCGCCTCCGTCGGACGACTGGATGGCGTCATTGCGTTCTGTCTGGCGCTTTCGCTCGGCCTCGTAGTGGCTTTCCGGCAACTCCCCGTTGCCCTTGCCCAACCCCTTGACGTAGGCGGCAGCGGCGTCACCGGCGACCTGCCCGCTGAATGACGCGCTGAGCAGGGAGTTGGCCCCGAGGCGGTTGGCACCGTGGTAGGCGAAATCGCATTCGCCGCAGGCGTAGAGCCCCGGGATGCTCGTGGCGTGATTCTTGGGATGGATGCGCACCATCCCGCCGGTTGCCGTGTCCGTCTCGTAGTCCACCCACAGGCCGCCCATTGAGTAGTGCGTCGAGGGGAAGATCTTCATCGGCTGCGTGCACGGATCTTCACCGAAGAACGTGCGATACATCTCGAGGATCCCGCCGAGTCTGGTCTCCAGGAACTCCCTCGGCAGGTGCGTGAGGTCGAGATAGACGATGTCCTGGCCGTCGACGCCGAGCCCCATGTGCCGCACCGCCCGGCAGATCGCACGCGAGGCCACATCGCGCGGCACCGTATTGCCGTAGGCCGGGTACCATTCCTCGAGGAAGTGGAAGCGCTCCTCTTCGGGGATGTCGAGTGGTTTGCGCGTATCGCCCGCCTTCTTGGGAACCCAGACCCGACCACCTTCCCCGCGGCAGGCCTCCGACATCAACCGGTTCTTGTCGTGCCCCGGCATGCCCGTCGGATGGAACTGAAGGAACTCCCCGTTGGCGAACTTGGCCCCTTGTTGATAGACGCGCCCCGCGGGGGCGCCGGTCGAGTTGCTCGACATCGTGGACCGGCCGTAGACCAGGGCGAGCCCGCCCGTGGCGACAATGACCGCGTCGGCGCGGAAAGCCTGAACCTTCATCGTCATGAGGTTCATGGCCGTGACCCCGCGACAGACCCCGTTGTCGTCGAGCACCGCTGAGAGGAAGTCCCAGTTCTCGTACTTGGTCACCGCGCCCTTGGCTTCGTAGCTACGGACTTGCTCGTCGACTGCGTAGAGAAGCTGCTGTCCGGTCGTGCCGCCGGCGAATGCCGTACGCTTGTTCTTCACACCGCCGAAAAGACGCTGATCCATGCTCCCTTCGGGCGTGCGGCTGAACGTGACTCCCATCCGGTCGAAAGTGCGAATGAGGCCCGGGGCGTCCTCGCACATGTTCTTGATGGGCGGCTGGTCGGCGAGGTAGTCCCCGCCCTTGATTGTGTCGACGATGTGCTGCCAGACCGAGTCGTCCTGACCCTTCACGTCCAACACCGCATTGATCCCGCCCTGGGCGCAGCACGAGTGCGACCGCTTGACCGGAAACAGGGAGAACAGGTCTACCGCGTAGCCTCTCTCTGCGATGCGGAGCGTGGCCCAGAGGCCTCCGAGCCCTCCGCCGATTACAGCGATTCTTCGTTTCTTGGCCATGGCAAACTGCTTCCTGGAGAATGGCTCGTTTGAGATTCCACGGTCTACGTGCGGAACAACGACGCACCGGTGTCCGTGGTGCGATGCGAGACGGCCGCGTGGCTCTTCGCTCCCGTCGGCGCCACGTCCCCGGAGGCGTCCATCGTCTTGAGCTTGATGAGCGCGCCCATGCCGAACACGAGTAGCACGACGCCGATCACCGTGCACACCCGCTTGCTGATCGTCTGCGACCGCGGTCCGATTGTGATGCCCCAGGTGATCAGGAAGGTCCAGATCCCATTGGCAAGGTGAAACACCGCGCAAAGGACGCCGACCGCGTACACGGGGCCGGTCCACCACCTGGCCATGGCCGCAACCGTTGACTCAGCGGCCTTGTGCGCGTCGAACTCGACTCCGCCGGGGATGATCCAATGCACGTGCCAGAGGTGCACGAGGATGAAGACCAGGACCACAAGCCCCGTCCACCGTTGGAGCGCGTACCGGATGTTGTCGCCATGGCGATACGCGAGCGCGTTCGACCGCCCGGAGAGCCAGATCACCACCCCGAGGATGGCATGGAACGCGATCGGGACGAAGATGAAGCACACCTCGACCGCCTTCAGGATCCCCAGCTTGTTCATGTGGTGGATCTGATCGACGGCGAACTGGAAGGCGCTCGCCCCGGCCAGGATCGACGCGTTCACCGACAGGTGCACACAAAGAAACACCCCCACGGGTATGATGCCGGTGAGGGAGTGAAGCCGTCGAATCAGGAAATGGTATCGTTCGCCAAACGACTCTGTTTCCGCTGCCACGTCAGCCACTGGCGTCCGTTCCTTTCTGCGGTGTGCGAGCGGTACCGCGCCTGGAAGTGAAGATCGCTCGCCTTACGCCTCGTCCGACAAGACGGACTCCGGGATTATACGAAGCACGCGCACGGGTTCAAGCTCTTGTTGAAACGCGAACGGCCGGACGGCCGGGCTCGCGCTCTTCCGGGGAGCGCGGGGGTGCGCCGTGTGGCCGAAGTGCTCGCGGTTCTCACTGCGCCCGGTCCCAGTCCATGCCTTCGGGCGATCGCCGACGTCGGGACTCAGTCGTGCCCGACTTCTTCGTCCGGGCTCACCTCCGTCTCTGCGGTCGCCTGGTCCGATTCGGCAGTCGCGGGAACGGCCACCTCGATCTTGCGCCTTGCCCGGACTTTCCTGTACCAAAGGACGGCAACGACGATGGCCAATGGGAACATCACCCCGCCGCCCACCTGCGCCCAGGCGGAGATCAGGAGGATCTTGTTCACGAGCCCGGCATGCGCCTCGTTCGTCCTCGGAAGGGCGTCTGCATACGTCGCTACGTGATGCAGGAAGCTCACGGCGAGTGACCGGTCCGGGATCTCCTCGTGGCATGACAGGCAGATCCCCCGCCGATCCATGTTCGCCCGCTCATCGTTGTTGAGCGGGCGGGAGCCGCTGAAGTGGTGGCCGACCGTCTGCAACTGCTTTCCGTCTTCGGTGACAATCCGCGACCAGTCGGCCGCGAGCCCTTCGACCGGCTCGATCTGTGTCCGGGCGCTCTTCGGCAACACGTCCCCGTCCGCCGTCATGAGATCGACGACCACCGGCTTGTCCCAAGGGCGGTTCAGCCTTCCGCCGTTGATCCCGTACCCCAGCGCCTTCTCCGAGGCGTGGCAGGATTCGCAAGAGCGGCCCCGTCCGTTCGTATGCGGCTGTGTGGGGCTCATGTCGATGCCGAGTTGCCCCTCGTCACCGGCGCCCTCCGTGCCCGGCGCGGTACGGAAGATGTGGTTCCTCACGATCGTCTCGCCGTTCGGGCCGATCACCGTTACCGAGGGCTGACAGCCCGGGGCCACGGGTGTCACCCGCCCCTCGCCGTTCACGCCCAGGACGGGGTCCTCCCAACGGAGATACGAACGCTGCTCTTCAATCTTGCCCGGGATGAAGGTCTCGTACTTCGACTCGCCACGGTCGCTCGCGTGCTCGGCCTCTGCGTGCCGGTGCCCGGCGGCGACCCAGTCGAAGCACTTGCTGCCCTTCGAGTAGTCGATCTTCACGTGGCAACCGTAGCACTGCGGCGACCAAGTCGCGTGACAGGCGTAGCATTCCATCGTGTCCATGTGGCGTGTGACCTGCGACATGGCGACGCGCGGTTCGACGGAAAGGGCCTTCTCGGCCTCGAGCAGCTTCAGCGGCTTGAGGGTCAGATCCTTCCCGCCCGCGGTGTGAACGACCACGAGGTTGCCTTTTCGCACGACATCGGGGAACGGGTTTCCACGCGCCGTGATCAGGTACCCCTCCTCTTTCTCGTGGACCGTGCCCTGCTCGAGGCGCGGGTCGAGTTCCTCGGCCACGCCGCGAGCCTCGCCGGTCATCGGAGTCGCGCCGAACTCGTCCATGGAACCCAGCGGTAGCTCCCATGGGTAGGCCTGCGGCGTGCCATGGCAGTCGGCACACTCGATCTGGACCTGAGCCAGGTTCGCGCAGGCCAGGAACCCGTCGCCGTGCACGTCGATCGACGTATGGCAATCCTGGCACATCATGCCTTTCTGGTAGTGGACGTCCTCCTGCATGGCGAGGTAGTGCTTCGTGTGAAGTGCGAGCTGCCCGCCGCCGCCTTCGGTGTACGGAGACGTGTACGCACTCTCCATCAGCCCCTGAAAGGAGACACCGACCCGCTTGCCGCGGTCGTGGCACGTGGTGCAGGTTTCCACCGGGATCCCGCTGTAGGTCTTGCCGTGGACCGTGACTTTGGCTTCGCGTGTCGCCTGCATCGAGTGGACGAGGAGATGTCCCGGTTCGTCCTGCGGGATGGTCTTGTCTCCGCCCTCGTAGAGCCCCTCGTTGCCGTACGGAATGTGGCAGGCCGAGCAGCCCATGCCGCGATAGTCGCCGCGTACTTGCCGCCCTTTGACCGCCCAATGGCAGCGTTGACACTCGCTGCGCTGGTAGGTGAAGGCCGCCTGCTCCGGGTGGTCCGCGAGCACGCTGAGGTCAGTAGGGGCTTCCGGCAAGGTGGTCAGCGCGTCCGGAAACACGCCGGGTTCGAGCGTCTTCAGACGCTCCATGTAGGCGCGATACACGTCCGTGCCCAGCCGCACGCTCGGGTTCGCGGGGTTCTTCGTGTCGTAGTTCCCCCACTTGTGCTCGTATCCTTCGAGCGAGCCGAAGGCCCAGGCCGTCCCCTGGATCTTGCCCGCCTCCGTCATCATGAGGCTGTTCCACTGCACGTCGACGTGATCGGGGTGGCACGGTCCGCACGTGTTCTCGTTAATCCACGGGCTGCTTGGGTCGGGATAGAACGGCTTCACCTTGTGTGCGTCGTCGATATTCGTCGCCGTCGGGTCGCCACCATGGCAGACAACGCAACCGGCCGGGTCACCCCGACCCCGACCCGCAGCGACGATCTGCTGCATCATCTTGCTGCCCGCCTCGCGAATCGGCTCGATGCCCTCGTGACACGTCAAGCATTCCGACTTCGCGTCAGGTTGGTCTCCCGCTCGACTCTGGGTAGCGGCAAGACAGACAAGAGCCGCCAGGGCAAGCCACGTGGGGTGGAGATACGCGCGTCCCATTCGACACCATCCCTGGACCTCTGCCGGGTCCTCTTCGTCATGTCGCGCAGACTGATGGGTCATGTTCCCCGCCGCCGCGGCCATTGTGTCTCAGGTCGGGCCACTTGTGCAAGCACTCGGGCTCGCGGAACGCTCGCCGGCGCGCACGCAGACCCCGCCCAACGTCGGCGCACGGTACCGCGTACCCGACGATGGGTGGTTTGCCCAATGCTCGTGCGGTGTTCCAGTATTGGCGCGGCGTATCCGATCCGAACCGCGCCCGTCAGGAAGCGGCCGCGGTGAGACAGAACGTTGCTACTCCCGCACGGTTTGGAGTTCGAACGGAATGCCGTGTGCCCGAGGCACCACAGCAAGGAGTCCGCGACATGTTCGCGCCGAGAGCAACGTGGCAGACCGGGGCCCGACCGATGTGCATAGCGCTCACAGAGCGATCGGGGCGCTACTCCCAGGCGCACTGATGGTGTGGTTGCTCATGGACCCTTGGGGCGCCGGGGTGCTTTTGTTCCGTCGTACGTCTCCCGATCGCCCTCAGCCGGGGCACTCCTCCTACGAGGCCGGAGCCAGTGCCGCCTTCAGGTCGGCCATCGGGTCGCTGCCGGTCAACTTGAGATCGTAGGTGTCCTGCAAGACCTTGAACACGTTCGGGGAGACGAAGCCCGGCGCGGCCGGGCCGATCCGGATTCCCTTGACGCCGAGGTGCAGCAGCGTCAGCAGCACGGCCACGGCCTTCTGCTCGAACCACGACAGCACGATGGTCAGCGGCAAGTCATTGACCGAACAGTCGAACGCTCCGGCCAGCCCGACGGCGACCTGGATGGCTCCGTAGGCGTCATTGCACTGCCCCATATCGAGGAGACGCGGCACCGCCCCGGCCCCGTCGAGTTCGATCGTGCCCAATTCCTCATCTCGGATGCGATACTTCCCGCACCCCAGCGTGAGCACGACCGAATCCTTGGGCGTGTTGGCGGCGAATTGCGAGAAGTAGTTGCGTCCCGGCTCGGCCCCGTCGCAGCCGCCGATCAGGAAGAAGTGGCTCAGCTTGCCCGCCTTGACCGCACCCACGATCTTGTCCGCCAGCCCCAACAGAACGCTGTGATGGAAACCGACCGTCGATTCGGCGGCCGGAGCATCCGGTAGCGGCGGGGCCTTCTTGGCGCATTCGATGACCGCGGCGAAGTCGTTGGTCTTCAGCCGCGCCCCGCCCGGAACCGCGGTCACTCGGGTCGTGAACAAGCGATCCTTGTAGCTGTCGGGCGGAATCAGTACGCAGTTGGTTGTTGCCAGCACCGAGCCCGAGAAACTGGCGAACTCTCTCTTCTGCTTCTGCCACGCGCCGCCGTAGTGGCCGGCCAGGTGATCGTGTTTGCGCAGCTCGGGATACATGTGCGCGGGCAGCATCTCGCCGTGGGTGTAGACATTCACGCCGGCACCCTTGGTCTGCTCCAGCACGTCGGCCAGATCCACCATGTCGTGCCCGGTCACGAGAATCCCCGGGCCGGCTTTCGTGCCCTCGAACACAGTCGTCGGTGAGGGCTTGCCGAACCGCTCGACATGGCCTTCGTCGAGCAGCTCCATGGCGCGGAGGTTGTGCTTCCCGCACTCGAGCACGAGCTCCACCAGCGATGCCTGATCGAAGTTGACGTTGGTTACGGTGGCGAACAACGCCTCCTCGACGAACGCGCTGATCGCATCGTCCACCTTGCCCAGACGCCGGGCGTGATGTGCGTAGGAGCACATGCCCTTCAAGCCGTAGAGCAGCAACTCTTGCAGTGACTGGACATCCTCGTCCTTGCCACACACACCCGGGCTTTGCTCGCATCCGGTTCCATGAGCGGTCTGTTCGCATTGATTGCAGTACATGTCGTACGTCTCCTTGTTCGTTTCGTAGTCTGTCTCGTAGTAGGACAACGCTTCAGCGCATCTCGTGACACGGCGCCCGAGTCGGCGGCTCCACTTCGCCGGCCGTCTCGCTGATTGACCCATCATGTCCGATCACCACGTCGGTGACGGGCAAGGCAGAGCCGCTCAAGCGGCGAGCCCGATGGACCAGATGCAGCAGGCCCCCGCAACAGGGCACACTCATACGAGCGACGGTTACGCTTTTCAATCCGGCGCCCGCGAACATCGCGGCAAGCCTCTCTACGTAGCCGGTCTGATCGTCGAGCTTCGGGCAGGCGATGGCCACGGCTCGGCCGGCGAGCAACCGCGCGTGGAAATCCGGCATCGCCACCGGCACGCACGGTGCGCAGATGAGAAGGTCCGCTTCCTTGAGAAACGGGGCCGTCGGCGGAAGCAGGTGCAACTGGATGGGCCAGTGCCCTAGGGCGCTGGGTGTTGCGGACGGGGCGGTTGCGGGCCCGCCGGCTGCCGCTGCCGGCGGTGACAAATCAAGCAGCCGGGCCGACGGGCACCCGGACATGGGCGCGTCCGGATGCGGGGGCTGGGAAGCGTGAGATCTTACGGCGTCCTCGTCAAAGGGCGCGCTCTCCCGCTGCTCGATGGTGATGGCGCCCTGCGGGCAGTGGCCCAGGCAGGTCCCCAGACCGTCGCACAGGCTGTCGGAGACCAGCTTCGCCTTGTCGTCAACGATTCGGATGGCGCCCTCCGCGCACTCGGGGACGCATTGTCCACATCCGTCGCACTTGGCTTCGTCGATGTGAACGATCCTGCGCTTGACGACCGTGTTGCCGTTGCGTCGCATTCGAGTCGCCTCCCGTCGCACCATGATCCGGCTGGATCCGCCCCCGGGGGCCGCCTTCTGTGCTGGGCCCATTGCCGCCGCTGGCGGCACATGCAATCATGCTCGATAGCAGGCGGGTCGTCCTTGACTTCGGTCAAGCTGGCGACCTTTCTTTCCGGCGCATCACAGGCCACACGCAGAAAGGCAGCGACGTGTCCGAGGAAGCCCGTGACATTCTCAATTTCAGCCCCTTCTTCGCGGAAGTCCGAGGGGATTCGCTCGATCGACTGCTGTCCATGGCCCGGGTGATGCGCTACACCAAGGGCGAGATGGTGTTCCGCCAGGACGATCCCTGCCCCGGTGTCTTCGTTGTCGGGTCGGGCTCGGTGCGTGTGTTCAAGACGGCTCCCAGCGGCAAGGAGCACGTGCTTCACTTCGTCAGTCCCGGGCAGACGTTTGCCGAGGTGGCCGCCATCGGTGGGTTCGCCTGCCCCGCGTTTGCAGAGGCGACCGTGGAGTCCGTCTGCGTGTTGCTGCCGGGAGGCCCGTTCACCCGGGCCCTGCGGGATGACCACGGTCTGTGCCTGCAGCTCATGGCGAGCATGGCGTTCTGGGTGCGCAATCTGGTCGGGTTGATGGAGGACATCGTGCTTCGCGACGCGGCCGGCCGCTTGGCCCGGCACCTCCTCGAGGCGAGCGGTCCGGAGGGTGAGACGTTTACGTTGGCGAGCCTGAAGAAGGATCTGGCCAGCCATCTGAATCTGACCAGCGAAACCCTCTCCCGAACGCTGGGTCGATTGGCGCGGGGGGGACTCGTCGAGCAACTCGACGGCGGACGCATGCGCATTCTCCGGCGTGATGATCTGCAAGACGTTGCCGAAGGGCTCTACCCGACGGTGTGACGATTCGCCCGAACCCAAGCAAGGTCCGGTGCGGCCGGCCGCCCCTTTTCTCACGAAGCCTGGCGACTGATGACGTAGATGGCCTCTTCAGCGCGAAGGCTCGGCAGGAGACGCAGCGGCTTGCGCCGCCCCTCCATCAGCGGGATGCACTTCAGGATCCGGATTCCGCTTTCTCTGCAATAGGCCTCGAAATCGCGGAGCGTCAGGTAGTGCAAGTTCGGCGTGTTGTACCACCGGAAGGGCAGGTTCTCGGTGACCGGCGTCTTCCCGGTCAGCAGCATCTGCAGCATGGGCCTCCAATACACGAAGTTCGGGAAACTCACGATGCAGAAGCGGCCGATTCGGAGCATCTCGCGAAGCACGGTCTCCGGCCGCCGGAGCGTCTGGAGCGTCTGCGAGAGGACAACGTAGTCGTAGGACTCGTCCGCGAAGCTCCCGAGTTCCGCCTCGACATCGAGGTCGACTACGTGGATCCCGCGATCGATGCATTCGCAGACGTCGTCTTGGCGAACTTCCACACCGAGGCCGCGAACGTTCTTCGTTCGCATGAGCCGACTCAGGAGCGCGCCTCCTCCGCACCCCAGATCGAGAACCGTGCTGCCCGGCTCGATCAGTTCCTCAATCCGATCGTGGTCCACACGCTGCCGCGTCCAGGCCGTTTCGACCGCGGGCTTCTGACGATAGGGTTGAACGATTGCCCCGTTCTCCACCACGGGCTGGCCGTGGGCGCCGGCCAGAAATCCGCCGATCAGCCGGCCCAGCACTTCCGGTTCGAGCAGGAACGTATCATGCCCGTACATCGACGTGACTTCGGAGTAGGAGACTTCCTTGCCGTTGGCCACGAGGGCATCCACGATCTGGCGTGACTGCTCCGGCGTGAACAGCCAGTCGCTCGAGAAGCTGATCACGAGGAACTTCGCCTGCACGTCGCGGAATGCCTCTCGCACTGACCCGTGCTGTGCGCCGAGATCGTAGTAGTCCATCGCCTTGGTGATGTACAGATAGCTGTTGGCGTCGAACCGTTCCACGAACGCACGACCCTTGTGGTCCAGGTAGGTCTCGACCGAGAACTCGTTGGCGAAGTCGTAGCTGTACTTCTCGGCCTGGCGCAACTGTCGCCCGAACTTCTCGTGCATGCCCTGTTCGGACAGGTACGTGATGTGCCCGACCATTCGCGCGATGGCCAGCCCCCGATCCGGGCCGGAGCCGTCGAGATACTGGCCCTCCTGGAAGCTGGGGTCGCCCAGAATCGCGTTCCGCCCCACGGCGTCGAATGCAATGGACTGAGCGTTCAGTCTTGACGTTGTCGCGATGGGAAGGGCCGCCGCGAGGCTCTCCGGATAGCGCACGGCCCACTCGATGACCTGCATCCCGCCCATCGATCCGCCGATGACGGCCAACAGTCTCTCGATGCCCAGATGTTCCACCAGGCGCTTCTGCACCCTGACCATGTCCTGGATCGTGATGACCGGGAAGTCGAGCCCCCACGGTCTTCCGGTCTCGGGGTTGACGGACGAAGGCCCGGTGGTTCCCCGACAGCCCCCCAGAATGTTGGTGCAGATGACGAAGTACCGGTTCGTGTCGATCCCTTTGCCCGGGCCGACCATCATGTCCCACCAGCCGGGCTTGCGATCCGCTTCGCTGTGGTAGCCGGCCACGTGCGCGTCGCCCGACAGCGCGTGGCAGATCATGACCGCGTTGTCGCGAGTATCGTTGAGTTGACCGTATGTTTCATATGCGACCTCGATGGGCCCCAGCGTTCGTCCGCACTCCAACTCCAGACTCGCGGGAGGCTCGAACAGCGTCGCCGTTCGGGTCTGGACGATCCCGACCGAGTCGGCGGTACTCCTGCGCGTCTCGCTGGCTGCAGGACTCATGATGGCGGATCTCACGCTACCCACCGGGGGCTCACTTCTGTGAGGCCTCCAGCGCCTGGTCGATGTCGCCGATGATGTCTTCCACGTCCTCGATTCCCACCGAGAGACGCACGTACTCAGGGGTCACGCCGGCCTCGGCCTGCTCTCGATGCGTCAACTGCTGATGCGTCGTGCTGGCCGGGTGAATGCACAGCGTCTTGGCGTCGCCGATGTTCGCAAGGTGCGACATGAGTCCGGCGGCGTTGATGAACTTCTTACCGGCGTCCATGCCGCCCCGGATCCCGAACCCGAGGATCGCGCCATACCCGTCGGTCAGGTACTTCCGGGCGTTGGCGTGAGACGCGTGATCGGGCAGGCCCGGATAGTTGACCCACTCGACCGCCGAATGCTCCTGGAGATGGCGGGCGACCCGAAGCGCGTTCTCACAGTGCCGCGGCATCCGAAGGTGCAGCGTCTCGAGCCCTTGCAGGAACAGGAAGGCCGCGAACGGGCTCATGCAGCTCCCCATGTCCCGCAGGTAGTGCGTACGGCATTTGATGATGTATGAGATGTTGCCGATGGGCTTGAGGGCTTCGGCGAACACCACACCGTGGTACGACGGGTCCGGTTCGGTGAACTCCGGCCACTTGGCGGGCTCGGCGGTCCAATCGAAGTTGCCCGAGTCGACGATGCATCCGCCGATATGCAGCCCGTGGCCGCCGAGGAACTTCGTGCAACTGTAGACGTTGATGTCGACCCCGTGCTCGAACGGCCGCAACAGGGCCGGGGTCGTCACGGTGTTGTCGCAGATCACCGGGAGCCCGCACGCATGGGCGGCGCGAGCGATCTCGGCGTAGTCGGCGACGTCGTTCTTCGGGTTGCCGATCGACTCGATGTAGACACAGCGTGTGTCCTTGTCCACGAGCTCCTTGATGGTCTCGGGCTTCGAAGGATCGAAGAACTTGGCCGTGATGCCCAGCTTCGGGAACGTCTGCGTGAACAGTGTCCACGTTCCGCCGTAGAGACTGGTCGCCGAGATGAAGTTCTGACCCGCACGGCAGATGTTGAAGATCGAGATGTAGATCGCGGACTGACCGCTCGACACCGCCAGTGCCGCCGCGCCTCCGTCGAGGGCCGCCATTCGCTTCTCGAGCACGTCGTTGGTGGGGTTCATCAATCGGCTGTAGATGTTCCCGAACTCCTTGAGCGCAAACAGGTCGGCGGCGTGCTCGGTATCGTTGAAAACGTAGCTAGACGTCGCGTAGATCGGGACGGCCCGCGCCGTCGTGGTCGGGTCGGGCTGCTGTCCGGCATGCAGGCAGCGGGTCCCCAGTCCGTGTGCTGAGATGTCCGTCATCGTTCGTTGCTCCAACTGTGTGAAGATGATTCCGTTTCGTCTACATTCACGCGTCGTGGTTCGGCCCTGCGTTTCCCACGATAGCCGAGCCACGCCCTTCGGTCATCCGTCCGAAGGCTTCGTGCGAGTGCTTTCTTCCCGGCGGCTGGATTGCCTTGAATCCCTCTCCGGTTCGATGCCTACTGCGTCGTGCGGGGCGATTAGATCCTCGAGCGTGACGCCGTCGAGGGCGTCCTCGATCGTACGATTCAGCTTCTGCCACACGCGGCGGGCGGTGCAACGACTCGTCCTGTCACATGTTTCCTCCTCCGCAATGCAGTCCACAAGGGCTAGCGAACCCTCCAGCGCGCTCAGGATCTCGCTGAGCCGGATCTCCGAGGGATGTCGTGCGAGGACGAAACCTCCGCCCGCGCCCCGAACGCTGCGGACCAGCCCGGCCGACTTCAGCGCGGTTAGCAGGGCATGGAGGTACTTCCTCGAGAAGCCTTCCCTCTTGGCCAGGGTCCCCATTTGCACCGGTGACCCTCCAAACGTCCGGGCCAACTCCAGCATTGCCCGCAGCCCATACCGCCCTCGTGTTGAGACCCTCATCGCATCTGCCCCGCATAGTCTACCAATCTAGTAGACTATGCCCCAGGCACGATCAAGTCAACCCCCGAGGTCCATTCCATCGCGCATGCTTCGTACCGCGGCACCGCTCCAGGCCCCGTCCCCCACGGAAAGCGCCCGGAATCGGTTCGCTCGGCCATAACAGTAACGATTACTAGAGCGATGGCAGATCGATGAGTTCGCCGGGTGACGGTGGGACCGCGAGGGGTACCGATTCGTGGACGTACGGAATTGCTGATGGCTGCTCAGGGACAGCGAAGAAACACGCGCCAGCGGCAGGTGGTCCTCGATGAGTTGAGGAAGCTCACGTCGCACCCCACGGCGGCTGAACTGTATGAGCGCACGCGCCGCCGGCTACCCAGGATCAGCTTGGGGACCGTGTACCGCAACCTGGAAGTGCTCACCCGGGACGGAACGATTCGGAAGCTGGACCTTGGCGGGCCGGAGGCTCGGTTCGACGGCGATCTGGCTCCGCACTGTCACGTTCGGTGTGTCCGCTGCGAGCGGGTGGACGACGTGCACGATGCGCCTGACGACCTGACGACACACGAATTCGGAGCGCTGGACGGTTACGACATCCTCGGTTACAAGGTCGCCTTCTTCGGGATCTGTCCAGCGTGTCGGCGACAGCAGGGATCGGAGGAGGCTACGGACTCGATACACGGGATGAGGACTTGAGGAATCACGGGCTTCGGATCGGCTTCGAGGGCGAACTGATGGAGCGCGTCCGGCCGGCGTGGTCCGGCGAACTGTCCCGGCAGTGAGGATTGCACCCATGTCTACCATCGCTACGATTCGTGACGTTTTGGTCAAGAAGGGCAGCGACGTGGCCGCCATTGCTCCGGAGACCACGGTCCTGGACGCCGCCAACCTGATGAATCAACGCCGCATCGGGGCGTTGTGTGTCGTCCGGGATGAGAAAGTGGTCGGCGTGTTCTCCGAACGCGACATTCTGAACCGGGTGGTCAGCGCGCGACTCGACCCTGCCGCCACCAAGGTTGCGGATGTGATGACCTCACCCGTCGTGACCTGCGGGCTGGAAGGGAAGGCTGCCGATTGTGCCGCCGTCATGTCGCACAAGCGCATCCGCCACCTGCCCGTGGTCGAGGACGGCAAGCTGATCGGAGTTGTTTCGACCGGTGACCTGATGGCCCTGCAGGTTGCGGAGAAGGATGCCTTCATTGAGGACCTCCACCGCTATCTGCACGGGCGTACGTAGGGACTGTTGGTGAAGGGGCCACGAGAGTCTCGCTGCTCGTCGAGCACCCTTGTTGCATGAGAGGACTGCAGAGATGCTGAGCGCAAAGATCCAGGACGCATTCAATAAGCAGCTCAATGCTGAGCTTTACTCCTCGTACCTTTACCTTTCGATGTCGACGTATTTCGAGTCGCAGAACCTCAAGGGGATGGCAACCTGGATGCGCGTGCAGGCCCAGGAGGAGTTGCAGCACGGACTCAAGTTCCTCGACTTCATCAATGAGCGCGGCGGCCGCGTGCTCTTGACGCCCATCGAGGGCCCGGGCACGGAATGGGCGTCCCCGTTGGCCGTCTTCGAGGAGACTCGCGAACACGAGCGCAAGGTGACCGGTCTGATCCACGACCTCGTCGATCTGACCGTCAGGGAGAAGGACCATGCGGGGAGCGCCTTCCTGCAGTGGTTCGTCTCGGAGCAGGTGGAGGAGGAGGCCACCGCAGATGAGATCAGGGGGAAGCTGAAGCTGGCCGGAGACAACACGGGCGTGCTGTTCATGATCGACCAGGATCTCGGCCGGCGCGTGCCGACTCAGGGCGCGACGGGACCGGCCTGAGAGAGCCCCTCGGCCGCACGATGTGGAAAGGAAGAACCGCCTCTCCCGTGAGAGGCGATACAAGAAAGGACACCCCATGAAGAAGAAATGGCAGTGCGTCTGCGGATACACACATGATGGCGATGGTGCTCCCGATCAGTGCCCGAAGTGCGGGGCCCCCGCCGCGAAGTTCACCCTTCTGGACGATACCGCGGCGGGACTGGTGGAGCGGTCACGGCGCACGAACACCTTGCACTGCCGCCTCGTGGATCTGGGGCGTCAGATCGAACGCGTCTGCAACGACGGAGTCGAGGACAATCTGGACCCCGGGTGCGTGGATGTTTTCAAGAAGTCGCTCGCACACAGCTACGAGATCATGAAGCTGTCGATGACCGAGGTCCAGGGGCACATCGCCAAAGGGAAATGGGGATAGGCTGAGGGTCGGGGGAGGGACGTGAACTCCCCCGAGGCAACCTCGCCTGAAAATGTTAGTATTAGTGTGGAAATGTAGGAGATAATGCATCATGTCAACGCTCGTGACCAAGGAAGCGCCGGACTTCGCGGCGCAAGCCGTCATGCCGAACAACCAGTTCGGCGAACTGACCCTGTCGAAGCTTCGCGGCAAGTACGTCGTGCTGTTCTTCTATCCGCTGGACTTCACGTTCGTGTGTCCGTCGGAGATCATCGCCTTCGACAAGGCGCTGGACAAGTTCAAGGAGAAGAATGCCGAGGTGATCGGCGTGTCCGTGGACTCTCACTTCACCCACCTCGCGTGGAAGAACACCCCGCGAGAGAAGGGCGGGATCGGGAACGTGCAGTATCCCATGGTGGCCGACATCACCAAGGACATCGCGCGGGCGTACGGCGTGCTTCTCAATGAGTCCGTTGCCCTGAGGGGGCTGTTCCTGATCGACACGGACGGTGTGGTTCGGCACGCTCTGGTGAACGATTTGCCCTTGGGTCGCAACGTGGACGAGGCGCTGCGCCTCCTCGATGCGCTGCAGTTCACGGAGAAGCACGGCGAGGTCTGCCCCGCGAACTGGAAGGACGGTGACGAGGCGATGAAGCCTACGGCCGAGGGTGTGGCCGGCTATCTGGCCAAGCACGCATCGTGATTCGAGGTCGCGGCGGTCGCGGCAGAGGATCGCACCGCCGGGAGGCAAGAGAGCATCCCGGGTGAACAAGAGGAAACAGAAGAAGGCGGCCCGCCGAAAGCGCACGACGCTGCGGTCCCGATGTCTGATGTCATGCAGGATGTCGAGGAACCGGGCTTGTGCCGCAGACGGTTCGGGTCAATGCTTCCTTCGCGTGAAGTCTGAGGAGGAACCCGCGGGTTCCGAGGACTGTTTCCTGTACCGCTGAGATGAGGAGAATACACCGATGTCAACGAAGGAAATGCAGGAGAAGCTCGTCGCCAACATGAAGCGCTGGCAGAAGGTCGAGGACTCTTCCGTCGCCTCGACCGGCAAGATCATCGAGAAGACCGAGAACCCGCTGGTGCGTCTCGTCATGGAGATCATCCAGCGCGACTCGCAGATGCACCATCGCGTCCAGGGGCTCATCATCGACAGTTTCGAGCGCCAGGCGATCTCCCTTTCCCCGGAAGAGTTGGGCGAGGTCTGGGGGATGATCGAGAGGCACATCGAGATCGAAGAGAGCACTATCCGGTTGGCGAAGGAGGCACTCGAGACCCTCAAAGCCGCGAAGATGCCGGTGCCGCGCTACCTGCTCGGATACCTCCTCGAAGATGAGGAGAAGCATACCAACCTGCTCAAGGGCCTCGAAGCCATCAAGGGGGGCATGTACCCGTACGGGTAGACCAACGTGAACCTACGCAACCTCACGCGCCGGCAGCGGAAACAGGCGGTACGCGAGCTGGTCGGCGGGCTGGACCTGGAGCCGCTGCTCGACTGGGTGCGGGAGGACGGACGCGTCGTCGGGACGTTGTGCGCCCTGCTGTTCGAAGTGGACGATCGTCTTCGTTGGCGCACCGTCCAGGCCCTGGGACGCGTGGCCGCCGTCCTCGCGGACACGGACCTCGAGCCCGTGCGCGATCTGATCCGTCGCTTTCTGTGGTCCATGAACGACGAATCCGGGATGCTGGGCTGGCACGCGCCTGAGGCGATCGGCGAGATTCTCGTCAATGTCCCCGCGCTGATTGATGAATATGGTGCGATCCTGGGTTCGTTTCTCCAGGAGGAGCCGTTCGAGCGGGGCACGCACTGGGCGGTGGCCCGAGTAGCCGGGCTTCGCCCCGATGTCTACACCGACCGCGTCGACGAACTGACGACGTCCCTGCGCGCGGCCGACCCGTGCATTCGAGGCTACACCGTTCTCACCCTCGCTGCGCTAGGAGTCGGTCCCGGCGCCTGCGACACGGCCTCGCTGCTTGCCGACGACGCGACGGTCACCCTCTACGACCACGAGACGGGAGAGCTACGCGAGACGACCGTGGGGTACTTGGTCCGGTCGGTGTCCCGGTCCACCGCGTAGCGACAATTCTCGTCGCGCAGACCACAACGGTTCGAGGTCATGCCGCTCTGTCGGTCCGTCGGCGGTCGGGGGATTCAGCCCCCGGGCATCTTCGGAGGATCCATAATCGGGTACTTGCCCGACAGTGCTTTGAGGAACTCGACCAGATCCTTCTTGTCCTGGTCAGTCAGCTTGGCTCCGCCCACTGCCTGCAGGACGACGGAGAGGTTCGGGTTCTTCTTGCCGCCGCTCGCCATCAGGGCCACGGCCTCTTCCAGCGTCTTGGCGCTGCCGTCATGGAAGTAGGGCCCGGTATTCGCGATGTCACGAAGGTGCGGAACGCGGAACTTGCCGAGGTCGCTGTCCTTCTTCGTGACGTCCTTGCGGCCCGCGTCGGGCTTCGGCTTCCCGACACCGACGCCGGCGTTGTAGTAGCGTCCGTTGCTGAACGTTGGCGGCGCGTGGCAGGTCGCGCAGTTCCCCTTCTCCATGAAAACGTCCATGCCGCGCTTCTGAACGTCGGTGAGGGCCTTCTTGTCGCCGGCCATGTGCCGATCGTACGGAGAGTCTCCGCTCAGAATCGTCCGCTCGAAGGCGGCGATGGCCTTGCCGATACCTTCCTTGGTCACGCCGGTGTTGAAGACGGCCTTGAACCGCTTGGTGTACTCAGCCACCTTGGCCAGCTCTTTGACGACCTCGTCCAGGTTAGCGCCCATCTCGATAGGATTCTCGATCGGCCCCAGCGCCTGTTCTTCGAGACTGGCTGCCCGACCGTCCCAGAACTGCGCCGGATGATACGCGGCGTTGATGATGGTCGGGGCATTGCGACCACCGACCTGTTTCTTGATTCCCTCGCTCGTCGGTCGTCGTTCGGCCCAACCCTCCTTCGGGTTGTGGCAGCTCGCGCAAGCGACCGTGCCGTCCTCGCTGAGTCGCTTGTCGAAGTACAGGAGCTTGCCCAGCTCGACCTTCTCGGCGGTCATGGGGTTGTCTTTGGGAATCGGAGGCGGCTGGAGGCCGGCCGGAACGACCGGCAATGCCGCCGCCTTCGGCGCCGGTGCCTTTGTGGGTTCGGCCTGCTTGGGCGGGGCCTCTGACTCCGCCGCCGGTTTGGCTGGGGGCGCGGCTTCCTTGCAGCCAAACCCGATCATCGCGAGGCATGTCGTAGTCAGGCACAACCCGAGTGGCATTGTGAGCTTGCTGAGACGCATGAGTGATCACTCCTTCCTGCAAGAGTCAAGATGGCCCACTGGCCCGAGCGGCGCGGTGGAATGGTGCTCCCGTCGCCGGACCGAATCGCGCGCAGGCTAGCCCGGATTATTCACGCCGGTGGTGAGAAACCGTTCCGCGGGCTTCGTCG
>CAYMME010000132.1:0-18317 GCA_964391465.1 uncultured Planctomycetales bacterium
ACGACTTCTGGGGCGTTCTGGACCTCGGCGCCAAAAGCAACACCCTCTGCGTCGCCGTAGGCGAGACGCCGGTGTACCAGCGGATAGTGCCCGGGAACGGCGTCGACCTGACCGAGCGTCTTGCCTCCGTGCTCGAGGTCGAGCCGATCCTGGCCGAAGACCTGAAACGTCAGTACGGGATCCAGGTCACCACGCGCGGACACCGCCCCGGAGCGTGCAATCTCTCGAACTTCCGTGAGGAAGACATCCCCGGGTTCCTGTTCAGCATTCTGCGGCCCACGCTCGAGGCCATGCTGAAGGAGATCGAACGGGCGTTCGGATACGTCATGCAAACGTATCCCGATGCAACGGTGAAATGTCTGGTCCCGATTGGTCACGGTGCCCGTCTGAAGGGCCTCACGACGTGGCTGTCCGAGACGCTGGGAATCCCGGTGCCGACGCTCGACACCGAGGCACCCGCGGATGCGCCGACGACGGCACGAGTCGACGATCCGGCCATGGTGAGAGCATTCGGACTGGCCCTGCTAGCGATGAGCAAGCCATGATATCGGTCAATCTCCTACCAAGCGGCCACAGTGCGGCTTTCTCCCGGGCTCGACGCATCAGAGCCTGGGTGCTCGTGTGCGTCGTGGAAGCGGTCGGACTTGGCTCGGCCGGGTGGTTCCTCACTCCGAACGCCGACGCCGAAGAGCGAGCATGGAGTCGGTTTGTGGGTGTGTCAGATCGGCTCCGTGCGACCAACGAAATACTGGCCGGCGAAACGGCGCAGGAGCAAGTGGTCTCGAAGGATGCGAGCACAGCCGAACGACTCGCAACCGCACGTGTGTGGAGCCCCCTGCTGGCGTTTCTGGCGGAGCGCACCCCGCCGGAGGTCATGCTCACGACGCTGCGGGCGCAGGTTCCGGTCGACACGATCGGCAAGTCCGCCCGGAAACCGGCACTTGCGCCAGCCGGCCCCGGTACAAAGCGTCAGCCCGTTCGGCGGGACAGCACGCTCATTCTCGAGGGACACGCGATCGACCACGAGCACCTTGCCCGGTTCATGCGAGTCCTGAACGATTCAACGCTGTTCCAGACCGTGCGACTGGACGGGGCTGAACGGAAGCTGTTCCTGGCCGGGCAGGCCATTGACTTCTCGCTGACGTGTCGGTGGTGAGGTGAGGACATCCATGCGCAGGCATCCCCCCATTCTGAATGTGGACATCGCCGGGGCCGCGGTTGCGCTGGCCATCGCGGCGGGAGCGGTCTTCCTCCTTCTGCGTCCCGGATTCGATCGCTCGCACAGGATCGCCGACCTCAATACCCAACACGCATCGACCCTCACGAAGCTGGCGCGTGCCGAATTGCGGCGTAAGGCGGTGCAGGACCGGATGGAGGCGGCGCGCGCAACCCTCGCCCGATGGAACGGCGGGCTCCCGCGAGCCCACAATCTGGACACCGGCATCAAGCAGGTCGTGGCGCTTGCGACGGAGACCGAGATGCAGGTTGACGGCATCCGGCCGGTCGCTCACCGGAAAGGAAGCCACTGGGACGAATACCAGTTCGAGATCAAGGCAACGGGGCGATACCCCGCGTTCCACCGGTTCTGCCGCGCGCTGGAAGCGCGGGCCGACTTTGTTGATGTGCCCTCGTACGCAATCGAGCACCACGGCTCACCGGGAACGACCGAGACCTCGGTGACCTGTGCTGTGCGGTTCTACGCGCTACCGGACTCACCATGAAACGCTACCTGACCCGCCGACACCTTCTGATCGCCGGTGCGATCGTCGCCCTGGTCGCTCTGGCCGCCGATCAAGGCTGGATGTTTCAACCCGAGACCAGCCGCGCCGAGGACGATGCAGGAGGCTCGAAGAACGCGTCCGCGGCCGTCGACGCCCCGGCACCCGCCGCCGAGCCGTCCGTCGATGACGATCCGACTGCCCTCGCAGACGACGCGCCGGACTCCCCACGGAACGCTCAACTCGCCGCGTACCGATTCACCGACGACGTGCGCGATCTGTTGCAGCCGACGCGGACCATCCTCGCCGCCCTCAACGAGGGACGCTCGGCGGATCCGAACCATCCCGACACCACGCAGGCCACACCCCGGCAAGTGGCCCAGGCGTTCCTCGACGCCCACAACTTGGAGGCCACGTTTACCGGGCCTTCCGGCCCCACGGCGCTGGTCGACGGCAAGGTCCGGCGGGAAGGCGACCGGATCGACGGATTTCAAATCGTCAAAATCAGCAACATGAAGGTTCACTGTCGTTTCGAGGATGTGACGGTTGTGCTGATCCTGCGTGCGGCGCCGGGACTATAACTGCGCAAACGCATACGCGTCCGATCGAATCGAAGTGAACCTACTCAATCGGTGCCATGGCATGGTCGATGTAGCACGGGAACGACGGCAGGAGCTCCGCCGATACGGGTACTCGACGGCGGGCCAGCGCCACAGCTTGATGGAGAGAATGCGATGAAGGCAGCGGAAAGAACAAGAGCTTTCAGTCTCGTCGAATTGGTGATCGTGGTCGTCATCCTGGGGATCCTGGCCGCGATTGCAGTGCCGCGGATCAGCAAGGGTGCCAAGGGAGCCGACGAGTCGGCCCTGCGTGCGGATCTGGCCGCGCTGCGCAACGCCATCGACCTCTACTCGGCCGAACACAGCGGTGACTACCCGGGCGCCAAGGCCGCGGGTGGAACCTTCGGGGCCGCCGGATCGGAAGACGCATTGAAGAACCAACTGAGCAAGTACACCTCTATCGCCGGCGTCGTCTCCGAGACCAAGACCGCGGTATACGAATTCGGCCCGTATCTTCGCCGTCCCATGCCGCCACTGCCCGTCGGAACCAACCGCGGGAAGACCGGCGTCGACGTTGCCAACACCGGCCCGGCCCCCGACGGGACGGGCGACTTCGGCTGGGTGTACAACTACGCCACGGGGGAGATCGTGGCCAACTGTGCCGACGGCGAAACGGACGCGGCTACGACCAAATACAACAGCTACTAGACGGATCCGGAGCGGAAAGAAGCATTCTCTTTCCACAGGGGCGGGCGCCGAAGCATCGGCGGCTCGTCAGCATGAGATCGCCCTGGCCTAGTCACCGCTTGGTCAGGGCGACCTTGTTTGCGCCTTCGGAGTTGACTCCGATCGGGAGGGCGATGGGTGCTGCGGCAACGGGATCTCGAGACACGTTGCTCGCACCCGCAGCTTCCCTCTCCGGCGTTTGTGCTCCAGCCGACCGACGGCGGTTGAGCTCGCGCCGCAGGCGTACGCCGAGCGGATTCGTCGGCTCGGCGCTCAGGACTTTCTGCACAACATCGTAAGCCAACTCGTCCTGCCCCAAGCGATAGGCAAAGACCGCCACCATCAGGTGAACGTCGGCGCCGGCACCTTCGATCGCGGCCGCACGCCGCGCGTGACGCAGCGCAGCCGGCCCGTCATCCCGCGCCCACGCCGCCCGGGCCATCAGTTGCCGTAACGGAACCGAGTCGGGAGCGGAGCGCGACAGAAGAGCCAGCCGCTCGCCGGCCTGTCCGATATCGCCCGATTCCAGCAAACAGCGGCAGAGGGCCAGTTGCAGCGATGGCCGGGACTCCCTCGCAACGCGCGCCAGAAGCGGACGAAGCAGTTCGGCTGCCTCCGCGTAGCGCTCCGCCCACATCAAACACAGGGCACGCGCCTCCCGGATCTCATCGTCCATCGCGCCCGTTTCGACGGCGGCCTCGTACGCGGCCGCCGCTTCTGCAGGCCGGCCGTCCAACCGCAACGCCCGGCCCATCAGTACGTGAAACGCGCCCGTGTGACCGTGGGCCTCCTCCTGCACGTCCAGCCACGCGATGGTCTGGCGCACCATCCCCAGCGCGAGCATCGACTCGCACACCGCCACGAAGTAGTCCGAATTGTCGGGCTCGGCCTCGAACGCCTCACGGTACGCCTCGAATGCCTCCTGCGACCGCCCCGCCCGCTCCTCCAACACGCCTCTCAGATACGGGATCTCGGCCGTCGCGTCCCAGGCCCTCTCGGCCTCGTCCAGCGTCTCCCGCGCCGTCGCCAACTGACCTTTGGCCAATTGGATCTTGGCCAGCAGGATCGCCGCACCGGGGGACTCCTGGTCCAGCCGGATCGCCTCGTTCAATTGCCCCAGCGCCTCGGCGACCCGACCCTGCTCAAACTGCTCGCTCGCCAGGCGGACCTTGACCTTCGCACGCATGCCTTCCCAGCGGGCCTGGGCTTCTTGCTGCATCTTCTCGTGCGGCCCCGCACACCCCGCGAACACCATCAGCGCCCACGAAGCGGCGACTCGCCCGAGTCCTCTGTGTCGGTGACTCACCTCAGCGATCATCTGCCTCGTCCGTTTCCTCACCACCCGGCAGCATGCGAAGCGGGTCCGGTCGCCCGAACGGCTCCCCACCTTCAGCGTCTGCCGCCTCGATCAACTCCCACATGAACGTGCGCATCTGCATGCCCTCATCGCCCCACAGCCGCCGCCCGAGCAACCGCTCCCGCAGCTTCAGTGCCCGCGAGTGACGCGTGTTGTGGTGCAACGTCAGATCCACGTCGAACAATGCTTCCCGATCCCGACCCGCGCGGAGATGTCGGATCGCAGCGCGGTAGTGAGCCTGGGCAAGCCGCTCGCGTCCGATGCCGAGCAACCCGCGCCGGGCGCCGAGCCGCACGCGCTCGATGTCCTCGCGGACGGCCTCCATCATCTCATTCTCCGCGTCGGAATCCTCGAGGATGCGCAGGGTCAGCAGAACGATCACTTCCTCGCGTCGGGTCTGATCATTGGAACTCCTGAACAGCAACCCCATCCCCGGGATGTCCCCCAGCAGCGGAACCTGGCTCCGGCCCGCGACGGAGTTCTCGCGAAACAACCCGCCGATGACAATCGTGTGACCATCCTTCACCATCAGGTTCGTGGTCACCTCGGTGGTCTCCTCGAAAGGCAGATTGTCCGCGGTCAGGCCTCCATTGCTGTCCTTGGGGCGCAGCTCCACGCGCACCCATCCGTCCCGCCCGATGAAGGGGCGGAAACGCAGTTGGGTGCCGGTCTCGAGGAACTCGACGGTCTCGATCGCGGCCGTCTCCGTGACCGTGGTCGTCATGTATCCGTCGCGCCGTCCGACGATGACCGAACCCGCCTGCTTGTTCAGAGCGAGGATCTTCGGATTGGCCAGCACCGTCGTATCCGTCACCTGCTCCAAGGCCCGGATGAATACTGCGATCTGGTCCTTGATCACGCCGAACGTGAACCCGCCCGACGTCACATTGTCGTTGAAGTCCGTGCGGGTCGTGATCGAGGTGTTGTTCATCTGTCCCTGCGACAAGTCTCGCGTGGTCAAGTCCGTGACCCCCGGGCTCGTGCTGTTCAGGGCCTCGAAGTCAACGCCCGCCAGCGTGTTGAAATCGATTCCGAGTTCGTTCTGCTCGCTCAGCGCAGCCCGCAGGATTGTGGCCTCGATCAGCACCTGCTGCGGCCGGACGTCCAGTTCCTCGAGCATCGCTTCGATCTGGGCCACATGCTCCGGACGGTCCCGGACCACGATACAGTCCATCAGCGCCAAGGCGTTTCCGAGCGTGTCCGACGTCGATTCGACACCCTCTTCCGACTTGGCGGTCGCCGTCACTGACCCCGTGTCGCTGATCAGCGTCTCGACCAATGGCAGGGCCTCGGTCGCCGGGAGGTAGGCCAGCTTGATGACCCGTGTGACGAGTTTCTCCGGCTGGGTCGGCGGCTGGGTCAGCGCCTGGATCTCCTCGAGCGTGTGCACGAAGACGAACTTGCCGTCCTCTCGATATCCACACAGGTTGGCGGCAAGAACGGCTTCGAGCGCCTCTTGAAACGTGACCCCGTACAGATCGGCCGTGACCTTTCCGGTCACCCCCGCGCCGGCGATGATGTTCCGCTTACCCTCCACCGACAACAGGCGCAGCACCGCGGAGAGATCGGCATCGCGCAAGTGCAATTCCAGCAAGCCCTCGTCCGTCCGGGTCACAACGGGCGCGGTCTCTTCCGGCGCCTGGTCCGGTTCCTGCACGAACAGTGGCGGCTGCGGCGCACCCGCCTTCTCCGCCGGCCCCTTTCCTTCAGTCGCGCCTCCCTTCAGCGCCTGGGCCATCGCATTGCCCAGCCTCTTCACGAGGGGATGTCTCTTCACGTCACGGACGTCCGCGGGCGCAGGCCGGCTTGTTGCCTTGCCCTCCGCCGGCTGTGCATGCAGACGGTCCGGCACGGCGCTCGAGACCGCAACTGCAAGCAGCGCCGCCACAACGACGCATCCCAACAGGGCGCGCATGCTGCGGATGCCGTTCTGCCCGCCGCTACTTGTCTTGACGGCCTTCATGCACAAGGACCCGACCCTCCCTGCTCAGCCGCAACCTGTTGGTGTGAAATCACCGTCACCGCGAGGGCCGCCGAGCATCCGTCTGCTGCGCACTCTTGACGCTCACCACGACGTTGCCCGAACGAAGCAACCGGCTCAACTCGGCGACCTGCTGGTTGAGCCGCTTCATCTCCGCGAGCATCTGATTTCGCTGGGTGCCCGCGTTCGGGATTGGCGGCGGAGCTTCCGTGGCCCCGTCCGCGTCCCCGCCGCGCCAGAACCAGCCCACGAACACCACCAGCAGCGCCGTGGCGGCAATCCACCGCCCTCGATGCGTTCGCCTACGTCGTCTCATGCTGTCCGCTCTCCCGTACGCCTGGGAGCCTGTCGCTCGCCATGTCGAGCGGTTTCTCTTATCGGTCCGAGCGATCTTGCGGCCACACCGCAAAAAGCGACGCAACGCAAACCCATGGGCAGACAAGCAGCGACTCGGGAGGCCGCGCGACGTCGTAAGTACGCAAAACACAAAAGGATAGCGCGGCCACCGGACCGGCAAGGCAAGTGGTGCGCTCGCGGCGATGCTCATTCCGCATCCGCGATTCCGGCCCGCTCGTAATCATCCCCGCGACGGGTTAAAGTAGCCCACCATGAGCAAAGCAACACTGCCCAAACCACTCAGCGGGATCATCCCCCCGATGATCACGCCGCTGAAAGATCGGGACACGCTGGACGCCGCGGGGCTCGAGAAGCTGATCGAGCACATCCTCGGCGGCGGCGTGAACGGACTATTCATCCTCGGCACCACGGGCGAGGCCCCCAGCCTCAGCTACCGACTGCGGCACGAGGTCATCGACCGCGTGTGTGCGCAGGTGGCGGGTCGGGTCCCCGTGCTGGTCGGCATCACCGACACGTCGTTCGTCGAGTCGGTGAACCTGGCCCGCAAGGCATGCGACGCGGGCGCGCTGGGGGTCGTGCTGGCCACGCCCTACTACTTCCCGGCCGGGCAGCCGGAACTGCTCGAGTACCTCCAGCACCTGGCCCCCGAACTGCCGCTGCCGATGTTTCTCTACAACATGCCCAGCCACACCAAGGTGCCTTTCGAGGCGGACACCGTGCAGCGCGCGGCCGACATCCCCAACATAGCCGGCGTCAAGGACAGCTCCGAGAGCATGATCTACTTCCACCGGCTCGTGGACATGTTCCGGGATCGTCCCGAGTTCACCGTCCTCGTGGGCCCGGAGATCCTGCTCGCGGAGTCGGTTCTGTCCGGCGGACACGGAGGCATCTGCGGCGGAGCGAACATCTGTCCGCGTCTCTATGTCGACGTGTACGAGGCGGCGCGCGACCGGGACCTCGAGCGACTGCGCCCCCTCCAAGAACGGGTGGTGCATCTCTTCAATCGGATCTACACCGTGGGCCGGCACGGATCGAGCTATCTCAAGGGCGTCAAGTGCGCCCTGTCCTGCCTCGGCATCTGCGACGATTTCATGGCCGAGCCGTTCCACCGCTTCCGCGACGCCGAGCGAGAGCAGACGAGGCAGCACCTGATCGACCTGGGCCTTCTGACCACGTGAGACAACGCTCGAGGGAGACCGCGATGATCTCAGTCACGAGCATCGACGACACGACGTTCGAAGTCACGGTTGCGGCCGGGACGACGACGACGCACCGCGTGACGGTGAGCGACGGCGACTACCAGCGCCTGACCGGCGGGACTGCGTCGCGCGAAGCGTTGATCGAGAAGTCGTTCCAGTTCCTCCTCGAGCGCGAGTCCAACACGAGCATCCTCCGCACGTTCGATCTACCCCTGATCGGCTCGTACTTCCCGGAGTACGAGAAGCAGATGAAAGCACACTTCGCGTAGCGCGCGTGGCGTACGTCAAGCGTGGGTACCCCATCCATCGCGGCGGTATGCGGTGGGTGGGAGACGGATGCGATCAGGGAAACAACCAAGCGAAGAGCTGCTCGGCCTGGGAGAAGTCGGGCATGACGGCGTGGGCGCCGGCGCGGATGAGGCGCTCCCGCTTCTTTTCATCGGGCCCGAACCGGCGCACTTCGTCGGAGCAGACGCCGATGGCGATGCCCCCCCGCTTCTGCGTCTCGCGAAGCTCGACCGGGCCGTCGCCGAAGCACACCAGCTCCGACCCATGCAGGTCGTTCGTGCGCAGGATGTCGTCAACGACCATCTTCTTCGAGTACTTGGACACGTCGCCGACGGACCCGTGGATTCCGCCCTCGAACAGGTCGGCGTACCCGAGCGCCGCGGCCTCGGCCTGGACGTCGTTGCGGTCGGTGCCGGAGGCCAGATAGAGCTTCACGCCGCGCTCACGCAGCCGCCGCAAGAACGCCACCGCCCCCTTGACCGTGTAGTCGTCGACGGTGAGCTCCCCGCGACGGAACTTGGCCACCCGGGCGTTGACCATCTCCATCAGGGCGTCGTTGTAGATTTCCTTGTAGCCGAACTTGTCGAGGATCTGGTCGGCGGGTACGTAGCCGGCCTCGCGGACCATCTCCACCAGCCGCTCCATCTGCACGATGGTCTGGATGCCCGTGGTCTTGTCGATGTAGTCGTCGACCAGCTCCACCGTCTGCCGGTACTCCGCTTCGGTCGCGTGGTCGTGGCGCGGGCCCAGGATCGCCCGGACACACACCGGGGCCATGATCCGTTCCCATCCTTCGCGCAGCGTAGAGACGGTCCCGTCGTGGTCGAACATGGCGTGGGCGATTTTCCCGCGCTCGAACGCGTCGTCGATGACCTCGATCTCCGTGTCGTCGAGGTACCGCGCATGCCGCGCACTGGCCGCCAGCTCGGGACGGTGGACGAAATCCGGATCGCCACCAATCTCCAGAATCTCAGCCGGTGTCGCCGTGCCGGTCTGCCGCAGCTTCTGCACCGTGACGCCCGCGGCAAAGTTGCCCAGCTCCGCCGCCTCACCCAGCGATGCGCCGGCCGCCAACGACGCAGTGATTCCGGCCACGCACGTATCGCCCGCCCCGACGGGGTCGGTCGGCCGCAGGATCTGGAGCCCCTGCACGTCGATCATCTCCGTCCCGTCGTAGGCGACAATCCCGTTGGCCCCGCGCGTCACGAACACCGGCCGTTGGGTCTTGGCATGCAGCGTTTTCGCGTAGCCGCGCACCTCATCACCGGTGATCACGTCGCCGATCTCACGGTCCTCGCCGCTCAGTCGCGCGGCTTCAACGTCGTTCACCTTGAGCACGGCGCCGCGGAACTCGCCGCTGAAATCACGACTGTCGACGATGAACGCCGCCTTGCCGTGTTCGGCGATCACCTTGTTGAGCCTGGCGACCAGCCCGTCGCGGTAGGGACCGCCCTTGGCAAGCTGCTGATTAATCACCACCGCCTGCACCGAGTTCAACGCTCGAGTCAGGGCCTCGATCAGGCGCGCTTCGGTTTGGTCCGCAACCGCGTTGTACGCCCCCCAGTCGAACCGCGACTCTTCTTCCTCACCGATGTAAGGCTTGGCATAGACCGGCGTGGCCCACTCCTCGGACTGGACGATCAGCCCCTCGGCGTTGACGCCGCGGCCATCGAGCAGGCGTCGCATCTCGCGACCGAACGGGTCGTCGCCGACCACCCCCACCGCGTACAACCGGCCGACCCCGAGGTCGACCAGGTTCTGCATCACGTTGCCGGCCCCGCCCAGACCATACTGCTGGGTCCGCACCGCATGGGCCGGCTTGCCCGTCTCCACCGACACCTCCGACCCGCCGGGGTCGATGGTCCAGTAAGCATCCACACAGAAGTCGCCGATCACGGCCACGCCCACGTCGCCGATCTCGGAAAGCAGGCTTTTCAGTCGTTCGTTCGTCATGGTCTCGAGCTCAGGTTCCTACACGTCTCGCTCGCGCAGCGAAGCAAGGTTCTACCGTTTGAAGCGGACCACGGCAAGGCGGGCCGCTCGGGCCGGGGCGTGCTGGGTGCATCTCATGAATCGCGGCACCACCACACGTGATGGGTGCCACTGGCGGCTTGCCCGCCAGTGTTTCCCGCGGTCCAGGTGTGGTGAGCACGGGCAGGCAAGCTGCCCGTGGCACCCGGCTGCCACCGAATTTGAGATGCACCCGGGCGTGCTCGCAACCGGCAGTCGGCACGATTCTCGGACGTCACTTCATCCATGCGGGGACCGCTTGCCTCCACTTCCCCGGGGTCTAGAATCGGGCGGTGGTGTTGGCCAGGGCACACCGCCCGGCGCATGCGACCGGCCCATTCGGGGCTCCGTCTCGCTCCGCCGCACCGGAACAGATTCTACCTATGACGCGAGGAGGCACCGGGACATGCGTGCATGCGCAACGTATACCGCTGCAGCCATCGCGGAGATGACCGAAGCCGGACTCCCTGTCAGGTCAACGGCCACTGGGTGTGGACGCCGCCGATCCTGCGTCGCCGGACGATCCGACTCGCCGCACTGCTCGGGATGCTCTTCGTGGGCTACGCGGCCCTGATGCCGTTCGGAACGGAGACCGATGCAGCCTCCGCAGCCCGCACCCACGTCGGGGAAGGCGGTTTCGTCTGGCGAGACGCCCTTCGCGCGGACGTCTGGGCCAACGTTGCGGTCTATGTCCCGGTCGGCCTTCTCATCCGTCTGCTGCTACGGCGACGACCGGCCCGTCCGCTACGGGAAACCATAGCAGCCTGCGCTCTGGCGGCCGCGCTGAGCGCCGGCCTGGAGTACCTGCAAATCAACCGCATCGGCCGCGCAGCAGACGTGAATGACCTTCTCGCCAACGGCACGGGCGCCGCGATCGGGGCACTGCTGGCCACCCCGTTCCAGAGCCTGCTTCGATCCGTACACGGCCTCATCATCGCCGCGCTGCCCCGCGGGCGCACCTTCTCTCTGCCATCGTGGCTCCTGGTCCCGGCGGGCGCAGCCCTCCTCGGCCTGGGCATGGCGCCGTTCCACGCACACGAACCCGTGGCCGCACCTATCGGCTACACCTGGCTCCCACTGCACTCGGAGTTCCCACGAGCCTGGCTCGACTGGTTGACCGACGGCACGCTCGCCCTCGTACCGTTCGCCGTCGGCACGTTCCTGTTCGCCGCCGCGGTCGCTCGAAAGCACGGCCGCGCGTCCGGCCCCGCCGTCGCCGCAGTCGCGCTATCCGCCTATGCGGTCAGTCAAGCGGCCTACTGGCAAGCGACGGGCCGGTGGGCCGACTCCATCGCGATCGTGCTCGTCGTCGCCGCCGCCGTCGCCGCCACCGGCATGTACAACGCCATCGCGCCTGAGCCCGCCCCCGTTGCGAAGTGAGCGCTTTCCTCGGCGCGCCGATTCGCCCTTGCCAAGGCCCGAGCAGATTGATAGCCTCTCTGGAGGATATCAATTCGCACGACGGGGCCACGCCCCGTCACGGCAAGAAGGAGATCAGAGGATGAAACTGATGCTCGGGCTGCTCGCGTTGCTCGTGGTAGGCGGTGCCGCGACGTACTACCTCGGCGGGTACGCCTCTTACGACCCGACCCAGCAGGGCCGGGACGCCCGCAAGGCCATCACGCCCGGCATGACATGGCAGCAGGTCATCGACGTTTCCAAGGAACCCCGCAAGTACCGGTTGATGATGAAGAAGGCCGAGCGCTTCGGAGGCGAGGAGGTCGCGCGGCTCGAGCCCGGACCGCTCAGCGGCTTCAACGCCAGCCGCTTCACCGGCAAGACGCCCAACGGGTTCATCTTCGAATACCGATACTCCCAGCGGGAAGCGTTCGCGGTCCACTTCAACGCGGACGGCATCGCCGAGTCGGTCAGCGATCTGATCACGAAGGCCGATCTACTGAAGACCAGATAACCAACGAACACTGTCTGTTCGACGGTGCTGCGGGGGTACTCCGTCCGAAGGCAGGCTCGCCCGGTCGGCTCGGCTTCCGACGTACACTCCCGCGGTGCCACGGTGCGGCACCGCGGGTCATCCTGTCGGCCGCCGGTCAGATTCTGATCTTCACCGGCTTTCCGCCGCCGTTGCTGCTTTCGACCGCAGCTTCGATGAAGGCAATGCCCATCCGGCCGTCCTCGACGTTGGCATACTTGGACCCGTCGCAGTTGAACGGCTTGCCGGCCTGGTACGCCCGCACGTCGAGTTCGAAGCAACGGTGCAGCCGAGCGAACGCGTCGTGGAACGCTTCCGGATGGCCGGCCGGAATGGTCGGTTCGAGCATCAGGTCCTCCGGCAGGTCGCCCAGGAACCCGTCGTTGGCCTGCACCACGCCGCGGAAGTACTTCCGTTCGGGCTGGTCGGGCAGGATGATCGTCAGCTCCTCAGGATACTCCTGCCGCCACAGCAGTGAGCCTTTCGTGCCATAGACTGCGATGCCCAGGTCATTCTTGTGCCCGATGCAGATCTGGGACGCTCGGACGAGAGCCTTCGCCCCGTTCGACAGCTCGCAGTACGTAGTGAAGTGATCATCGAGGGCCCGGTTCTCGACGAAGACCTCCAGGTGCCCTTGCACGGAGACGGCATCGAGCCCGGTCACGTAACGGAGTTGCATCAACGCATGCGTGCCGATGTCGCCGCCGCAGCCGCTCGCCCCCGCCTGTTTCGGATCGACGCGCCACACCGCCTGCCGCAAGCCGGTGTCCTCGGTGCGACCGGACAACCAACCCTGGATGTAGTACGAGTCCACCCAACGCACGTCCCCGATCAGGCCGGATCGCACGATGTGCCGAGACAACCGACTCGTCCAGTGCCCGAGATACGTATGCGAGACGCAGAACGGGATCTTGTGCTTCTTGACGGCGGCCACGAGCTTGTCGGCCTCGTCAAGCGTGACCGTCAGCGGCTTCTCGCAAAACACGGGAATGCCCGCCTCGATACACTTCATCGCCGGATCGAAGTGCACGTTGTTCGGCGTCACGATGAGAGCGTAGTCCACGCGCTCTCCGAGAGGTTTCTTGGCCTCCGTTTCGATCATCTCGGTGTAGCTTCCGTACCCGGTTAGCGGGAAGGGCCAGTTCTCCGCGTCCTTCAGTGACTCCTCGGGCGTGGGATCCAGCGCCGCCGCCGTGACCCGTCGCGTCCCGTCGAAGAAAATCGCCCGCTGGTGCGGCTGCACGATGAACGCTCCGCCGCCGCCGCCGATCAGTGCAACATTGAGAGGTCGATCTGACACGTCAGTTCCTCCTGTCGTGAAACCTTGTATGAACCCAGATTGCGGGCGGCCAGTATACCAACCGGGTGCGTTCCCTGCACAACCCGTCCAGCCGACAAAGTCCGCCGTCACCGGCAGGCCGTTCTTGACTTGTCGGACGGAAGTTATAGGCTGAGGTATATCCCCGCCGATCGGCAACGGCTGGGGGGAAAGGTGCTGCCTGCCTCTCGCCGTGCACTCGACGCTGGTCGGCGGCAAGACCACGACGGCTTGGCGTCACGCAACCAGACAGCACGCTCGACAGGAGGGGGCGCGACGTGAAGATGACTTTCGGCTCAGCGGCAACCGTGGCGGCGGCCCTTCTCGCGACACAGACGGTGCTCGCGGCGGTGCCGGCCGGGGGCAAGTTGCACCCGACGATCCTCCGCCTGCTCGACCAAGCCCCCGAATCCGAGCGGGTGAAGGCCTGGGTCCTTCTCGACCCGCAAGACAAAGGCCACTCGAGTCCGCAAACGCACGGGCCGGCCCTGCGCGCACTGGCCGATACGTACAACCCACGGGCAACCCGCCGCCGCCTCGCCCGCCGCACGCGGCCGGAGCTTTTCGACGCACAGGACCTCCCCGTCGCACCACAGTACCTTGACCAGATCCGCGCCACGGGAGCCCGGATCCGCGTGGTCAGCAGATGGGTCAACGGGGTGAGCGTGCTCGCGACCCGCGGGCAACTCGAACGAATCGCCGAATTGCCCTTCGTGGGAATCGTGCAGCCGGTCCGTCGTGGACAGCGAATCAGGCCACCCATCGACGCCCCGGAAGAGGAACTCCGCGCGCCCGAAAGCAGCGAGGAGGCCGCGGGCGAGTCCTACGGCGAGTCCGAGGCGCAGCTCGCACAGATCAAGCTGACTGACGTGCACGACGTCGGGTTCACCGGAGAGGGTGTGATCATCGGGATCCTCGACACCGGTTTCCAGCGCAGCCACGCGGCGTTCAACGAACCCGGCCACCCGCTCAACATCGTCGCGGAGTACGACTTCGTCAATGACGATCCGGACACAAGCATCGAAACCGGAGACCCGAGCAACCAGCACGAGCACGGAACGTGGATTCTCGGCGTGTTGGGCGCATACAAACCGGGGGAGCTGATCGGAGCGGCCTACAACGCATCGTTCATCCTCTGCAAAACCGAAGACGTTTCCGGCGAGTACGAAGCAGAGGAAGACAACTACGTCGCGGGCTTGGAGTTCATCGAGGCCAACGGGGGCGACGTGGCCACCGCATCGCTGGGCTACATCGACTGGTACGACCAGTCCGACCTCGACGGGATGACGGCAGTCACGACCATCGCGGTCAACACCGCAACCGCCAACGGCATGTACTGCTGCAACGCTGCAGGCAACGACGGTCACGATGCCGACCCGGCCACGTCACACCTGATCGCTCCTGCCGACGCCCTGGAGGTGCTCACATGCGGCGCGGTCTACAGCACGGGCGCGATGGCGTCCTTCAGCTCGGATGGCCCAACCGCCGACGGGCGCACGAAGCCCGAACTTCTTGCCCGGGGGATCAACACGCGAACCGTATCGGCCGGCAACGATGTCTCCTACACCGGCAAGAACGGCACGTCCCTCTCAACGCCGTTGGTGGCCGGTGTCGTCGCCTGCCTGGTCGACGCCCACCCCGAGTGGTCGGTGGCGCAGATGCGCTGTCGCCTGACCCGCACCGCCGACTACTTCGAGGCCAATCAGACGTTCGACCCCCTGCACATACGCGGGTACGGCATCGTCAACGCCCAAGCGGCCCTGTTCGACGGAACGGCAACCGAGGTATGCCAGCCGCCTCCGATCCTGGCCGCGTCGCAGCGACACCGTCTGGTCATGGCGATCTGCCTGCTCGGCAGCGGAATGATCCTCGCCCGCCGTCGGAGGTCGACGGCGTAGCGGCCAAACGCCTCGGCACTTCTGAGAGGACTACCGAGCGACCGTCCAGGTGCACCCGAGGGTACGGAGGTTGGTCTCCAGCTCCTCGGCCCGCGAGTGATTGAGCTTGACCACCGCCGGACGTTGGCCTTCCTCGAAAACGGACACGTTGGCCGTCGTACCCTGAGGCCGGATCTCCATTCGCCCGGACGCGGTGAGCGGGAAATCCCGGCAGGCGGCGTACTTCTTGAAGACGAGACGACGGTCGGTCAGCACCATCCCCGACATGCCGGCCTCGTCGGAGGCAAACTCCTCGTCGCAGAAGAAGTTCACGAAGCGCTCGCCGGTCTCCGGCCTGAACCAACCCTCGAGCCGCTCGCGAACCTCGGCCTCCAACGACCGCCAGGCGTCGTAGCGCTGATCCCGCGCTTCGATGAGCCGGTGATAGTCCGGCGTGCTGCGCCCGCCATTGTTGCGGAAGAAGCCCACCGCCACCGCCAGCGAGTTGACGGTCAAGCGACACACGGCGTTGTTCGCCTGGGTCGCGACGTGCCCCTCGACCCACCGCGACACCCGGCAGTGGCCGCACGCGAACACCGGGAACGGCAGGCTGAACGGAGGGGGCACGTGCGAAACGCTCGGCAACTGACTGAGCAAACCCGAGACGACACCCTCATAGGCATCGAGCATACCGACCGCGGCTTCCTCGCGGGTCTCCCGCGAGGCGGCCGGTCCACCCGGCATACGCTCCGGCCAGCGCAGAAGATGCACTTCGAGCCCGATCTTGGCTGAGCACCCCACACAACGGCGGGGAAAGGAATTGCGGAGTTGCTCGCTCGCGAGCATCGCGGTAGGGAACACGAAGTGCGCCCCGTCGGCGTCGATCCTCTCGAGCCGCACGAGTGATTCGGTGGCCCCCTCGTTGATCGACGTGGAGTCCACCTCCATCGGCGCCGGTGCCGGTGGCCGGGGGGGCGGAGTCGGCTGGTTCGGACTCTGCATGATGCCGGTCGAACCCATGACCGATTCGGAGGCCGGATCGTCATCCGTCATCCATCCGAAGATCGTGTCCTCGTCGACCTCCGGCTCCTGGGAAATCCGAAACGCCGTTCCGCACTGCTTGCAGCGAGCCCGTTGCCCAACCGAGGAAGCCCGGACGCGGTACTTCTGCGAACAGGACGGGCAACGCACGACTGCCATATCGGACATGGTCCAACTCCGCTAGACAACTTCGCGATATGCCGCACGGCCGTCGAGACATCGGCCGTTACACCAACACCCCCCATGCGGGCGCGTAAGAACTGATCCCGCGAATTGGTGCAGAGGGTCAGAGCCCTCCCACATTCTCAGCCTAGCGGGCTCGGGCGATCCTGTCAACGCGATCCGCGCTGCCGCGATGCGGCGCCGCGAAACCAACGCCCCCAAACGACGTTGACCGAGTCATGCATGAGAGGATATCATTGATTGAGTACCCGGTCCGACAACGGAAACGCTTGTGTCGGTTTTGGGAAAGGACCCTCGGCCCACATCACGGGCAGGACGTATTGAGCGAAGCGGTTCGCACAGACCTTTCAGTTCGGCAGGAGCGGGTGACGCTCGTGGGCGTGCTGCTCCCCGCCGATCCGGCTGACGGCAATCCGTTGGGCGAGTTGAGTTCACTGGCCAAGACGGCCGGGGCCGTGGTGGTGGATCAACTCCTTCAGCGGCGGCGTCAGATCGATACGAGATTCTTCATCGGCCGGGGTAAGGTCGAGGAACTGAAGGCCCGCGCCGCGGCGCACGACGTCGATGCGATCATCTTCAACCACGAGCTCTCTCCCGCCCAGATCCGCGAGATCGAGATGGCCACCGAACGCAAGGTCATCGACCGCTCCGAGCTGATCCTCGACATCTTTGCCACCCGGGCCCGCACCCACGAAGCCCGGCTGCAGGTCGAACTGGCTCAACTCGAATACACCGCCCCGCGCCTGCGCGGCATGTGGTCACACCTCGAGCGGATCGCGGGCGCCGGCGGCGGGACCACGGCCGGTACCGTGGGCGGCATCGGCACCCGCGGACCCGGCGAACGGCAGATCGAGATCGACCGCCGGATCGTTCAGAAGCGCGTCACGCGCCTCAAGCAGCAGATCGATCAAATCGACCGCAGAAAGGTGCGGGAGATCCGCGGGCGGCGCGACGCCTTCACGGTCTCCCTCGTCGGGTACACCAACGCCGGCAAGAGCACGCTCATGAACGCCCTGACCGACGCGAACGTGCACGTCGAGGACAAGCTCTTCGCCACGCTCGACACGAAGACCCGGCGATGGAACCTCGGCGGCGGGCAGTGGGCGTTGCTCAGCGACACGGTCGGGTTCGTCAAGGACCTGCCCCACCGCCTCGTGGCCTCGTTCCGGGCCACGCTCGAGGAGGCCCTCCACGCCGATCTCCTCCTGCACGTGGCCGACGTGTCGTCTCCGCGTGCCGACCGCGAAGTGGAGGCGGTCCAGATCGTGCTCCGCGAACTCGGCTGTGGGGACAAGTCAACCCTGGTTGTGCTCAACAAGATCGACGCGGCGAGCGACAACACGATGCGTCAAATCGTCGAGCGGCACGTCGGCGACTCGCTGGCCATCTCGGCTCGCACCGGTGCAGGGCTCGACCGGCTCGTCGAGTGCGTGCGCGCATTGCGCGTCCGGCCGGATCTCAACGCCACGCTCCGCGTCAGTCAGGCCGACGGCAAGGCCTTGGCTTTTCTGGATCGGCAGGCGGAGATCCTCCAGCGTCACTACGACGGACATACCGTCGAGATGCTCGTGCGAATCGCCGAGTCCTCCTTGCAGAAGCTCATGTCCCTTGGGACAACCGCACACGTCGTGAATGCCGAACCCGCGGCCGGGTAACGGGCAGCCCCGTTTCGGGGTGCATCTCGAATTCGGTGGCAACCGGGTGCCACGGGCAGCTTGCTCACGCCTCCAACAATGTTGCCAACCACCCCATAATTGAGCACATCGTTCCGC
>CAYMME010000133.1:0-18315 GCA_964391465.1 uncultured Planctomycetales bacterium
GCGGAACGATGTGCTCAATTATGGGGTGGTTGGCAACATTGTTGGAGGCGTGGGCGAGTTGCCCGTGGCACCCGAGCGCTGCGAAGCATGCCGTGGATCGTTCGGCGTGGTGATGATGCTTCGACGGCAGCGGGGATGTCGGGGGTGCACACGCCGCAGGTCACTGCCTCGACCAGCGATTCGCCGGGCTCGGGCGTGCGGAGCCGCGCTGCCGGCACCACGTCGAGCACCGTGTGTATCAGCGCCCGCGGAAGTCCGGCGATCGCTTCTCCACGAACGCCGTCACGCCCTCGACGAAATCGTGTGACGAGAACAGCTCCCCCTGGAGCGCGGCTTCATTCTGCAGTGCGTGCTCGAACGTGATCGCCTCCGACGCTTCGCGAATCGCTCGCTTGGTGCGGGTCACCGACAGCGGGGCTTTGGTCGCGAGGGCTTCCGCGTAAGCCTGGACGCGTGCTTCGAAGCCGTCGACCGGGTACACGTAATTGACCATCCCCCACTGCTCGGCCTGCCGAGCGGAGATGACCTGCCCCGTCATGGCCATCTCCATGGCCCGGGTCATGCCGATCATGCGCTGGAGCGTGAACGTCCCGCCTCCGTCGGGAATGAGACCGATCTGCACGAAGAGCTGCGAGAAGCCGGCTCGCTCGCTGGCGAGGCGCAGGTCGGCGGCCAGAGCGATGTCGCAGCCGATCCCGGCCGCGATGCCGTCCACGGCCGCGATGACGGGTATGGACAGGCGCGTCATGGCCAGCAGCATCGGATGGTAGTGATCGGTCAGGATCGACTTGCACGCGTCCGGATCGCCGACCGCGACGCCACCGGCCTTGAGGTCGGCTCCCGAACAGAACGAGCCGTCGGAGCCCGTCAGCACCACCACCTGCGTTCCCGCCTCCTTGGCTCCATCCAGAGCGGACTTCACCTGCGTCGCGCTGTTCGGAATGATCGCGTTCTTGACGTTCGGTCGGTTGAACCGAATCCACCGGATCGCTCCGGTCTGCTCGACGACAACGGTGGGCTCATCACACATCTGCTCGTTCTCCATCGACGACACGTCTTGCCGCCACACATGGCGGCGCCGTTCCTTGCGGAGCGGCCTGGCCATGCCACCCCGGGAATCGGCGTCAATGCTCTGCGGGTGCGGCCGGCCGGGCCGGCCGGTGCGCTGCTGCAGTGTCTCACCCAAACTGGATGCTTTCCGAACCGCGACCGTGAGGGAGCGGCAATGCTTCGCCTTGCCGCGGCCGCTTCCTAACGGGCGCGGTTCGGATCAGATGCGCCTCGATGACTCTGAGGCACCACACTACAGATGCCGCAGGTGCCAGCCGCCGTCGACGTTGATGACGTCGCCGGTGGAGAAGGGCAGGTGGCCGGAGGCGATGGCGACCACGGCCGCGGCTACGTCCTCGGGCTCGCCCCACCGCCTCAGCGGCGTGAGTCCGTCCGCGATCTGCTGCTCGTACTTGCCGGCCACCGGCGCGGTCATGTCGGTGCGGATGATCCCGGGACAAACCTCGTACACGTTGATGTCGTGCTCGGCCAGCCGGATGGCGTACAGTTTCGTCATCATGGCCACACCGGCCTTGGCGATGCAGTACGCTCCGCGGTGGATCGACGCCGTGTACGCCGAGATCGACGAGATGTTGACGACGGCCGGGCTCCCGCGCCGACCCGCCGCAATCTGCTCGATCATCAGCTTGGCCACGCGCTGCGTGAGGAAGTACGCCCCGGTCAGGTCGGTGTTGAGCACCGAGTGGAACGACGCCTCGTCGTTGTCGAGCAGATCCGACCGCGTCGGCGTGCTCACGCCCGCGTTGTTGACCAGCAAGTCGATCCGTCCGAACGCGCCGACGATCTCGCCCACCATCCGCTCGCGGTCCGCCGCATCACCCACGTCGGCCTGACAGAGCAGCGCGGTCCCACCGGCCTCCTCGACCGACCGGCAAGTCTCCTCGCCCGCGTCGCGGCTGCGGTAGTAGTTGACCGCCACCGCATGCCCCAACCGCCCCAAGGCAACGCAGATCGCCCGGCCGATCCCCCGAGAGCCGCCAGTCACAATAGAGACAGTTCGTTCGGCCATCGCCCCACCACTCTGAATCAACGACGTTCACGCCCACACCGAGACGCGACCGTCAGGGAGCGTGTGATGCCGGCAAAGCCGGCATCAGCAGCGCTTTCGTAGCGTCCTGCGCCTCGCAGGACGTGCGGGGAACAAGGCTGCGCCCCACGACGCCCGAAACATAGACGACAAGGCGCAACCTCGCAACGCCACCCGCCACCGTAGCCGCCAACCGATCGCCCCGACAGTGGCGACGTGCAACGCCACCCCAATCGCGTTACAGTCCCGTCATGCACCTTCTTCGAGGAGCGACGCGATGAGCGTTGACGAGGTCCTCCGGAGAGTTAGGCGGGACTGGGAATCCGGCGACCTGGGGACGGCACGTGACCGTCTGCACTCGTTGCTCTTCAACCATCCGGACGACCTGACCCTTCGCAAAAGGCTCGGCGAGGTCTACTGGGCGCTGCGCCACCCGGCGATGGCCGGACGCTACTGGTACCTCGAGGAAGACGCCTCCGAAGACATGGCCGCAGCCCGCCGCGCGTTCGAGCGCTCGTGCGGCAACAACGCCCTGCAAATGCTCTTCGCAATCAAGTTCAGAGGCGACCTCGACCGTATCGAGGAAACACACGCCGGACGCACGCTGGTCGCTCTTCAGAAGCAAGCCAAGCAGCAGGCCGGTTACGCCGTCCGGTTCGATCGACACGGCCACCCCACGCGAGACACCAGTCGGTGGGGTTGGTACGGAGTCGGCTGCCTGGCGATCGTGGGCATGGCCGTTCTGCTGATGCTCATCGGCGCGTTCACAATCGTGCACGGCGTCCTGTCGCGGCTGTAAATCGCCGCGTTGATCGCCCGCGACCCACCTCTCAGACGTAGACCACGTCGATCCCCGCACGCTCGCAGACCTCAAGCGAACGCGCCGGGGCGAATACCTATAATTAGGTATGCCCGCGTACACACCGGCCTCACGCGAATTGATCTGCGCAACGAAACACGGTAGCCTCGACGCTCATCTGCGCGGCTGTGTTACGGGCTTTCCGTGAAAGACTTATCCACCTGTCGACAAGGAGACGGATCATGAGCGAAGGAACCACCCGACGTACGTTTCTCGGGACGGCCGCGGCCGGCGGCGGCGTGATGCTGACCGGAGGACTCTCCGGTCCGCTCGCAATCGCCGGCGAGGCGGACGAATGGCCCAAGCTGCCGCCGGTGAAGATCCACAAGGTCTACGTGGGCCGGACCGGCGGAATCTACCTGTCCCGACCGACTGACGAGATCGCCAAGTTCGACAAGCGCCTCGCCGCCATCGAGAAGAAGCTCGGCAACGTCAAGTTCGTCGGCGGCGAGTTGATCCCGCCGGCCAAGGTGGACGAGGTCGCAGCGAAGATGACCGGCGCCGACGGCGTCCTGCTCTTCCATCTTTCCGGCCACGGCGGCGGCGCCCCGGCGCTGGGCAAGCTGGTCGAGAAGGGCATGCCCACGGCCGTGTTCTCGCAGCCCTACAGCGGCCACGGCTGGATGTACTTCCCGGCCTGGCAGAAGGCGGGCAACAAAGTCGTGCTGCTGCCGACCAGCGACTGGAACGAGATCGACCGGGTCGTCGGGCTGATGCGCGTAGCCCCGCGGATGCGGCAGACGCGTCTCATCGTCGTCCACGGACCGCAAGGGACGGAAGCCGCCTGCTCGGCCGAAAAGCTCAAGGAGCGGCTGGGCCTCGAGGTGGTCCCGGTCAGCATCGACGAGACGGTCAAGGTCCACAACTCGATCGACCTCAAGGAGGCCGAGGCCGAGGCCGAACGCTACTGGATCAGCAAGGCCAAGAAGATCGTCGAGCCCACCCGCAAGGAGGTCATCAACGCCACGCGCTTCTACCTCGCGTGCAAGAAGATCATGCTCCGCGAAGGGGCCGTGGCCATCACGAGTTCCGGCTGCATGGGCAAGCCCGCCAAGGGCTGCCTGGCCTTCAGCAAGCTGAACGACCTGGGGCTCGTCGGGGCCTGCGAGGGCGACATGGACTCGACGCTGACCATGCTCATGTTCCAGTACGCGTTCGGCGTGCCGGGCTTCATCAGCGATCCGGTCTTCGACACGGCCAAGAACGCCCTGATCCATTTCCACTGCACGTGCGCCACCAAGATGGACGGGGTCGCGAGCAAGCGTCTGCCCTTCACCATCCGCACGCAAAGTGACAGCGAGCGCGGTGTGTCGCTCGACGTGGAGATGCCCATCGGTAAGCCGGTCACGTGCGCCAAGTTCATCAACCTCGACACCATGCTGATCTCGACGGGTAAGGTCACCGAGATCAGCCACGACGAACTGGGCTGCCGGACCCAGTTCACTACCGAGGTGGCCGACGCCCGCAGCATGTTCCTCAACTGGGGTGGCGGCGTGCTCAAAGGCGGTACGATGACACTGCTCCACCGCGCAGTCTTCTTCGGCGACCACATGCAGAGCATCAGAGACCTGGGTGTCCTCATGGGCTTCAAGGTGGTCGAGGAGGCATAGCTCGCGGATCGGCGCTCCGCCCAGCATCCGAACCCCGAACGGGTCAAGGAATCGCGGATAGCGGAGGCCCACACCGAGACGCGACCGTAAGGGAGCGTGCGATGCCGGCAAGGCCGGCATCCTGAACGGGCGTACGGGCGGACTGCGTATTGCGAACGCCCGCACGAACCGCCGCGCGAACCGCGATCACGACATCCGAGCCCGAGCGCAAGCGAGCGGGTCGGGTGTACGCCGGAATCGTGGCAACGTGAGGGTGTGCATCTTCGCAGCGGAATCCGGGGAGCACGGCAGCGCATATGCCCCATCGGGGCATCGGATCGTAGCCGGGGGTGCAGCGCAGCGCAACCCCCGGTGGCTGACGGGACCGATGATTCCCGCCCCGACTGGGGCGGAGGAATGCACAATTCGCGCGGCGATGCGGCGTTCCTCTGCCCCTGCCGGGGCAGTGTGCGATGCGGAACCCGGAACCAGGGGCTCCGCTGTGCTGCGCCCCTGGCTACGTTCCCGCGCCCCATTCGGGGCGAAAGCCGAAACCACCACAACTGAGGCGCACACCCTGGACGGTTGCCGGGCGACCCGAACCTATCGGCACACAGCGAGTACAATAACTGTACGACCGTGTGGTTCACGGCCGGGCTGACGGACGAGGGTGGCTGATGCACTGGTTCTGGAGAGCGGCGATTGCGCTTGTCGTGGGCGGGATCGTCGGCCTGCTCGTCCTCTTCTTAGCGGCCAGCAGCCTCGATGGAATGGGGCAAGCTGGGGAGCAAACAGCGTTCGTGATTGCGCTTGCCATCTCGAATGCTGCTGCAATCACTGCGTATGTATGGGCCGACTTGGACAAGCACTGGGAAGACGAATGCAGATGCCGCAAGTGCGACTACATCCTGCGAGGCATCAGCGCGCCGCGATGCCCTGAATGTGGGGAGCGGATATGAGCGAGGCCCTTCCTGTCATCGGGCTCGTCGTCTTGGTCCTCGCCGTAGTGGCCGTGATCGCGGGACTGGCGGTCGGGGTACTCGTCCTCCCGTTCGCATTGTTTGCCACGTGGATTGATCGGTTTGCCATGTGGATTGATCGTGAGAACTATCGGCGTCACCACGGCTTGTGCGTAGCCTGCGGCTACAACCTCACCGGCAACGTTTCCGGCGTGTGTCCGGAGTGCGGGGCGGCGGTTGAGGATCCTCGTGTGACAGACCAAGGAGAGTGAGCATGTGGAACCGGTGCGGTGCGGTCACGTTGTGCGCGTTGAGCATCATCGCCGTCGGTGGCTTCGTGGTGGAGGTCTCGGGTGAACCTGGACGGGATTCCAAAACACCAGGCACACGGCGATGTATCGGGATTGCCGGTTCGGAGGGCACGCGGCTCTACCGGGCCTTTGAGGACGGCACCGTCGAATTCTTCCAGGGCGAGTCGCGAGGATGGATCAGGGTGCCGGCAGGGGAGGCAGAGGACGCCGGGCCTCGGCGTGCGGGGCGGTGTGTTGGAATCGCCGTCTCGAAGATCGGTCTTGCCCGGGCCTTTGAGGATGGGACGGTGGAACTCTGTCCCAATGTCGCATCCCCGCGCTGGGTTCGATTCCCCGAATCCCCGTGATGTGGAAGACCGTGCTCGTGATTGATGCAGTGCGGAAGCGGACGAGAACCACTAATGAATGCCGTTGCAACGATCCACTACCCTGATCTGAATCCCGTCGGGCCAGCCTCGATTCTTGCCACACTCATTGTGCTCGTCCTGGTGTCGCTGTCGAGCGGCTGGGTGGTTCGCCTGCCTGTCACGCCTCGACGGCTTGTCGTGTCTGCTGTGCCTTGGTTGTTTCTTCTGCTTCTGCATTTCACAGAAGGCTCACTACTCTATCTGGCAAGATGCTTTCCTGATGCGGATGATCACGTTGCGGAGGTCATCTACCTTGTCTTCGGATTCGCATTTGCCCTGGAGGCCTTCAGGTTTCGCCGGCTTCCGTATCGACTCAATGCGACTGTCATGACACTCGTTTTCGGTTCCGCTCTTGTTTTCCGGGCAGCCGCCATGCCAATCCGATGGTATAACGACCTGTGGATCGCATATGCGGCGGTTGCCTCCTTCTGGTTCGTCTGGCTGCCCATCGTGCTCTGGATCAACCGGCGCATGCGCCTCCGTCTGCTGAAAGAGAAAGGGCTTTGCGTGAAATGTGACTATGACCTGACCGGCAATGTCTCCGGTATATGTCCCGAGTGTGGAACGCCCATCGAGAAGCCCGAACCACAGCCATGATCCGCAAGACCTTGCTCGTCATCTCGCTGCTGCTGCTCGTGGGGACGGTGGGGTTGTGGGTGCGGAGCACCCGTGATTCGTGCGGTGAATCCGGTGAGCCTGACCATGGCCACGGGGAAATCTGGAGACCACACGTCCCAAGCGACGTTGGGTGTTGCGCCGCACGTGCTGGCATCATCAACGGATGACGGGCTGATGCATTTTCGAAAGAGATATTGGATTGTGATCGGGGCACCGGTTCTTCTCGGCTCCATTTACTATGGCGGTTGCGTCCATCGCACTCGCATACATACCGAACGAGCAGGGTGGACCCTGGATTTCTCGTACATCCGGTGGCGATGCCCCACCTGCTTCGGGCGTGTCGAAACCATGACCTGCAAGGGACGATCCGTCCCGGTTCCCTCGTTCCAAGCCACTGCTGACGGACGCCCCCGACGGCTGCGCATGTACACCCCGGTGGGGTGCTTCGAGTGGTCTCCCGGAACGGAGGCGTGGCGGAACTACCATCACGCCTATGCGGTCAAGGACGCACGAGACAGCATCACAGCGCTGGAACTCGCCCACGGATACTACGATGTCTCGGAGCTTCACGCGGGCAACGAAAGCGGAGTCCTGAAACGCAAGCAGGGCACTCCCGATCACTGGTGCCTGATCTGGACATACCACGAGCAAGGTACTCGCGGTCGATGGCTCGATCCCGGTCTGATTCCCCGACTCGACTGGCAGCAACCCACGTCCAGCCCGAGCACGCGACAGACGGACCCGTGAGGACGCCCGCTGCCGCCGCCACAAGCTCCGTGTGAAGCGTGCGTACAGCCTGACCGGGAACACCTCGGGCGTCTGTCCGGAATGCGGGACGCCGGTCGAAGGTGCGACCGACGCCGAGGGCCACGGGTATACACCGTAGGTGGACCCGTGTTCCGCAAGACCTTGCTCGTCATCTCCTTGGTGCTGCTGGTGGGAACGGTGTGGTTGTGGGTGGCCAGCGACAGGACGAACCTGTTCTGGGACGCTGCTGTAACCCAAGACAGTTGGCAGGGAGTTGATGCGGCAGATGGGCATTTGCTTCTGCAATGGACGCAGTTCGGGGGGTACTTCGGTCTCTGGGAAGGCTCGTCGCCTGCCGAGAGATCGCTGCTCCGAGTCGTTGGCTCCGACATCCCGCATGAGACCATGGGGTTCTGGTACAAGTCTCCGCTTCACTGGTCCTTTGGCGAAGCGTTCTGCCTGGCTCTGGATATCGACGGACCCATGATCTACGTGGTTGGGTTGCCACTCTGGTCCGCCTTTCTCGTTTCTCTCGCTGCATCCTGCATCGGTGCTTACCCCATTATTCGAAGGCTCCACCGCCGCCGCCACAACCTCTGCGTCCGGTGCGGCTACGACCTTCGCGGGAACGTGTCGGGGGTGTGTACTGAATGCGGCATTCCAGTTGAGGAACGAACCGTGGCCGATCGCAGAGTGGTGGGCTCGGTCGTTCGTCGTGAACCAGCCGATTGACATCGCGCGGCTGCGACGTGTAGCGTGCGGCGCGGCGGCACGGGATGGGCACGTTCGTCCGCCGGACGCGTGACTCGAAGCGTCACGACGTGGTGAAAGGACTCCCCATGGCCCGCACTCGGAAACGCAAGTCGGCACCGGCGAAGTCTGCGACGCACGCACCGGAGTCAAGATGGAGCGCCCTGACCTGGGATGACCTCTCCCGCTGGGCGGGAAGCCGCAGCGTCGCCCGCGGCCGGAAGTACCAGCGAGGTGGGAATGTTACCGACCTCGCCCTTGCCGCGGACGGCCAGCTTCTGGCTTCCGTCATGGGCACGAAACGCTACATCACGTCCGTCGGGTTCGCCTCCGCCCAAAGCCGCTCACGGAGGCTGCAATCGACGTGCACCTGTCCCGTCGGCCACGACGGCTGCAAGCATGCCGTCGCCGTGGTCGCCGAATACCTCGAAACGCTGGCGAACGAGAGCGCGGTACCGGCTGCCGATGCCGAAGACCCCCGCTGGCTCGAGTTGTCCGGCGAGACGCTCGGCGTCGATGACGAACTCGACGACTTGGGCAACGAAACGGGTGCGTTTGGCGCGGACGAGACGGGCGGCCAGGGCGCCGGCGCGCATCGCACCAAACGTCGGACACGGACCGAATGGGATGAGAAGATCGAGGCGCACATACGCGCCAAAGACCACGAGGCGCTGACCGATCTCGTCTGCTCGCTCGTCGACCGATTCCCCGAGCTGCGGGAGGAGTTCCAGGAGCAGATCTCGATCGCCGAAGGCGACGTCCAGCGGTTGGTCAGCCAGGCCCGACAAGAGCTGCTCTCGGTAACCGAAGAGATCGGATGGCAGCATCACTGGAGCGACGAAGGCCACACGCCCAACTACACGCGTCTGAAGCGCAAGCTCGAACGGTTGGCCCAGCAAGGTCATTGCGACGAGGTCGTGGAGCTGGGTCGGGAACTGGTCGACCGGGGCATGGAGCAGGTCTCGCAATCGCACGACGATGGGGAGACGGCGATGGAACTGGCCGACTGCCTGACCGTCGTCTTCGACGCCCTGGAGGAATCGAGCCTACCGGTCCCGGACAAGATTCTGTGGGCCATCGACGCCGTCCGGCAGGATGAGTACAGCGTAATCGATGACAAAGCGGATGCAATCTTCGATGCCGACTGGCCGGCCGCCGACTGGTCGGTGGCTGCGGATCGGCTGGCCGAGCGTCTGAACGCCATGCCGGCCGGCACGAGCGGGGCCGAGTTCTCGCGTGACTACCGGCGCGACCAGAGCAGCGGCTGGCTGCTGATGACGCTCGAGAAGGCCGGTCGAGTCGACGAGATGCTGGCCGTTTATGAGACCGAAGCGCGGACCACGGGCAGCTACGAGCGTGTTGTGGCTTACCTCATCAGCGAGAAACGGCTTGGCGAGGCCGAGCGTTGGGCCCGCGAAGGAATCGCGAAGGTCGGCGAGAGGCTGCCCGGCATCGCTTCGGCGTTGACCCAGTCTCTCTGCAAGATGGCTCAGGGGCGCAAAGAATGGGGCGTCGTGGCCGCTCACGCCGCACACAAGTTCTTCGAGCGTCCCAGCGTGCAGGGATTCCGCGAGCTCGTGTCGGCCGCGAAGAAGGCCAAGTGCGGCGACCAGGTGCGTGCGATGGCCGTGCAGTTTCTCGAATCCGGGTTGTGTCCGACTCCCAAACCGGGTGGCGGCAAGGGAAAGCGAAGGAACAAGGACGCGCAGGCCTGGCCGCTGCCGGTGCCCGACTACCTCGTACCGTCGCCGCGGTCCGACTTGCGGATGCGGGACAAGCCCCGGCCGCACTACGATGTGCTGCTGGAGATGGCGATTGCCGAGAAGCGCCCGGACGACGTGCTTCACTGGTACGACAAGATCGAAGCCGCGAACCGGTCGAAGCCGGATCGCTTGGGGGCATGGAGCGGGTACGCGTACGCCTCCCAATCCGACCGGGTGGCCCGGGCCGTCGCGCCCACGCATCCGGATCGGGCGTTGGCCATTTATCGAAGCGGACTCGAGTCGAGTCTGCCCCACGCGAACATTGGCGCGTATGAGACCTGTGCCGACTACCTTCGCAAGATGCGGCCGATCCTCAAGTCACTCGGCCGCGAGGACGAATGGACGAAGCTGGTGGAAGAGATTCGCCACGAGTACCGCAACCGCCCGCGGTTCATGGACATCCTCGATACCGTCGACGGCCGGACGATTGTGCAAGCACGCAAGGCGCGCTCGCGGGGATAAACCGCGAACGAGAACGACGAGGAGCATTTCATGTCTAGATCACGATCCGCCATCCAAGGTGGTTCCAAGTCTACGCGTCGGCGCTTTCTGCGCCGCAGCGGCGCGGTGGTGGCAACGGCGGCCGTTGCGAGTCGAACCGACGCCCTGCGGGCCGACAGGACGCTCGGGGCCAATGAACGCATTGGGGTCGGCGTCATCGGATGCGGCGGACGAGGGAACAACCATCTCACGTACATCAAGAAGCTGGCCGATGACGGCGTCAACGTCGACGTAGCGGCCGCGTGCGACGTGTATCGGCCCCGCCTCAACGCGGCCGCCTCCGGCTACGGCGTTCCCGGCTACATGGATCACATGGAGCTGTTGCAGGACAAGAACGTCGATGTCGTGTGTATCGCCAGCCCGGACCACATCCACGGCCAACAGGTCATCGACGCCGCCCGCGCCGGCCGCGACGCCTACTGCGAGAAACCGCTGACCCACTGGCGGCAGTTCGACCTGACCAAGCGCATGGCCCGCGAGGTCAAGCAGCACAAGCGCATCGTCCAAGTCGGGACGCAATACCTGTCCGACGGTGCGTGGCATCAGGCGGCCCGACTCATTCGCGACGGAGCCATCGGGCAACCCGTTCACGCGGAGTGTGGATACTTCCGCATCGGCGACTGGGGCGAACGGGGGATGAAGATCGATGATCCCAAAGCCCAGGCCGGGCCCGACCTGCGTTGGGATGCCTTCCTTGGCGACGCGCCCAAACGCGAGTTCGATGTCAGCCGGTTCTTCCGCTGGCGAATGTACGAGGATTACTCCGGCGGTCCGGTCACCGACCTCTTTCCGCATTTTCTCACACCCATGGTGAGCATGCTCGGCGTCTCCATGCCCAGCGAAGTCGTCGCCGTCGGCGGCAAGTTCCGTTACCAGGAGCGTGAGGTTCCGGACACGTTCAACCTGTTGATCAACTATCCCGAGAAGATCACGGTGGCGGTGCTCGGCACGCAGGGCAACGACTACCAGGGTACGGGAACCCGCGACGGCGCCCGCGTCCCGATCATCCGCGGGTGGGAGGCGGCCCTGACCGTGCAGGGAAACCGGATCGTGATCAAGCCCGTCGAGAAGAGCAAGGTCAGGCCGCAGCGCATCACGATCGAGTACGGACTGGATCAGCTCGCCTACTGGCGGAACTTCCTGGACGCCTGTCGGACCCGCAAGCAGCCGTGGGGGCATCTCGAACTGGCGTACCACGCACAGACGGCCTTGCAGATGGGCATGCTCGCCTTCCGCAACAATCGAACCGTCACGTTCAACGCCGAAAGCGAGGAGATCATCCTCTAACCAAACGAACGCGCACGACGCAAACTCGAGCGCCCGTCACTGCCGACGGGCGGCTCGCGGCTCTCGCGGTGGAACAGTTCGTGTCATACCTCGCCGTTCGTAAGCGTCGCCGAGGACGGGCGCAACGAGCAGTCAATTAAAGACAATTTAGGGAAACAGCGGCACATGCTGGTTCCGGAAATTCTGACCACCTCCATTCCGGAAAATATGACCACTTCGGGGCCATGGTTTTCCGTAGCGTTACCTCGCGTATGCCGGGAGCAATGGGGCTCCCCGCCGCGAGGAACAGGGAGGATGATCAGAATGCTCGATCGCGTACGGATTCGAACACTTCGGGAGGCCGGGCACACGCTCGACGACATCGCGACCACGGTGGGGGCAGGAAAGAGTTCGGTGCAGCGGATCCTCAAGGAACCGCCCATCCAGAGCCCGGAATCGCGGCGGCCGACCAGTGGTACTAAGCACGCAACCGTCGTCCCTCACGTTAGAGGCCATCGACCTCGACGGTCTCCTCAAGCGCCTGCACCTGCCGACCATCCCCGGTCTACCCGCACTATCGACCGCGGGCGCCGGATCGGAATCGACGGTTGGCCCTACCCCAGAGCGAATGGCGCCGGTTCACGACGCCTGACTTCCCACGTTCTCACGCGTTGGACCTCCGTGACGCCGGCGCCGCGCGGGTGTCACGGCGGCTCAGGGCGCGAATCACCGCGTGTGGGACATCGCCCGGCGCGGCCGTGTGTTGAGCCGCCCCCAGTTCGACAGCCACCTTGGGCATGCCGTAGACGACGCAACTGCTGCGGTCCTGGGCGATCGTGAGCGCGCCGGCTCGACGCATTTCGAGCAGACCCTTGGCGCCGTCGGCACCCATACCCGTCAGCAGGACGCCGACGGCCTGCTTGCCCGCGCACCGGGCGACCGAGTCGAACAGGACGTCGACGCTCGGGCAGTGCCGGTTGACCAACTCGGTGCTTCCGTAGTGAATCTGCCACTGCGCCCCGAAGCGAGTCACGCTCATCTGCTGGTCCCCACGGGCGACTACTGCCTTGCCCGATTCCAGCATCTGACCGTCGGCTGCCTCCGTCACCGTCAACGCAGACAGCCGATCCAGATGCTCCGCGAACGACCGCGTGAACCCCTCCGGCATGTGCTGCACGATGGCCACAGGTGGAAAATCGCCGGGGGCCCGCGACAACAGGATCTTGATCGCTTCGGTGCCTCCGGTCGACGCGCCGATCGCGACGAGATGCCGGGTTGGTTCGAGCCCCGCGGCACGAAAGGACATGCGATCCCCCGTCACCGAACGAGGGGTGGGTGATCGAGCCGGCATGGCGCTCGCGGCGGCACGGATTCTGTCGGCCAGATCCTCGCCGAGCTGGCGCAGTGCCGCCGCGCCCCCGGCGCGGGGCTTGGCTACCACATCGACGGCACCCAGCTCCAGCGCCTCAAGTGCCTGATCACTACCGGCGGCCGTCGTGCCGCTGCACATGATGACGGGGACGGGGTAGTGAACTCGCAGCTTCTTGAGAAAGGTCAGGCCGTCCATCCGAGGCATGGTGATGTCGAGGATGATGACGTTCGGGCGATGCTCGATAATCCGTTCGCGCGCTTCGTATGCGTCGGACGCACCGGCCACGACCTTGATGTCCTCGTGCTCGGCTAGGGCCCGGGCGAGGATCGTGCGCACCATTGCGGAGTCGTCAACGATGAGCGTCTTGATCGGCTTGGTCACGACCACATCATGCTCTCACGCCCTTCGGCCCGACGCCGATGCTCCCGTCGATAACGCCCTGCGCAGTCACCGTGTGTCGTTTCGGTAGACCGTCGGCTCGACGTACCGGAGCGGGTGCTGGATCCCGTTCAGGCTTTCCGAGTGGCCGATCATCAGATACCCCTCCGGATGCAGATGCCCGGCGATCCGGTTCACGAGCGCTTCGCGCGTCGCTTGATCGAAGTAGATCATCACGTTACGGCAGAAGACCACGTCGAAGCCGTGACGGAATGGGAACGTCGGCAGCATCAGGTTGAATCGGGCGAAAGTGACGATCCGCCGGAGTTCCGGCACGATCTCCACGTGCGGCTCCCCGTCGTGCGGAAGATTCCGCAGGTAGCGGTTTCGGTATTGTGGCGGGACCGTCCCCACGCGGCAGGCCGGATACCGCCCGAGCCTCGCCTCGCTGAGCATCTGCACCGACAGATCCGTGGCCAGGATCTTCAGCTCGAGGTTCGGATGCTCGCGGAGCGCGTCGTGCGCGACCATGGCGATCGAGTAGGGCTCCTCCCCGCTGGAGGAAGCAGCGCTCCAGATCCGCACCGTGGAGTGCGCGGCCCGCCAGCGTTTGTCGGCGACCCACTGCCGCAACAGCGTTCGCAGCAGGTCGAAGTGGCGCATCTCGCGGAACAGGTGCGTGGTGTTTGTCGTGATCGCGTCCAGCAGCGCCCAGAGGGCCTCGTCCGTCTGGTCGTTCATCACGTGACGGATGTAGTGCCGGTAGGATGCGAACCGACCCTGGCGAACGCGCTTGCCGAGCCGGGACCGAACGAGCTGCATCTTCTCGTCGCCGAGATTGATGCCGCTCTTGGAATAGACCAGGCGCCGGATCAGCTCGTACTCCTCGCGCGTCAGGTCCGACGGTCCCGTCGATGTGTGGTCTGCCAGGTTCATGACGACAGCTGTGGATCGACCGCGTCCTCGCCCGGGATGTAGGCGAGCCGGATCGGATGCCCCTCCGCCGAGAGCGTGGTCGCGTGCGTGTCGTCGGACTCGTGAAGGGCGGGTGCGTGGTCGAGCTCAGCCGTCTGCGGAATGCTCAGGTCGAAGACCGCCGCGGCCCCGTGCATTGCCGTCACGAACTGGCCGCAGACGATGTTCATGAACTCCTTGACCGCATCCTCTTCTTTCGACGACGCGTCCTCGTCCTCCGGATCGACGCCGAGCAGGTTGGCGGCCAGCAGCGTCGAGAAACGGCGGCTACACCATAGCCGTAGCGTTCCGCTCACCGGCCCGCGGTATCCGATCGTGGTCTCCAACCACGTATCATCGGGTTCCGCTTCGGCCGGATCATCATCCCTGAACATGAATGCAAGGTTGGTCAGGACCTCAGAAAAGGTCTCCGTCAGAATCGTCGTCTCTTCCTGTATCATCGGTAACTCCCAGCAGGGGTTGGAGCACGTCACGCAGTTGTTCGGGCTGAAACGGTTTCCTCACGTAGCCGAATGCGCCGATTTCCTCCAGCATTCTGATGCGCTCCTCGCTTCCTTCGGTCGAGGCGATCACGATCGGGATGTCCCTGAGACGGTGATCCTCCTTGATGCGGGTGAGGAGCTGGATGCCGTTCATGGTCGGCATGTTGATATCGAGCAGCACCGCCGACACCGTGTGATCGCCAAGTTGGGCCAGGGCCTCGATTCCGTTTGCGGCCTCGTATATTTCTGCGACGTCCAAGCCGGCCAGCCGCATGGTCTTCTTCACCATCGCCCGGATGGTCGCCGAATCGTCCACAATCAGGACATTGCTTGACATCGCCGTCTCCTCATTTAGCGGTGGACGCCACCGGCGTCTCAGTGGATGGCGAATCCGCGAACATCTCCTCCACCCGTCTGAGTTCCACGAGTATCTGCGTGCCGACGATCTCGAGGTCGGTCTCGCGCAACTCATGCCGCTCCATCACGGCGGAATCCGCCCGGGTGGCCAAGCCGTCGTCGCCGAGGCCAACCCCGAACAGCAAGCAGACGCAGTTGGCCAGGTGAACGGTGTCGACGAGCGGGTCCGGCGGTTCGAGTGCGCCCGGCTCGTGATGGTAGCGGACGCATCGGACGATGGGCTCGGGAAGATCCCATTTCTCGGCGATCCGACGCCCCACCTCCTCGTGGGAGACGCCGAGCACGACCTGCTCGGCTTCCGAGAACGCCATGTTCTCGTCGGTGACGCGGCTCACGATCTCGACGAACGCGTCGGCCACGTACGTGTTGAGGACCACTTTGCCGATGTCGTGAAGCAGCCCGCCCGTGAACGCGAGGCTCGCGTTGGGCAACCGAGTGCGTTGCGCGATCGCCGACGAGGCGAGAGCCACGCCCACGCCATGTTTCCAGAGCATTCCCGGCTCGAGCCCGTAGCCACCCTGGGCTTGCGACATCAGGCCGTTGGTGTGCACCGACATCACCATTTGCAGCACCTTGACCGTGCCCAAGCACAGCATCGCGTCGTCCAGGGACGTGACACGGCGGGCCAGGCCGAAGTAGGCAGAGTTGCAGAGCTTCAGCACCTCGCCCGTGACCGCCTGGTCATATTTGATGGCCTCGACGATCTCGTCGATCGTGCTGCGCGGGTCGTTCACGACGGTGATGAGCTTCACGACCGTGCTCGGGAGGGGCGGAAGCTGTCCGACGCAATCGACGATCTCTTCGACGCTGATCATAGTCCCGCCTCCCCGGATCGTGTCTTGACCGTGACCAGGCCACTGTCCACGTCCAGCCGCATCGTCCGACTGATCGATCCCCCGACATCTTCCGCCTGAATCAGGATGCCGTTCTTCCAGAACAGCTTGCGGAGCATGGCGTAGTTCCGCTTGCCGATGTTGAACGTGCCGTTGTCGTCGAGGAGCGAGGCCCCCCCCGCGACCTTCACGACCAGACGCTTCTTGACCGCCCCCATTTCGTAGGCGGACTTGAAGAGCATCGGGATCCCCCGGTCGGCGAACATGGCCGGATTCGCCTTGGCCTTGTCCGGCGAGATGGTCGAGTCGGGCAGCATGTAGTGAATCATGCCCCCGACGCGCGTTTTGGGGTCCCAGATCGCGACGCCGATGCAGCTCCCCAGCGAGTGCGTCACGAGCCGGGCGCGCGGGTCGGCCGTCACCGCAAGGTCGGCAATGTCAACGACAACGTCCACACCCTCTCCTTGATCCGGACAGCCACCGATGTCACGCGGCGGTCGTGCTCAAGCACACGCTTCCGTCACCTCCTGAAGCTGGACGAACTCGTCGGCTTCGAGAACCCGTTCGATGTCCAGCAGGATCTTGACCGAGTCGTTGACCTTGCCCATGCCGAGGATGAATTCGACGTTGACCGTCGCCCCGAATCGCGGGGCCGGCTCGATGTCCGACGCGGGGATGTCATGCACTTCGCTCACCGTGTCGACGACGATCCCGACCATGACGCCGACGTCGACGACGATGATGCAGGTCTGCTCGTTGTATTCGGCGCGGGGCAGTCCGAACTTGGTCCGCAGGTCGAGAACGGGAATGACCCTGCCCCGCAGGTTGATCACTCCTTCGACGAAGTCCGGGGTCTGAGGCACCTTGGTGATGCCCATGATGCCGATGATCTCGCGAACGCGCAGGATCTCGAGACCGTGCTCTTCATCGCCCAGCATGAACGTGAGGTACTTCCCGCCGAGGTCCCGCGACACCTCCGCGGCCTGCGCCTGTCCAGGGGCTTCAAGTGTTGCTTCCATTGTGCTGGTCTCCTATGTGAGTGCCAACGCCGGCGATGACGGCGTAGTGCCGGCACCGGGCGGGTCATGGTCCGATTGGTCATCCGGTGGTAGAACGGCGTCCGGCGTCGCGATTTCGGCGTCGCCGGTCGCCTCGCCGGCCGAGCTCGACGTCTCCACCCCCTCCGAAACCGTCGGTCGCAAGTCGTGAGCCGCCGTAGCCAGGCCCGACACCTCGAGGATGAGCCCCACACGCCCGTCACCGAGGATGGCCGCACCCGAGATGCCACGCAGCATCTCGAAACGTTGCCCCAGCGTCTTGATGACCACCTGCTGCTGTCCGACAAGCTCTTCGATGACGAGGCCGATCCGCCCCTCGTCGGTGTGGGCGATCACGACCATCGTTTCCGTGGGATCGATGCTACCCGTGAGCCGGAACAGCTCCCCGAGTTGAACCAGCGGAACGAGCAAGCCGCGAATCAGGATCATCTCGCCCCGGCCCTGCACCGTGTTGATTTGGTCGGCATGCGGGCGTATCGATTGCTCGATGGCAATCGTGGGAATGACGAACCGCTCGGACCCAACGCGCACCACCATGCCGTCAATGATGGCCAGCGTGAGCGGCAGCCGAATCGAGAAGACGGAACCCCCTCCGAGCTCCGACGTGATCTCGACTTTCCCCCGAAGCTGCTCGATGTTGCGGCGGACGACATCCATGCCCACTCCGCGTCCAGAGATGTCGGTGATCTCGGCCGCGGTGGAGAACCCGGGTGCGAAAACGAGAGCGAATGCCTGCTGATCGGTGAGCTCCTCGTCCGGCTGCACGATCCCCCTCTCGACGCCCTTGGCGATCAGCGACTGGGCGTTGAGTCCTTTGCCGTCGTCGCGGATCTCGATAACGATGTTGCCGGCGTGGTGAAACGCGCTGAGGCTCACCACGCCCTCTTCGTCCTTGCCCGCCGCGCGACGTTCGGCCGGCGCTTCGATCCCGT
>CAYMME010000134.1:0-18289 GCA_964391465.1 uncultured Planctomycetales bacterium
CGGCTCTGTCGTAGAGGCCATCGCCGGCAACCGCTACCTAGACTTCACTGCGGGCATCGCCGTCTGCACGACCGGGCACGGTCATCCCGAAGTGGTTGCGGCTATCAGCGAGCAGGCTGAAACGCTGCTGCACATGTGCGGGAGCGATTTCTACTATCAGCCGATGATTGACCTGGCCGAAAGACTGGCCGAACTGGCTCCCGGCTCCGAGCCCAAGCGTGTCTACTTCACGAACTCGGGAGCCGAGTCGATCGAATCTGCGTTCAAGCTTGCTCGTCACCACACCAACCGCAAATGGGTGATCTCATTCTACGGCGCCTTCCACGGGCGCACGATGGGGGCGTTGGCTCTCACCTCGTCGAAGGCGCGCCAGAAAGAGCGGTTCGGACCACTCGCCGCGATGGTCGCGCACGTGGACTACGCCAACTGCCTACGCTGCCCGCTGAATCTGGAGCATCCGTCCTGCGACAGCGCATGCGTGGACGAGATCGAGAGCACCCTGTTCAAGCGAGAGGTTCCGCCCGAGGAGGTCGCGGCCATCTTCGTGGAGCCGATCATGGGCGAGGGCGGCTACATCGTCCCGCCCGCGACGTTCCTGCCGAAGCTGCGCAGACTCTGCGATCGCCACGGAATCCTGCTCGTGGCCGACGAGATTCAAACCGGCATGGGCCGCACCGGACGCATGTTCGCTTGCGAGCACACGGGTGTCGTGCCGGACATCCTGTGCCTGGCCAAGGGGCTGGCCAGCGGAATGCCCCTGGGCGCGGTCGTCGCTCCGGCCAAGATCATGAATTGGCCGGCCGGTTCACATGGTTCTACGTTTGGCGGCAACCCGGTCTCGTGCGCGGCGGCGCTGGCGACCATCAGCCTGCTGGAGCGGCAACTCGTAGACAACGCCCGTCAGATCGGCGCGTTGGCGAGGGACAAGCTGGCCCAGATGGTCGCCCGCCGCCGCTGCCTAGGAAATCTGCGGGGGCTCGGCCTGATGCTCGGCGTCGAGGTCGTCAGGCCCCGTGATCCGAAGCGCGGTGACCCTGGGCTGCGCGAACGCATTATCACTGAGGCGTTTCAGCGCGGTCTGTTGTTGCTGGGCTGCGGGGAATTCGCCATCCGCATCTGTCCACCCCTGTGCATCAACCCGGCTCAGATGGAGGTCGGGCTCGAGGTGCTCGACGAGGCCATCGCTACCGTCGCCACATGACGCCCACGGCACACGGGCGACTTTCTGACGCCCCCCGTTCGTATCCGTCCGTCGATTCCGCTATGTGGCTAGCGGCCCGTACCGATTTCCACGCCGGCCGCTGAGGGTCTGCCCGGAGGCGGACCGAATTCCCCAATCCCTGCTCACGATGCGGAGGAAACGATGGACACACATCCGATGGCGAGACTCTGCACTACGGGGCTCAGCATCGTGCTGTCCGGGGCCGTCTCGGCTGCGGATGCCCAGGGCGTGACGGCCGTCCGAGTTGCATCGGGGTTGGACCGTCCGGTCTTCGTCACGGCCCCGCCCGGCGACGGCGACCGCCTGTTCATCGTCGAACAGCACACCGGGGCGATCAGAATCCTCAATCTTCCCGCAGGCACGATCAACGCCACGCCGTTTCTGACCGTTCCTTCTCTCGCGGTCCTCAACGAGCAGGGCCTGCTCGGCTTGGCCTTTCATCCGGACTACTTCGTTTCGGGGAGTGCGGGCGAAGGGTTCTTCTACGTCAACCTCACCGCGGCAGGCACCGGAGCGACACACATCCGACGCTATCGGGTGTCGCCCGACCACGACATCGCCGACGCGAGTAGTGCGACGACGATCCTCACGTACGATCAGCCGCAAGCCAACCACAACGGTGGCTGGATCGGCTTCGGCCCCGACGGATATCTATACATCTGCTCAGGGGATGGCGGCAATGCAGACGATGGCGGCACGGGCCACACCGCCGGGACGGGCAACGCCCAGGACATCACGGACAACCGGCTGGGCAAGATCCTCCGTATCGACGTCGACGGCGACGACTTCCCTGCCGATGCGAACCGCAACTACGCCATACCGGCGGACAACCCGTTCGTCGGTGCCACCGGTGACGACGAGATCTGGGCCTACGGCCTGCGCAATCCCTGGCGGGCCGCCTTCGATCGCCTGACCGGTGACCTCTACGTCGGAGATGTCGGTCAAGGAGCCCGCGAGGAGATCGACGTTCAGCCCGCCTCGAGCGCTGGTGGGGAGAACTACGGATGGCGGCTCCGTGAGGGGGTCATCGCGACGCCAACCGGTGGCGTGGGCGGCTCCAAACCGCCTGGAGCCATTGACCCGATCTACGAGTACGCGCACGGGTCGGGCGCCACGGAAGGCAGATGCGTCACCGGCGGCTACGTCTATCGCGGGCCGATCGAATCGCTGCGCGGAGCCTACCTCTTCGGTGACTACGTAGGCCCACGCATCTGGTCGCTTCGATTTGACGGCTCCGATCCGAGCTCGTTCGATGGAACAAACTTCTCCGACTTCACCGACTGGACCGATCGGCTCACGCCTGACACGGGGAGCATTGACAGGATCGCGTCGTTCGGCGAGGACGCGCACGGTAACCTGTACCTCGTCGACCTGGATGGTGAGGTGTTCGTGCTGGCGTCCGGGCCCGTGCCCGGCTGGTCGTCATGGGGGCTCGCGTCCTTGGCGGCATCGCTGATTGTCGTGGCGGGCGTTCTGATTCTTCGACGACGCGCGAGCACGTGATGAACCTCAGTCCGGTCGGACGAAACGCACCAGCCAGTCCTCGTTCATCTCCACGTGCTTGATTGCATAGCGACAGCAGGTGTAGGTGATGTGAATGCGCCCGTCTGCGGTCTGGATGACGCACGGGTACGAGTACTCACCCGGGTTCGACTCCAACTCGATAGGCTTCTCCCAAGATCGCCCATCGTCGAGAGAACGAGCCACGCTGAGCGGTGATCTCGGCTCATGATCGGTGTCGTTGAAAACGAGCAGCACGTGCCCGTTCCGCAGCTTGGTCATCGCGATGCCGGCGCCCGGATTCTTCAGTTCTGATCGCTGTGGCGGGGTCCAGATTTGGCCGCCGTCTCGGGATTCACTCTGCATGATGCGCGGCTCGCGGCGCATCATCACGAAAAGCGAGCCGTCCTTGCGCTCGATCCCCGTCGGCTGGCTGCCTCCTCGGATCACCCCGGACTGCTGCCAAGTCCGGCCATGATCCTTCGTAAACCACAAGAACGAACCGTGCGTCCCGTCGACGCGTCCGCTGAGCGGCAGGACCAGCGCCCCCGTGGTGAGGGTGAAAGGCACGTTGCGCGGAAGCAGGCCGAGCTTGTCATGGAGTACCTTGTCCGCGCTCCACGTCACACCGTTGTCGGTTGAAGTCCGGTACATCAGGCGGCAATCGCCCCATCCGGACCCGCGGCGGATCGGGCGGCGGCTCTCCATGCGTCCCCACACGATCCACACGCGTTTCGAGCCGTCGGTGAAGATGACCGCGTTGCCCGGGGGGCGGCCCGGGTTGCGGATGGCGACGTCGGGCGTGTCCCAGATTCGTGCGCCCTGTTTGCGCCGGGCGAGGAACAGGACCTGATCCTCCGCCGACTCGTAGCTGCCGCCGTACCACAGGCATAGCAGGTCGCCGTTCGGGGCTTCGGTGATCGTCGAGCAGTGGTGCACGGGGGCGTCGGGGATCGTCTCGAAGATGAGTTCCGACGAGAAGGCAAGCGTCCCGTAAGGGTTGTCCACCTTGCGCGGCTCTCCGGGCCTGTCGATCGGCGTTCCCGCGGGCGGAATGAGGGCTCTCTCGACCGGTTTGGCGGCCATCATTCCCGCGATGGCCGCTTCGATGCCTCCCTCGCCATTGGCCGCCTGCACCGCACCGCGGTAGACGACCTTGCCCTTGGGATTCAGGAGGAATACCTCCGGCGTCACGCGGGCACCGAACTGCTTCGCCGCCTTCCGTTGTGGATCGCGGTATACGGGAAAGATCATGCCTCGGTTCTGGCAGTACGTGCGCAACTCCTGCACCGACTCTGCGGGGTTCGAGCAGATGCCGACGAACAGCACCTCGCGCAGGCGATACTTCACGTGCACGCGATTGATCTCGCCGATCAGGCGTTCCGTGGCCTCGCAGCGACCGGAGAGGAAGACCACGGCGGTTCCGCGGCGGTCGCCGTAGTTGTCCATGTTGAACCGGTGGTCCTCGAAGCTCGTCAACTCGACCGGTCCTATGGTGTCGCCGACCTCGACGCCCATGGTCCCCGCGGTGGCCCACGATGCGAGCAGCAGTAGGGCAGTCGTTCCGGGTTTGTGGCTCATGCGATTGCTCCTCGCCGGCTCCGTCTTCGCAGACGGTCAGAACTTGTTCTTGGGTTGCTTCGTTTTGATGTAGAGCTGCCGCTGCCGGGCGTACTCTTCCGGCGTCAGGGACACCGGATCCGATGTCGCTTCCGGTTCGGCGGCAGGGGCCTCGGCGGCGATCTTCTTGAGGATCGGGATGCACCATCCGCAGCCCGTTCCCGCCCCGAGGCATTCCGACATCTGCGAAGGACGCGCGGGCTTGACCCGGCGCGCATAACGCTCGAGCTTGCCCAGCGACACGTGGTAGCAGTAGCAAACCTCGTCGTCGGGTGACATCGTGCCGCCGATTGTAGCATACGGCGCTGGCCTCGGCTTGATTCTCCGCCATAATACGCGGCGGGTGGACGGAGGCTGAGGGTTCAGGGTTCACGATCCAATATCTTGGGGACTACGGTAATGCGACACGTTGCGATTCTTGGACTGCTGATTGGGATGGGCGGCTGCGCGGCGGGCGAGTCGGCCGGCGGGTTCGCGTTCTCAGAGGACGTGGAGTTCCTTCGGAAGCACACCGACGTGGTGATACTGAAGGGCGATGCGCCGCAGGCGCAGGTGGCCGTCGCTCCGGGGTACCAGGGGCGGGTCATGACGAGCACGCTGGCGGGCGAAGGCGGCAAGAGCTTCGGCTGGATCAACCGCAAGTTCATTCTGGCGGGCCAGACCGGCACCGAGTTCGACAACTTCGGCGGCGAGGATCGGTTCTGGCTCGGGCCTGAGGCAGGGCAGTTCGGGCTGTACTTCAAACCGGGGGCCGAGCAGGTGCCGGAGAACTGGTTCACGCCCCCGGCGTTCAACGATTTCCAGTTCGACGAGGTGACGACCAGCGACAGGCAGGTGCGCCTGACCAAACACGGCATGACGGTCGGGAATGCGCTCGGCACGGAGTTCCGTGTCGATGTCGACCGCGTCATCTCGGTGCTGTCTGCGGCCGATGTCAAGAAGGCGATTGGGCTTGCGGTTCCGGAGGGCGTCAAGCACGTGGCCTACCAGTCGCGTAACGCCATCACGAACGCCGGGCCCGACACGTGGAAGCGGGACACGGGGCTGCTGAGCATCTGGATTCTCGGTCAGTACGCCCCGGCCCCGAAGGGCATTGCCATCGTGCCCTACGTGGCTGGCGACGAGGGACGCCGCGGGCCGGTCGTCAACGGGGACTACTTCGACCCCGTGCCGCCGGAACGGCTCAGGGTCACGCCCGAGACCATCCTGTTCAAGACCGACGGCCGACGACGCGGCAAGATCGGCGTCGGGCCGCGACGCTGCCGTTCGGCGATCGGCAGTTACGACGCCGGCAACAACGTGCTGACCGTGGTGCAGTACACGTTCACCCGGCAGTCGTCGTACGTGAATTCGCTGTGGGGCGTCCCGCAGAAGGACCCCTACGCCGGCGACGTGGTCAACAGCTACAACGACGGACCGTTGGAGCCGGGCGGGCCGCCGCTGCACGGCGGGTTCTTCGAGTTGGAGACTTCCTCGCACGCCGATGAGCTTCAGGTGCATCAGTCGATCGAGCACGTGCACCGCACGATGCACTTCCAAGGGCCGCCCGAGGTGTTGCAGACCATCGCCGCCAAAGCCCTGGATGCCGATCTCGACGAAATCCGTCGGGAGTTCGGCTTGTAGCATCGGCGACGGGCCTGCGTGATTGCAGCTCCCGTGCTGCCGTACCGGATGGCTGACGACAGATCCGGACCGCGACGCGATCAAATCGGACCCTCGCTACCCGTGCGCACGAATGACGCAATCGAAATCGAGGTGATTCATCGCGGAATCCGGCTGTGAGGGACCGATGATGACACAGTGCGGCGATTTCGCTGCATGCTGTGGAGGCTTGGCGAAGAGCAGACAGAAGAACGGGGGGTGACCGATGGATGACACCGCAAGGTACTCGCACACGCAGAACGGAATCATCAGACCGATCGTCCTGGCCCTCGCGTTGATCTGCCTGGCGATTGCGTACGTCGCGCGCGAGTGGCCACCGCTGATGCCGGCGTTTCTCGCGACGGCGGGCATGTGCATCGTCTTGTCCTTCGTGTTCGCCTACCTGAAGGTCCGTGACGAAGGCGACCGCCTGGCCGTGCGCTTCGGGCCGCTGTCCCTATTCGGCAAGACCATCCTCTACGCTGACGTGACCGGCGTCGAGCGGGACCGATCTACTTTTCTCGCGGGCTGGGGCATTCACTGGACGCGCAAGGGGTGGCTCTGGAACATCGGCGGGTTCGATTGTGTGCGGATCGAGATGGGCGCGAGGAGCACGCTCATCGGCACGAACGACGCCGACGGGCTCGTGGCGTTCCTGCGTTCCAGGACGGCGCGAGACCAAGAATCATGACACGCGAGCACAACCGACAGCTCATTTTCGCGGCCGCGCTCACGTTTCTCTTCTGCGCGGGTGGCGTCGTGATGATCGTTCTCGGCTGGCGAAGCTATGCCGACAATCGGGCGTTCGTGACCGGTGCGGAGGCCGCCAAGGGCAAGGTCGTCGGATTCGAGACATATGACGCACCGGGCGCCAGACTTGGGGACGACATCCACTGCGCCATCGTCCTGTACACAACGGAGGACGGTCGCGAAGTGCGATTCGAAGGCCCGTCGAAGGATAGCCTCGTGAAGCTCGGGCAGGGCGACGACGTGCGCGTGCTCTACTACCCGGACGCCCCGGAGGAAGCCAGGGTCGATTGCTTCATGGGGCTGTGGTTCCCAGCCACGATGCTCTGGATCGTCGGTGGGGGAGCCGTTGCGATTCCCCTTCTCACACTGTGGCAGGCGTGGAAGTGGGTGAAGCGGCAGAGCGTTCCCGCAGGCGGAGGCTGAAGGGCGTGGCGCCAGAGACCGAATCCACGAGGGATCAGTCGCGCACTTGCAAGCTTCGGCGTGGGCGCGCGTGGCCTACGCTGGCTGTCGTCGCCGCCATCGTCGGAGGCGCGCCGACCGTGGCGTTCGCGGTCTGGTGGCTGGATCACGTCAGCGGCGACTGCAGCGTCGTGCGTATCTACGAGCAAGTGTTCGCCGTGGCTCTGGTCGGCGGTTGGCTGGCGGGTTCGGCGGTCGGGCTCGTGATCACCTTCGTCGCGAGGGGGCGAAGCGTCGGGGCCGCCGCGATCGGCTCGATCATCGTTGCCTTGGCGAACATCGGCTCGGTGGCGGTCAGCGCCGGCGTCGTGAGCAGTGTGAGAGCTGCGGACTACACGCTCAAGGATACGGATCAGCTTCTCGACTTCCTCTCGGGGACTGAGCTTGATGCCCGGATTCAGTCGGCGCACGCCCTGGTCGAGCGCCGAGCCGGGACGGGGCTGCCGCGGCTGTGCAGGATCCTCGATGACACGGAAGAGGACATCAACTTGCGGCACAACGCGGCCATCGCCCTCGGGAAGATCTGTGCGCCCCCGCGTGAGGCGGGGGTCGACGTCGATGTGGCCCTGGCCTGCCTGAGCCGTTCGCTTGAGAGTCGAGATGAGTACCTGCCGCATTCGATTGCCGAGGCGCTTGGCGGCATCGGCGATGCGCGGGCAGTCAAGCCGCTCGCGGCTTTCCTGAGCGACAAAACACGGCCGATCCACGCGCGCGAAGAGGCCGCCCGTGCATTGGGTCGGATCGGCGGCGACGAGGCCCGCGCAGCCTTGGCTGAGGTCCTTCGTGCTACGGAAGACGAATCCGGGCGCGGATGATCCGACTGGGCCTGGCTGCAATGCGGTCAGAGGCGATGTGAGAATCCGACCGTGCTCGTGCTGATCCCGATCTTCTTGTTCGCGGCGTTGATTGCCCTGTACGGCTACATCATGTGGGTCGTCGTGCGGAACATTCGTCGGGTATTCGTTGAGGACCGCCGCCAACACCACGGCGCGTGCGTGACGTGCGGCTACAACCTCACCGGGAACGTCTCCGGCGTCTGTCCCGAATGCGGGACGGGACTCGCCGGCCGGGATCGTTCCGCGTGAGGCAGAGCCCGGCGGCTGCGGTCCGGGTACAATGCAATCACGGCAAGGTCGCGGACCTTCCTCTACAATGGGTCCGTTTCTCAGCGCGGAATCCGAATCTCGCGACTGCGTTTCCGTCGGCCGCGAGTTCGCTGTGCACGTCATACGATCCTCGTGCGGATCGTACGGGATCTACCGCCGCTTGGACTGGAAGCAGTCGCGGCAGTAGACCGGGCGCCCCTGTGTGGGCTTGAACGGCACCGTGGTAGTGGCGCCGCACTCGGCACAGGTCACCTCGTAGCTCTCGCGTGGCGGCCGACCGCCGCCGCCGCCGCCGCCGTAGCCGCCCGAACCACGGCCGCCGCCGCCGCCGCCGCCCGATTGGGCCTTGCGCTTGTCGCGACACGGCCGGCAACGCTTCGGTTCGTTGGTGAACCCGCGCTCCGCGTACCGGGCCTGGTCGTCGGCGGAGTGGATGAACGTCTCCCCGCAGTCGACGCACTCGATTGACTTGTCTTCGTACGCCATTGGTGGTGTTCCTCACATCGAGGGATAGGACGCCATGTATTGGCCCTGTATCCTTGGTCTGTGCGGGGATTGCCCGATCGGAAGGGGGTGCCGAGAAGTGGTTCGGTCCTGCTATAGAAGGATCGGCCAGTGCCCCTGCGCTGGCCCTTCGTGCCCAGGCGACCCGCATGGGTAATAAGCGGTGATCCCATATCACTCGCTTGCGGTAGTGTGCCCGAAAAAGCGGTCCACGTCAAACGGTGATTTCGGGGTGAGCAAGCTTTTTCTTCATCGCCACGCAATGGGCTGGGGGCCGGATACGACGCCCAGGCGGCTCCGGAGCTGGAACCGGGTGGGGCGGATGGCACACGTCGCCGTGGATTTCTGCTCGAATCGCTGCCAAGGCCCCCAGTGTGGCTCGTCCGTTCCCAGGCGGATCTGCTCGGGCTGACCCCTCAATCCCCCAAAGTGAAGGGTGACCCTCCCTTCACGGTACTCTGCGGTCTCCACGTGGGCCGTGGCCAGACCGGCCCGGATCTTCAGGAAGCACACCCGGGCCGGGCTCATCTTCTCACTCTGCCCGTCCGGCTGCCCCTCGGTGAACGATCCAACGATGTCGCCATCCGCCGTCAGTTCCCGGCAGCCGCCGATGGCATAGGGTGTTCGCGGTTGCTCGCCGACCGCGTAGTCGTACCAGGTCCGGCCGTTGTCGTCGCTGGCCAGGCAGCCGATCCGGCTGTCGCGGGCGTTGCGGGACACGAAGTACAGCGGGGCATTCGGCAGCGACGCCCGGGTGACGAAAAAGCCGTCGAGGTTGAGCAGGGCGATGTCGTCGCCCTTGAACTCGGGTTGGATGCGGTGGTCCTGCCGGCCGGTGGCAAGGTCGTACCGCACGTAGTGCTCGCGGCCGGGCGTGGTCTGGGCCATGTATGCGAAGTGCAGCTTGCCGTCCTTGGCCATCATGCTCGACAGCCACGTATGCGACTCGAACTCGTCGTCGAGCGTGATTCGCTGGGCCGGCCCGGAATGGTCGCACGGGAAGGGGATTGCGAGCGGCGTGCCGTCGAGCCGCTCCCACGTCCGACCGCCGTCGCGTGAGCGCATCACGTGGATGTCCCAGTAGAGGTAGATCCCGTGCTTCTGCGTGGTCCAGCCCGCGTAGAGCACGCCGTCGGTCGCCAGGCTGAGCAGGGGGTACATCACGGACGCCTTCTCGCCCGGCTTGAGCAGTGTGGCCGTATGACGGACCTTCCCGTCGAGCCCGATGACGTTGAACGTGTTGTTGTGCGAGAAGAAGTAGAGCTGCTTGCGCGGTGCGTCGTACGTCATCGCGTACTTGCCCGCGGCCGCGCCGGGAACGGTGCTGATAGCCGGCTTGGCGAAGTCGTCGGCCGGACTGAAGCGATACAGGTACACGTTGTGGTCACCGAAGTCGGGGCGGGCCAGGTACAGGTTGCCCGCGGCGTCGGTCTCCAGCACCGCAGGGTTCGTCGCGTGCGTGGCCTCGAAGATGCTCACGAACGTCTTACCCCCGTCCGTGCTTCGCGACACCCGCCACTCTTGTGCGGTGTACGGTTTGTTGCGCGATCTGAGATGGGCCATGAAGATCCCGTGCTGGTTGCTCACCACCTTCTGGTTGTGGCTTTGGAACGTGCCGTACCCCGTCGCGTTCGGATCGGCCACGACGATTTCAACCTTGGTCAATCCGGGCAGAGCCGCGGGCTTCGCGGCCCCAGCCGTAGCGACCACGATCAGGTAACCGCATGTGACGATGGCAGCACATCGCATGGAAGAATTCTCCGTGTGTGTCAGTACGCGAACGCGCCCGCGGCGGCAAGAACAAGGAAGCAGCCGCAGTACCCCAGGAAGATAGCTCCGGCTCCAACGGCAGGGACGAGGACGCAGCTCACGATTCGTCCGATCCCGGGCCGGGCGCGACGCGCGATCATGGCCCACCACGCACCAACCCACCAGCCGAGGATCCCCAGCCCTGCGGCACACATGACTACGGGGAATCCCGCGTCCAGCAACTCATGAGACACGGCGAGCCAGATAAGGCTGCCCCATCCGGCCGTGAGAAGAGAGAATCCGCTCGTGTAATGCGCCAGTCCGCGCCAGAAGCGGAATCTCAGGTGGCGTCGCGTGTGCTTGGGTTCGACGCACACCTTCAACATGCCGGCCACGGCGTTCTCGCAGAGCCACCATCCCAGGACGGTGGCTACTGCCGTCCCCAATGCGACGTAGAGTGCCCACAGCACATACCGGGGCTGCGCGTTCTGCTGTGACGCTGTAGCAAGTAGCGCGATCGTCACATAGATGATCACCGCCAATCCGTAGCAGCACCAGGAGTACCCGATCGCCCTCAGAGCGTCGTGCCGACCCGGGAATGTGTCGGCCAAGCGGTGTGGAGTTATGAGTGCCATCGCCCACGTTCGAACGAACCCCGAGACCCCGCCCACCGTGTCCCACGGCACCGCGGGAGCCGCCTCGTCGCCCGCAAGTCGCCGCAATGTCGCTGGGTCGAAGGGTTCGCCGCACTCGGGGCATCTGTGCTCGGTCAGGCCGGTCAAGTTGTAGTCGCACACCGGGCAGATCAGGTCGGTGTCCTGCACTTCGCACTGAGTGGACGCCATATTGTGCCCGCTTGTACGTACGGTTTCGGAGGGTGGCTCCCTACCATTCCTCCCAGGCTATGCGAAGCGACGGTCTGCCGTTCTCGTCGAGCGCGATCGTCATCGCCAGTTCGCAGCCGTCAGGGAAGCAGAGGCTGAAGCAGTCGTCGCCGATGCCCACCCTGGTCACGGTCTTTCCATGCGACTGGCAAACCTGTGCGGCGATGTTGCACGGTGCACCCACCTGCGCTCGGTCTTCACCGATCTGGGTCGAGGGGGCGCCGGCGGGATCCGGCTCGATGACGGCCAAGTCGGAGTCGGACGGCTCTCCGGGGCCGCCGGCCCATTGCACTTGCTCATCGGCCACGTAGCACGTCACCCACGTGTCGTCGGCGAATCGCAACAGGAAGCCTGAGCGACCCGCCGACGAGGAGTCGACCTGCTTGCCGCTCACGCGATCCGCCAGCCGGCGCACATGCTGGAAGTACGGGGACTCGCGGACGCGGTCGACGATCTCCTGCGCCTCGCCGAATGCGTCATCTGTCGCGTCAGCTTGGTCATCGTGCTGCATGATTGTTCTCGCTACCCGAGACTCCTGCGGTGACGGAGCGAGCCGACCCTTCTGTGCGCGACCGGGGTCGTGTCGCCGCCACCAATCCGACGACTCTATCCGAACAGGACCCACGCGACGAGGATGGAGGCGCTGATCGCCAGCACCGTGGCGGTCACACCAACGATCGGCACGAGGATGCAAGCGAGCACCTTCGGCTCGCCTGGACGGCCGCGGGCAGCGATGATCAGCCACCACGCGATCACCCACCAGCCGAAGACGACGGCGAGGCTACCCCACATCAGGACGAGGAACTCGTTCGGGTCGAGGTTGTCGGATTCCACCAGAAGCGTACCGAGCATCGCGGCACCGGCCCAGGCGCCGGTGAGGATCGCGAAACCGCTCGTGTAGTGGGTGAGGCCCCGCCAGCAATGGAAGCGCAGGCTCCGGTCATGGACGCACCGTGGCTTGACGATGAGCGTGAGGGTGCCGGCCAGCATCAACTCGCAGATCCAGAAGCCGAACACCGCCCCCGCCGCGACAACGAAAACGCCAATGATTGCCTCTCCGCCTGGAATCGGACCGTCCGCCAATACCAGCAGAGCCGCGGCGCCCAGGAACATGCCTACGGCTACGATAAACGCCATGGCAGAGTACGCGGTGGCGTGCTCCGGCACGTGGCGCCCGGGGAATGTGGCCGCCAGCTTCGTCGGTTCGGTCAGAGCGAACCACCACGTATTGAGGAATCCTCCGAGGCCCTCCTCCTCGTCCCAGGGGACGGCCGGGGCGGGCTGATGTCCGGCCAGGTACTTCAGAACGGCTGGCTCGAACGCTTCGCCGCACTCGGGGCAGCGGTTCTCGGTCAGCCCCGTGAGGTCGTAGTCGCATTGCGGACAGAACAGCGCGTCGCCCTGTTCTGCGGTGTCGTCGAGCTTGTGTGCTTCCGGTTCAACCGACATCGCGCGTCATGGTAACGCGCTGGTCTCGCGCAAAGAAACGGATCACCGGACACGAGATTGAAGCGCATGACGAGATGTCCGTCCCCCACCCGTCGCGAACAACCGCGACGGATGCCCCCCCCCGCGCAATGAAACGGACCGCCCGTTGGTCGGACGGTCCGGTCGCGCAGGGGTCTCATTGTGTCGCCGGACGACTCCGGCGACGGGTTATTTCGCGGCCAGGCGTGGCGTTGTCTCACCGAGCTTGAATCGCCCGTAGAACGAACTGGCTTCCTCCGTACGCACCCACTTGGCGGAGAGGGCTTCCTCGGTCACGCGGGTCTCGACGGTGTTGCCGACGAGACGATCGGACAGCTCGACCAAGGGCTTGTACAGGACTTTCCAGGGCATGTTGCAGCAGGGCCGCCCGGGTACCGCCTCGACTTCGAGCGTGACGGCCTCACCGGCCTCGACGACGAAGCCAGCCTCGCTGCGCTCGAAGGAGATGGGCACCACTTTCGTTGCTACTACGGTTCCGAGCAGTTTGGCGCACTTCGACGCGAGGGCATCGGCGACCGCACGACATTGTGCGTCCGTGGCCGCCGCATCGACGTACAGGACGGACTTGCGTCGCGCCTCTTTGAGGTCCAGGTTCCGATCCGCCGTGACGACGGCCACGGCCTTGACGCCGTCCAGGGGCACGCCATCGTGCTTGCCCTGCTCGAACGAGAAGGCCAGCGTCGCCTTGCGACCCTCCGTGCCGAACTCACGGTTGTAGTGGCACGCTCCCGCGAAGACCGAACACGAGCGGGCCTCGACGTACGAGTCGTACAGTGGCTCGCCGGCAGCGGCGACCATCGGGCTCACGCCGAGCATCAAACCGATCAGTGCAGTCCTCATTGCGGCAGAACCTCCAGTGTCCGGTCCGCGACCCGCAGTGCATCCCGGGTCACGCTCATTTGTCAGGCGGCCAATCCGTGCCGGCTGGCTTGTTGCGGTCGTGTGGTGCGCCGAGCGCAGCCACACGCGAGTCTCGCTCCCAAACCACAATCGGAAAGGGCCCTGGCCACCGCACGTGCCGGTCCGCTTGATTTCCGCCCCCCCGATCCATAGAGTGCGGCTGCGACCTCGATGGCCCCCGAAACCGGTGATGGGAATGGCGTTTCCGTCCGTTGACGAACAGATGGCCGTGCTGACGCGCGGCTGCGACCACATCTACTCCGAGGCTGAGCTGCGCAAGCGGCTCGCCGACTCTCGCGAGGCCGACCGCCCGTTACGAGTCAAGCTGGGGATGGATCCGACCGCCCCCGACATCCATCTGGGGCACTCCGTCGTGCTACGCAAGATGCGGCAGTTTCAGGATTTCGGGCACAAGGCGGTGCTCATCATCGGGGACTACACGGCGATGGTGGGCGACCCGTCGGGCCGGAGCAAGACCCGCCCGATGCTCTCGGACGACGAGGCCGCCGAGAATGCCCGCACCTACCTCGACCAGGCCGGCAAGATCCTCAAGACCGGCAACGACGCCCTCGAGATCCGCCGCAACAGCGAGTGGCTGGCCGGCCTGAACCTCGTCGACCTGCTCAAGCTCACCAGCCAGATGACCGTCGCCCGGATGCTCGAGCGGGACACGTTCGCGAAGCGGTACAAGGCCGGGATTGAGATCTACATTCACGAGTTTCTCTACCCGCTCATGCAGGGCCACGACAGCGTTGCCATCCGCTCCGACGTCGAACTCGGCGGCACCGACCAGACGTTCAACAATCTCGTCGGTCGTGAGCTCCAACGCGACGCCGGGCAGAGGCCGCAGATCGTGGTGATCATGCCCATCCTCGTCGGCACGGACGGCACGGAGAAGATGAGCAAGTCGCTCGGCAACGCCATCGCCGTCACCGCCGAGCCGCTCGAGATGTTCAGTCGCACGATGAGCATCCCCGACGAACTGATGCGCAACTACTACGAGTTGCTCACGTCGCGTCCCGAGAGCGAGATCCGCACGCTGACCGACGCAGCCAAGACGCATCCGCGCGAGGCCAAGACCACTCTGGGCAAGGACATCGTGGAGCAATACCACGACCGCGAAGCGGCAGAAGCCGCGACCCGCGAGTTCGACGCCATCCACAAACCCGGCGGGGCGGGCCTGCCCGACGACATGCCGGACGTGACGGTGGACGGCAGCCTGAAGATCGAGGGGAAGGTCCCGGCCGTGCGCCTCATGGTTCACTGCGGTTTCGCTGCCACGAATGGTGAAGCGAAGCGACTGATCACCCAAGGCGGCTTGCGACTGAACGGCGAATCCGTCAGCGACCCCAAAGCCGCGCTAGAGATCAACGACGGCGACGTCCTCCAGCGAGGAAAACGCCAATTCGCCCGCCTACGCGTCGAGTAGCCAACTGAACGACATCAGAAGGTTGATTGCCGCAAAAGGATGCGCGCCCGAACCGAGACGCGACCGTCAGGGAGCGTGAACCTGCCGGCACCGCCGGCAGGCGGTCAGTGCAACGCTTCCGCCTGAGCTACGACGTCCGCTTCTCGAACCGTCTCCGCCGTCTCCAGCGTCGGCATCGGTGCGTCCGCGACAGGCTCCATCACAACGACGTTCCGCTGCATTCCGCCCGTGGCGAACTGGCTCAGTTTGACGAGGCCGTCTGGCAAGACGCCCAGCAACAGCATCAACGTTGCGCACACCGCGATGGCCGTCTCGAGCGTCGCGCTGGGCCGCGACTTCAGCGGCACTGTCGGCGTGCGGAGGTAGCACGCGGCAATCACTCGCAGGTAGTACGCCGCCCCCACGGCGGAGGTGAGCAGGCCGATGATAGCCAGCGCCACGAGCGCCGAATCGCCCGCGGTCAGCGCCGACGAGAAGATGAACACCTTGCCGAGGAACCCGGCCGTCGGCGGCATCCCCATGAGTGAGAACAGACACACGGCCATCGCCAGCGCTGCCAGCGGATACGAGCGCGACAGCCCGGCCAACTCGTCCAACGTCTCGATCGGCTTGCCGCGGTTCGCCAGGTACGCCAGCACGGCGAACGCCCCGAGGTTCATCACGCCGTACACGCCGATGTAGAAGATCGCCGCCGCGACACCGTTGTGCATCGCTCCGGCACCCTCCGACGACACGCCCACCAGAAGGGCCACCAGCAAGTACCCCGAGTGCCCGACGCTCGAGTAGGCCAGGATTCGCTTCACATTGCTCTGAAGCAGGGCAAGCACGTTGCCCACGATCATCGTCGCGGCGGCAAGAATCCAGATGGTCCAGAAGAGGGTTGGGCTCGCCGCCAGGGGCCACCCGACCAGCCAGAGCAACCTGGCCAGAGCCACGACGCCGGCAATCTTCGGGACGAACCCGAGCAACCCCGTAACCGGCGAGGCCGCGCCCTGGTACACGTCGGCTGCGTAGAAGTGGAACGGCACCGCCGCCATCTTGAACGCCACCCCCGCGAGAGCGAGCACCAGCCCCATGACCGCCAGGGGGGCCAGGGAACCGTCGCTTGAGAACTCGACCAACGCGGTGGAGCCGGTAGCGCCGTAGAGGAAGCTGAGCCCATAGACCATCAGCGCCGCCGACAGGGCGCCGAGGAAGAAGTACTTCACGCCCGCTTCCTGGGCCCGGGCGTCGCTCGAACTGGCCCCGACCAGCACGTAGGTCGGTACGCTTACCAACTCGAACGCAAAGAAGAACAGGACCAGGTCATTGGCTGCGGCCACCAGCGGCACGCCGGCCAGCGACAGCAGGATCATCGCGTGGAATTCCCCGCACTCGCTGCGGCTGGGTAGATGCACGTTGACGAGCAGGATCAGGAGGCCGACGAAGTAGACCACCACACGCGTCGTGTGCACCAGCCCGTCGATCCGCAAGTGATACCCGACCAACAGCTCGTTGGACGACTCTCGGGGGAACGAGAGAACCAGGGCGACGGCCACGGCACCAATCGCCGGGACACCGGTCGCGACCACGGCAGCTCCGCGCCGGCCGAGCCCGAGCAGTAGCGACACGCACGCCGTCGCCACGAGAATCATCTCCGGGCCCAGCAGTTGTGTGATCGAAGCATCCATCAGCCGTCGGTTCCCAAATCCGAGCCCCGAGCGCAAGCGACGGGTCCATCGTTCCGTGGGTGCCATGGCCAAGCCGCGCCGTAAGGAGCGGCGCCGCCATGTTTGGTGCCGGAGCATGCCGACGTGTCATCCACGGTTTCCAAGGACCGTGCCTGCCGGTGTTGCCTCCGGGCGTTCAAGTCATGAGGCGTGTCGTCAGCGATCGAATCATGGACCCCGCGCTTGCGCTTGGAGCTCGGATCGTCGTGGGCTGTCGCTGGTCCACTCGGTGGGAGCACCTTCTCAAGCACCGCCGTCCGCAAGTCGTCGCCCATCGGGTCGAGCATCAGGTTCGGAAAGACGCCGATTACCAGGCACAGCACCGCGATCGGCGTGAGCACCGCCACCTCGCGCCGGTTCAGGTCTTGCGAGAGCCCGGTTGACGTGTCCGGTGTATTGGCCGGCTCGTTCAGAGGTCCGAACAGCACTCGCTGGCACATCCACAACATGTACACCGCCGAGAGGATGATCCCCAGCGCCGCGAACGCCGCGTACTGCCAACCCAGCGGCCCGCCGTCCTGGTCCGACGCGAACGTGCCGACCAGGACCAGGAACTCGGCGACGAAACCGTTGAGCCCCGGCAGCCCGATGCTCGACAGCGTGAAGACGATCAGGAAGAAGGCCATGATCGGCATCTTGCGGGCCAAGCCGCCGATCTTGTGGACCGAACGCGTGTGGTAGCGCTCGTAGACCATGCCCACGACGAGGAACAACGCGCCGGTCGAGAGCCCGTGGTTGATCATGTACAAAAGCGAGCCGCGCAGTCCGGCTTCGGTCAGTGAGAACATACCGAGCACGCAGAACCCAAGGTGCGACACCGACGAGTAGGCGACGAGCTTCTTGACGTCTTCCTGTACCCACGCCACCAGTGCGCCGTAGATGATCCCGACAATCGCCAGCGTGGCCATGAACGGGGCCAGGGCGAGCGTTGCATCCGGCAGCATCGGCACGTTGAACCGCAGCAGCCCGTACGTTCCCAGCTTGAGCAGCACCCCGGCCAGGATCACACTGCCTGCGGTCGGGGCCTCGGTGTGGGCCAGCGGAAGCCACGTGTGGAACGGGAACAGCGGCACCTTGATCGCGAACCCTGCGAACAGGGCCAGGAACAGCCACCACTGCTCGGTTGCCGTCAGCGGATCGCTGACCAAATCCGGGTCTGCCAGTTTGTAGAGCTCGTCGAGCGCGAACGTGAACGCCTCGATCTCTACCTGCTGGGAGGCACGCCAGGCCAGGTACAGCACACCGGCGAACGTCAGCATGCTGCCCGCCATGGTGTAGATGAAGAACATGTGGGCCGCTCGACGCTTCTCGGGGCCGCCCCAGAT
>CAYMME010000135.1:0-18288 GCA_964391465.1 uncultured Planctomycetales bacterium
CAGATACTGGTAACCGTGGTTGTAGATCTTGTTGGCCCCGGTGCGGAAGAAGACGTCGCTGGCGATCTTGAGCTCCTCCAGGGTCGCTCGATAGGGTTGCCAATGCAGGAAGGTATACGCTTCGGTCGTGACGACGTTCCGGCCGTACAGGTGCGCTCCGGAAGAGACGTACTTCTTCGGTCCGATGCGCGTGTCGAACCACGGCACCGCGTCCTTCTCCCCGGCCGTGATCTCCATCTCCGGGATGTGCGTCACGCCGGAAGCCTCGATGTTGTCGGTCGTGAAGCCGTAACTCTGGATGCGTCCCCGCGCGCCGTTGGCCTCGCACCAGTCAAGAAACGTGCCGAAGAACGCGTCGAGGCCGACCTCGTGCAGGAATGCATTCACATCGTAGCGGACCTTCGGGGTGAGCGGACCCACGTCCCACCAGATGGCTGGCAGATAGCGTGTCAGGTCGTACCCGGCGTGTTTGCGAAACGCTTCCATCAGGCCGGTCGACCAGTAGATGCCGTCCGGCACCAGCGTGACCTCGAAGCTGTCGCAGAAGAACGAATCGACCGTCCGGCCGAACTCCTCCCCGAAGGCGTCGCGAAACTTCCCGCCGATGTCCTCGCAATACCGGCGCATCGCCGCCTGGTTGAAGTGGTCGACGGCGTCTCCGTGCCCTGTGTACTTCAACCAGAAGGCCATGACACGCCACCGACCCTCGGGCACGTCCCATTGCAGGCGACGCCCGTCCACGCGGTCGGTGAGCACCGTCAGCGACGGCTCGTCGATGCGCCCGTCGACCAGCCGACCCGCGACGACCGCGATGAGCGTGTCGGCCTCGCCCAAGTCCGGCGTCGGATGCTCCCAACTCCGCCGCGGCCGGCGCAGCTTGATCGGCAGCGGTTTCGCGAACCGCTGCGGACCGTCCACGTCGACGAATGTCGGAACCAGATTCTTGCTGCGGTCCTCTTCCGGCACCCACGCGCCGCCGATGATCCACCCCGGCCCGCCGAAGTTCAGCGAGACGTTCATCCCCAGTCGTTTGGCCGTCGTCACCGTGTGCCGGAGCATGTCGATGCAGGCGTCGGATAGGTACTCGATGCTGCCCTTCTCGTAGACCGGCCCCATGGAGATCTGCTCGACGCCGCCCATGCCCTTGTCGTGCATCTGCTCCAGTTGCCAGGTGATCTCCTCCTTCGTGACCGCGCTGCCCGGCCACCACCAGCGCGTGTGCGGACGGCAATCCATCGGCGGCTCGAGGAACTCTGCACGCCAGGCATTGTGCTCCTGGTCGGCAAGAGCCTCACTCCCAGTGTTCGCGCCAACACCACAGGCAATCAGACAGACAGAGGACAAGTACGCACTGAGTGGCATCCTGTTCATGCTCATTTACTCCTGAGAGCTGGTGGTCAACTGTTCGGTGGGATCAGGTCGAATGGGTATTTGACCTGAGGTTGCAGTTGCCGCCACACATCGTGGTCTTCCCGGTTGCGAACCCCCGGCCGAAACCCGAACCGCAGGTAGAGGTTGATGGCCGCCAACCGGGCCGTCGAACTGGTTAGAAAGGCGCTGCGATGGCCCAGGTCCCACAGCCGTTCGCAGACGATCGACATCAGCGGTTTGGCCAGCCCCCGACCCTGATGCTCCGGCACAATCGCCACCCAATGAATGCGGCCGCAAGACTCGCCCCATTCCGCGTCGCCATGCCAGCCCGAGGCCGTACCGACCATCGCGCCGGAAGGATCCACAAGGTAACACTGCCGTTGGGCGAGCCGCTCACCATCCGTCCCGAACTGCTCGGCGAACACATCAGGGGTGAACGTGTTGTACTGATCCGCAACCACGTGGATTGCCCGCCACGCCTCCTCGTCGCCGGGCTGGTACCAGCGTACCGCGTACCCGTCGGGCAACGGGAATCGCGGGAACCCGTCGAGGTCGTCGCGTTTCATCGCGATCCACGCGTTCTGTTCGATGATGTTCATGGCGTTCTCGTGGCGTCCAGCGCCCGGCGCGCGTCTGCTTCCGCCTCCCGGCGCAGGTCGTGCTTCCGCTGTCGGTCGCGCTCGATCCCCACCAGGCGGGCGCCCGGCATGTCCATCCGCGGTTGCTCGACGAGTCGGGCCTTCCCGGTGCGGATGATAGCCAACGCCTCGCCGCGTTTCGGATCGTCGGGGTTCTCGAATCCGGCAAGGGCGCGACTGAGCTCGGGCCGGGTCAGATTGATCGGCGCCCCCTGCATGTGCGTGGCCTGCTCGCCGACCCGCACGTCGGTCAACTCGGTGAGACGCTTCAACTCGGCCGCGCTCAGCGGCGACCGGCCGAACGGGTTGCCGGGATACGCGCTGGCGTACGACCCGTAGTAAGGCGCGTTGATGTCAATCCAGGTGACGATGCGATCGAAGCTCTCCTTGTCGAGCTTCACGTCATAGTGCTCGTCGCGAATGGCGTCCACGAGCCGGCTGCGGTGCGAGCCCCAGGCGTAGGGCGGCAGAACCTCGGGCGGCCCGTCGTCGACCGCCTTGACCAGGATCTTCTTGGCGTCGGACGGATCGGGGAACCATCGCAACGCCGATCGGCGCCGCAGTTCGAGGTATGACGTGTTGAACACCAAGCCCAGGTCGCCGGCCAGATTGATCGCCTTCCCGTCGGGCTTGCCGTAGTCGTGGCAGCTCACGCAGTGCTTGTCGAAGACGGGTTGGACTTCGGCGAGGTAGTTGAAGTCGCGCGGCGGCCCGTACCACGGCTCGATCCGGCTGGCCGGTCGTCGCATCGCCAACCCCGTGGGGCGGTTGGGCGCCGTGGTCCGACGGCTCTCGTGGCAGCCGACGCAACCGATCGTCTCGCCGGGACGGACCATTGTGCCGCTGCGCATGCTATGGATCATCATTTCGTCTTCGTCGAGCAACTGGAAGAAGACGAACTTGTCGGCGGGCACCGCGAAGTACGCCGAGCCGTCGGGCTCGACCGGCACCTTGCCGAGAATGCGCTTGTTGTTCGTGCTGTTCCAGTTCATGGCCGGGGCCTGGGTTGCGTCGATGTTCCAATACGTACGCGTCCAGAACAGCTTGGGCGGTGCCTCGACGACCCGCAGCCACTTGACCGTCCCGCGGGGCACGCGCTCCATGCCCGCGCCGGTGTACACGTCGAGCACGTAGGCGAGTCCCTCATCCTTCGCCAGATCCACACGAGGAGGGATGACAGCAGGCCGCGGCCGAGGCGCGACCGGCATCGGGTCGTAACAACCCGGCCCCTCAGTGTGCAGCATGATCTCGTTGCCGAAGATGTCGAGCAGGAAGAGCCCCGTGCGCTCGCCGGCAATCGTGCGCGAACAAAGGAAGTACTTGTCCGACAGCGGGTAGGGGTCTTCGTACTTCTGCTTGAGCCGCTTGAAGCTGTCGATCTGCCCGCCCACCGGATGGCCGCGTCCCTTCCCGCCGCGATAGTCCCGCGAGTTCGCGAGATACGACCGGATGTCGTCCGGCCACGTCTTGACCAGCGGGGCAAGTCCGTCCAGTCCGCGGGTGCGGTCCACCACAGCAATCGCACCCCATGGACGATCATGGCATGAGCCGAACGTGGCCACGAAGTTGTGCGTGCCGGGGATGATCCGGGCGTCGACGATCGCGCCGGGTGCCCAGGCGTGGTTGCCGTAGTACACGGCGTGGTTCGTGCCGTCCGGATTGACCGTCCACAGGCCGAACGCCGGACCGAAGTGCTTGTCGACGTACTCCCATCGGTCGTACAGGATCGTGCCGTCGGGCATCAAGAACGAATGCCCCTCGAACAGCGCGTTCCGGCCGATCTGATGCACGTTGCCCCCGTCCGCATCCATGCGGAACAGGTTGGCCATGACGTGTCGGTTGCACTGACACACCTTGGGCTCGCGGGTCGAGCTGAAGACGATGCTCCCATCGGGCACGTAGATCGGATCGATGTCGGCGAGCTGCGAGCCGAACGTCAGTTGCCGCAGGCCGGTACCGTCGACGCCGATCTCGAAGACGTGGTAGTCGTCGGCCTTGTTCTTCCGCATGGCGAACAGGATCTTCCGCCCGTCGAAGCTCAGCTCGGGGTCGCGGGCCACGCCGTCCGGCACGGCAAGCAATGTCGTGACCTTGCCGCCGTGGGCGAAGTCGATGGTCTTGATCGCCCCGCCGCCCTGAAAGCTGTTCGTATTGATCTCGCCGTTCTGGAACATCGTGGCCGTGGCGTGGTGGTCGGGCTTGTACTGGTGGCGAACGACGAACAGGATCGGGTGTCGACGAAGGAGAGGGTTGGCCAGAAGGGCCTCGCGCCGCAGCGCCTCGAACTCGGCTTTCAGTTTGCGCAAGTCCTGCCCGGTCGGGCTCTCGGTTCGGCGCCTGATGTCGACTAGTCGGTCGAGGAACGCCTTCCCGTCGGGGTACGAATCCGAGAAGCTCTCCGCGAGATCGCGGATGGCTTGCCGCAACGGTGCGGCCGCGACGCGCAAGGGGGCCAGTTGCCTCGTCACGGCGCGGGCCCGAGTCGCCTCATCGTCGACGCGGCCGGCGGCGCGGAGGTCGTCGAACGTGATATGCCCCCAACTGCCGCGGTGGTGGTCCGCGATCCGTACGAGGACCTTCCGGCCGACGAGCTTGGCGGCGTCCCAGGTGACCGGCTGCATGACCTCGGTGTTCTTCCCGTGGGCCCGCAGGTGCTCCTTGCCGTCAAGCGTGCAGAGAGCGACGTAGGTGTTGCGATGAGCACCGCCGCCGACGAGGAACGAGACGCTCGCACCGGTCAGCTCGAACACGGGCGACTCGATCACCCCCGTCATTGCATCGTGAGCCTGCCCGTTCGCGCGCTCGAGCGTCGTCAGATAGTACTTCCCCTGCTTGTTGTACTTGACCGCGGGCTGGTTGTGGAACGTCTCGCGATCGCAAACGAGCTTGTCGAACCGTCCTTCGACAATGGTCCACCCTTGTAGGTCACCGGTCTCGAAATCGAACCGCAGGTCCGTGGGCGCCTGCCCGACTGCGGACGAAAGCGCCCCGGCACTCAGCACAAACAGGGGCAGCAACCAGACAGCTCTTCGCGGTGTACAAGCCATGGGCAAGCGCCTCGCATGGTGGAACCTTGGTTCCAGTGCTCTGCCCGAGGGTACTTGCGCACGGTCGGGAATGGAAGCGAGACCAGCGTCCTCGACTCAGAGCGCGACAGCATCGGCGCGCTTCTGCACGTTCCGAACCGTCCCGATCCCGATGTACATCGGGATCGGATGAGGAAGCGGCCCATTTGCGCCACCGATGATGCGTACGATGTGTGCGGGCACCGTCTCAGTTGCCGAGGCCTGTAGCGGCCTGCGCCTCGCAGGCCGTCCGGCCGGCGGGGCGCCGGCCGCTACAGCGCATGCCGCCTCATCCGTCCCCCACCCTTCGCAAACTGCCGCGAAGGATGGGGCACCCAAGTGGGGCAACAAATCCGAAGAACAAGCCGGATTCTCGGAGCAATCTAGCAGGAATCAAACATCTCGGTGGTACGCTCTTTATGTGAGTATGCTTCGTCGGTACAATCGATCCACCGCCTCACTCCTGCCCGGGAGGTGCCCCATGCAACCGGTCGCGATTTCCGTTCTCTGCTGCCTCGTAGGCGTCTCGTCCACGTCGGCCCAAGCCCCGCCGGCCACGGCCTCTGCACCCGCCGCGCCAAGTGCAGGCCCCGAGGACCGTCTGCTCCAGGCCCAACTGCTGGAGGTCTCCACCGGCGACCTCGACCAGGCCCTCGCCGTCTACCGCGCCATCCAGGCCGACGAGAACGCACCCCCGACCACCCGGGCCCGGGCCATGCTCTACACGGCCCGGTGCCACCGCAAACGCGGCGAGCTCAAGGCCGCCGAGCAACTCCTCAGCAACCTCATCGAACACCACCCCGGAGAGCGCGACCTCGTGCGCCAGGCCAGGAGCTTCCTGCGAGAACTGCGAACCGGCCAGGCCGAGAACCCCGACTTCGACTGGCTCAGCGAACTCGAACGCAACCCCGAGATCCAAGCCCGCGTCTTCGATCTGGCCATGGACCTGGTCGATCCGGACAGCGACGCGCGGAAGCGAGCCCAAGGCCAGCTCGTCGCCCTCGGCACACTGGCCGTCCCGGTCGTCGAGCGAGTCCTCCAGATCTCGCGCGACCAGGAGCACCGTTACCGTCTCGCCGGAATCCTCCTGCACGCCGGACGCTACGACCGTCTCGATGTGTTCTTTGTGGCCGGCCAGCGCCTCGATCAACACGCAGCGGCGGAGTCGGTCCTGTCGGATTTCGCCAGGTCCGTCCCTGCGCTGCACGAGGAGGAACGACAGAGACTGCTCGCAGTGCTGGCCAAGATCCCGGACGATCCGGCCAACGGTACATTGCGTGACCAACTCCTCCTCTGGGCCGGCGACATGCGTGATGTGGGCCGGAAGCTGCGCCGAATCCAGTCGGAGGGACGGTGGCTCGACCGCGACGGCCTCTTGGAGCGGATCATCGGCTACGGTCCCACCGCAAGTGCCGCCCTGGCCGAACTTCTCGTCGATACGGATTCAGAGGATCTGCGGTGGACGTACTTCTGGAGGCTGGCGCGCGACGCCCCCGAGGCTCTGCAAGTCCGGCACCTCTCAGCCTTCCTCGCGGCCGCGGCCGACGATCGCCGTCACAATCTCAAGAGCATCGGAAAGGTGATGACCGCCCTGATCGAGCACAACCCTGCGGCGGCGGAGGCCCTCGCGGCCCGCGTGCTCGATCCGGCGTCCTCCCCTCAGGAGAAGCAAGGCTACTGCGACGTCCTTCTCGAGAAGGCCCCCGACCGAGTGACCGCCGACCATCTCGCCGCCGTGATCGCCAGCCAGCCGAGACCGCAGCCGGGCGCGCGGCCCGCCCGGAGGACTCGCTCATCATCCAGGCCCCCCGATCCCATCTGGGCCGCGTTGGAGGAACGACAAGCGTACGAGGTGCTCATCCCAATTGCCGCAGACTGCGCGGAGTCCATCCGTGGGCACTTCCGCCGCACATACATCGAGCAAGGACGTGCGACCGCGGCCACGGCGTGGGCGCCCGTTCTCCGAGCGGCCCGATTGGCCGTAGAGCTAGGGTGGCTAGCCGAACGCAACGACGCCGCGGTCGACAGCTACGTCGAACTCCTCAGAGCCCGCGAACAAGAGGCAACTGACTACCGCAGTCCTCACGACCGTAGCGCGGACGCCACGTGGAGCCCGTCCGACGTGTGCGCCAACGCGATGGCCAAGTTGCTCGACCACGACGATCCCGTATCCGTCTTGTTCGCGCTCGAAGCCCTCTCGCTGGCCCCTGCGGGCATCGGTCCGGATGTCCTTCCCCAACTCGAGAAGCTCGCGCTCGACGCAAACGATCTGCGCCTGCGCGAGTTCGCCCTGTACACGATGCTTCAACGTCTCGCGACGCGGCCGGACACCGGACCGATGGTGGCCAATGCGTTCCTCGCCGACTTCCAGCGACACGCCGGCGCCATCCTGCCCGCGAGCTACTTCCGGTCTCCGCTGGCCGGCGTCTCCACATTCGGAAGCATTGAAGTCTGGACCTGGTTCACGCCCGCAGATTCGGACGCTGGCCGGCGGCAGTGCACCTGGACTCGCGGCTCGTCGCGATCTTGGCGGACGGCAGGCTCTCATCCTGGGGCCCGCAGGTACTACTACTGGAAACTTCCCTCAACGGCCGAGGTCGCGGTCCTCGATGAGCACATCATGAAGCTGTTGCTCGCCTCCGCACCGGAGGAGGCACGACTCAGTCTGTTGGCCCACACGCTACCCCTGATCCGCGACGACGCGGCCGTTCCGCTTGTCGATTTCCTGATCGAGCCGTTGCCCTGGAATCGGATCGCGACCGTGATCTCCGAGCAGCTTCCCGCAGTCACGACAAGTGCGGCCCGCGTGGCGGTCTTCCGGGCCCTGAACCCGAACAGAGCCCGACCTCTCCGGGATTTGCCCGAAGGACTCGCGTTTCTGCGTCAGATCGCGACCGATACGGGCGTCCCTCTCGAAGTGCGGCGCGATGCCGTAACGAGCGCAGGCGACGGCGCGGTCGATTGGTTCGACTGGCCCGACTTCCTTCGCAGTGATGATCCGCTGCGCGACTGCTTCGTGACTCCGGTGAGGACACGGGAGGGCAAGCGGACGACGAGATCGAAGATGTCTAAGATGTCGAGTTGGATCCAGGGCCGCCCGGCCGAGCAGCAGACGGCGATCGTTCGGGCCGCTCTCGAGAGCAGCAGCGAGAAGGTCCGTGCCTGGGCGGTTGAGCACTACCCGCACGAACGCCCCGACTTTCGGGAGGTGCTCAGGAGGCACCTGGCGGATTCGAGCGCGGCGGTCCGTGGCGAGGCGCTGGAGCGGGTGAAACGCCGTGGCTTGGTCGAACTGGCCCCGGCTCTGATCGAGATGTTGGACGACCCGGACCGGCGGTCCCATCGGCTTGCCGTCATCGACATTCTCGGTGCGTTGGCCGTGCCCGAGAGCCTCGAACCGCTAGCCAGGCTGCTGGGCGATCCGGACCCCCGCGTGCGCGGCGAGGCTCGCGAGGCCATGCGCGAAATCCGCAGCCGGCTGGAGGAGCAGCAGGAATGGCGGCAGCTCCTCGATGACCTCGAAACGCTGCGGGCGGCGCGGCGCGGGGCCGCAACGACGCAGCCGTCGACCCGGCCGAAGTGAGAAGTGCTGTGTTTCAATGTTGACGGTGTCGTCATCAATCCGCGCCCCAAGCGCAAGCGCGGGGTCCATCCCGGACCGTTTCGGATCCGCTCGCTTGCGCTCGGGGCTCGGAATTGCAGGTGCGCAGCGGGGCGAAACAGCCGTCCGGCTGAGACAACACACTGGGAGATGCCTGTGAAGCAATGACCCGCGCGTTCATCGTCTATCTGCTGCTGATTCTCGTGCCCGGCGGCGTGCTGGGCGTACTTGCGTTCCGTCTCGTCGAGCAGGAGCGCCGGGAGACGCTCCGCCACTACCGCGCGCGGCTCGACGAGGAGGCCGACACGTTCCAGAAGCGCATCGAGACGGCGCTGCGCGTCGCGGCTCTACGCGCCCGGGCGCGCGTGGTCCGAGCCCTCGCTCCGGCCGACGAGTCGCAGCGCGAACAGCGTCACGTCGACGCCGTCGGGTTCGACACGCGCGGCGGCGAGATTCGCTACACCCGCATGCCGCCCCCGGACGCTACCGCCTCCGGCACGGAGGAGCTTCGGTTCTATGCGCTCTCGGTGCGCGGTGGCGAGAGCTACGAGTTCCAACGAAACGATCCGAACCAGGCCATCGATGCCTATGCGTTCTACCTGCCGCGCGTGCAGTCACCCGTGCTGCGAGCTCGACTTCAACTCCGCATCGCCCGAGCCGCCGCGGCCGCCGGCGACCGGCCGCTTGCGACGGCCGTTCTGCGATCGCTCTTCGAGCACGCCGGGACCGCGCGGATGGACAACGGCCTGCCCATCGACATGCTGGCCGGGGCTCGTCTCGTGTGGCTCTCCGACGGCGCGGACGCCGACCTCGCCGAGGCCGTTCGAGTCCGCTTGCGGCAGCGCCACCGCAGCGTCTCGACACCCTTGTTGGCCCACCTTGTTCGGCAACATGCACCAAACGATGAATCGCTCCGGCAGCTCCTGGTCGGCCGGAGGGCGCTCGAAGCGTCGGTCGCGCGTCACACCGAGATCCTTGGGTCTGCAACTGCCGTGCTCGACGACAGTCATTTGCTGTTCGCGAAACCGGTTCTCGGCCCGGATGCCCCTGGTGTTCGCGCCATCGTGCGCGAGTCGGTTGGGCTCCCGTCGCTGACGGTGGGGGACTTCGAAGCGCAGCTCAAGCCGGGCGACAACCCGGACGCGACGGATCGCGCCGTCGCCAGTCGCGCCGTGCGACTGGCCCGCGCAGGGGCCGCACTCGCGACACTGCATGTGCGTGACCGGCAGATGGCCGCCAAGATCGCGCGGCTGGATCGGCATCGGACGATCAACCACGCACTGGTCGTGACGCTGCTCGTCGTGACGATCGGTGGGGCGATCGTGCTGGTCTACTCCTCGCTGCGCGCCCAGCATCTGGCCCGTGTGCGAGCCCGGCTTCTAGCCAACGTCACGCACGAGCTGAAGACCCCGCTCACGTCCATCCGTATCTTCTCGGAGATGCTGGCGGAAGACCCGCTCGACGCCTCGCGGACACGCCAGTACGGCCGGTTCCTGCACACCGAGGTCCTGCGGCTGAGCCACCTCATCGAGGGCGTGCTGGGGCTGTCCTGGCGCGGTCAGGCCGAAGAGCCGGCCCCGGTCGAGCCGGTGGACCTCGCCGCCGTGCTGCGACGTGTGGCTGACGGCTTCGCCTACCGCGCCGAGGAAGCGGAGACCGCTTTCGATGTCGCGATCCCGAAGTCCGACGGGGATGGGCAGGCCGATGGTCTCGTGGCCGTCACAAACGCCGAGTGCGTGCAGCGAATCGTCCTGAATTTGCTGGACAACGCGCTGAAGTACGGACGAGGGCAGGACGCCCGCGTTCGACTGTCGATCGATCGCCACGATCGGTGCGTGCGCATCGCCGTTTCCGACAACGGCCCGGGCATCCCGCGTACGGAGCGGGAGCAGGTCTTCAAGGAGTTCCATCGCTTGCGGTACGACGACTACGGCGTGCCGGGTTCGGGGCTAGGCCTGACCATCGCCCGGCATCTGGCCCGCAGGCTGGGCGGGGAACTCCACCTCGACAGCCGCGAGGGAGCCGGTACTACGTTCACGCTGGAGCTGCCGGCGGATCACAAGAAGGAGTGACGCGCATACGCTACCTTAGTGTCTCAGAGTTGGCGAGGTGTATCTGATCCGAACCGCGACCGTGAGGGTGCGGCCGCGGCAAGACGAAGCATTGCCGCGATCCCGATGTACATCGGGACGGTTCGAGAAGAACACAGTCTGTGTGGTACGCCACAGTACGTGATCCAAGGTCGAACGGCATGACGCGAGCCCGCATCCTTCTCGTCGAAGACGACGCCGCCATTCGCGCTGGCGTGAGCGAGAAGCTGCGCCTCGAAGGCTATCGAGTTGCGTTGGCCGTCGACGGCGAGCAGGCGCGGCAACAGCTTGCCGATGATGCCCACGACCTTGTCATTCTCGACCTGATGCTGCCCAAGATGGACGGCCTGTCCGTGCTCCGTCGGCTGCGGCAACGCCGGCAGGATCTGCCTGTGCTCATCTTGAGCGTCAAGGGTCAGGAGGAGGAGAAGGTTGCAGGCCTCCGCGCCGGGGCGGACGACTACCTGGCCAAGCCGTTCGGCCTCAAGGAACTGCTCGCCCGCATCGAAGCGCTGTTGCGGCGGGCACGGGGCCCGGCGGAACCATTCGCTCTCGGGGACGTGACCGTCGACGTGACTCGCCGCCGCGTCTTCCGCGCGGGCTCCGAGGTCAGTCTGTCGCGCAAGGAGTTCGATCTCCTCGTGTTCCTCATCCGCCATCATGATCGGGTGGTCAGCCGCGAAGACATCCTCGACGCCGTCTGGGACGATCGCGCCGTGGCCACACTCCGCGCGGTGGACTTCCACATCCTCAACCTCAGGCAGAAGCTCGAGGCCGACCCCAAGGCACCGCGCCACATCATCACCCGCCACGGCTTCGGCTACGAGCTGCGTCCGTAGGCGAGGCGCTCAGCTTGTGTCTGCCCACAGAGCAGAGATACGCAGCACCGTTCCGAACCGCGACCGTGAGGGAGCGGCGATCGCCTGTTCTGCTGGCGTCGCACGCTTCCTGACGGACGCGTCTCGGATTGGCCGCTTCCTGACGGGCGCGGTTCGGATTGACCGCCGCGTCGTGACGCGGTGGGTCGCGTGCTCTACCAGCCTCACGCTATGTCGGCTCGTCGCGTCTTCCTGGCGCGGCGGATCACGACGGCCCCGGCCGTCAGCAGAGCCAACCCGAGGATGGAAGCGCCCGGTACCGGCACGTCCGGTCCGTCCAGGACGTACCCGACGATCGGGTCGCCGGTGTCGGACGCCCAGTCACAGTCGGGGGACAGCTCGCCGCTTGCTTCCAGCGAGATCGAGATGTCCAGAGTCTTGCCCAGCTCGATGATCGACTCGCTGGTGTCGTTCTTGTTCTTCATGAACCCGCGGAACGGCGCGGCCATCTCCAGCTCGCGATTGTCGCTCGAGCGGGCCTGAACGATGATGCCCTGATAGACCGGCCCCCTGTCCGAGACCCAGGTGATGCTCGCATCGCCGTCGATGTAGGGATACCCGGAGAGGTTGCAGTCCGCCCCGGTCGTGGCGTCATCCCACCAGACCCACTGCGTGTACAAGTCGTACGTGCCGGGCAGTACGTCGAGGACGCCCGCACACTGGTCGATCTCAGCCTGGTCGTACTGTGCCTGGTTCTGGGCCCCGTGATTCAGGTAGTGGCCGGTGTTGAACGCTCCGTTGTAGAACTCGATCTCCATGTTCATGTCGTACCCGGCGGAGGTCGGGAAGTAGCCGCCCTCGTTCAGCCAGTAACCTGTCACGTCGTCGTCGTCGACGTCAATCGTGACGATCACGTAGTACCGCCCTGCGCGCGTCGTGCCGCAGCCGGTGGAACCGCCGTTTGGGTTCGTTCGCCCGATCTCGCCGTCGGCCCGGAAGTAGGCGTACAACGTGTCTCTATCGTGCGTGAACTTGAACTCGAGGAGGTCGACGTCGGGATGGTCCTTGGCCGCCGGGACGTCGCCCGGCTGATCGTGGTCGGTGTCGTGCACGTCGGGAATGCCGTCGTGCAGAACCGTGCCGGCTGCGTTTGCGTCGGGATCCGAATGTGACGGCACCGCGGCCCAGTCGCTGAAGTCGCCATCGATCGTGATCGCGGTGATCGGCTCGCCCATGGCGGGCGGGGCCAACATGGCGATTGCCACGAAGGACACGGACGCCGCGATGCCCGCTACCGATCGGCTCACCCTTCCCCTCATTGATGCGTACGTCTGGACAGACTTCAAGATTCGCATGCTTCCGGTCTCCTTGTTGATGGGTGCTTTGGCAATAGGTATGCCGGCACGGCCATGGGGCACAGAACCGCTCCGGGCCCTCCTGTACTTGGTCGCGCGGTGCGAGTCCCTCTCATTCGCGCCGCAACGCTACGGTATCCGCGCAAGGCTCGTATGGCAAGGTCATGCGCTGAGATACGCCAGAAGCTTCTCGGCCGCGGCCTTGCTGAATGCTTCGTCGTTGATGTGGTGGTCGAGTTCAACGAGTTCCACCTTCGAGCGGTCGAGCTTCTCGCGAATTGCATCGAAGAGCGCTTGCCGAGCCTCTGGGTCGTCGAAGGGTTGGCCGTCGGCGTCGATCGCGCTAACTCCTCTAAGCGGCAGCAGTAGGGCGGTGGGGCCGGTGGCGGCGTTCAACTTCTCGGCTAGGGTCTTCCCGAGCTTGCGATTCTCGTCGATCGTGGTGCGCATGAGCGTCACCTGCGGGTTGTGCACGTAGAGGTTGCGATCCTGGAACGCCGGCGGCACCGATTCTTTCGGGCCGAAGTTGACCATGTCCGTCGCCCCGACGCTGACGACCTGCGGGGTGCCGGTGCGGGCGGCGGCGTCGAGTCGGGTTGGGCCCGCCGACAGAATGCCGCCGACCAGCTCGTCACACCACTCGGTGGTGGTGATGTCGAGCACGCCCGCGAAGAAGCCGTCTTCGATGAGCGTCTCGAACGCTTGGCCGCCGGTGCCGACGGCGTGGAAGACCACCGTCTCGTAACCGGCTGCCTCCAGCACTTCGGCGGCCTGCTTCACACACGGCGTGGTCACGCCGAACATGGTCAGACCGATCAGGGGCTTGGTGTTGGTGGCCGGCGGTTTGGCCTTGGCCATTCCGGCGGCGGCCGCGGCCGCGTTGGTCAGAATGGGAATCGAGATCTTGTTCAGCCCTTCGATGTCGGCCACCGCGTGCATCATGGTGATGTCCTTCGTGCCGACATAAGGTCGCGTCTGGCCGCTCGCCAGCGTCGAGACGATGAGCTTGCCGAAGCCCACCGGCAGGGCGCGAAACGCCGCGGTTGCGATGGACGTGCCGCCCGAGCCGCCGATGCCGAGTGCGGCCTGGACCTGTCCGGCACGGACCATGGGCACGAGTACATTGGTCAGGCCGTGCCCCATCGAGGTGACCGCCGCGCCGCGGTCATCGGTCGCCACAAGCTCGGCGATGGTCGTACCGGCCGCAGTCGCGATCTTGTCGCGCCCGATGTTGGCCGGGCACGTCGGCTCACCCTTGATCCCCACATCGATGACCACACCGTCCACGCCGGCCTCGGCAAGCCGCTCCTTCAAGAACCGGGCCTCGGACCCCTTCGTGTCGAGTGTTGCGACGATGGCCACACTAGGCATGATGCTACGACCTCCATGGCGAAGACGTTGTCACGTGGCCTGTCCGCCACTGGTACCCGGACGCATGCCCCGAAGGGGCAACAGAACGTAGCCAGGGGTGACGCGAAGCGGAACCCCTGGATGACGACGTCCGGCGACCGTCACCGCCCCGTGAGGGGCGGAGGATGCGGCGCGCTTTCGTTCCTCCGCCCCGTCGGGGCGGAGAAATACTGCGACACGGCAACCACGGGTTACGCTTCGCTCCACCCGCGGCTACGGTCCTTGGCCCCTCCGGGGCCCACTGCCGGCCTGCTTCGGGAGCAACCCCGCGGTTGCCGGCCAACGTTGCGGCGTGAAGTGCTCGCCAACGCGCTGCAGCGCCCCGATGATCACCGGCAGCGGGGCGTAGTGCCCGCCTTCGTACCACCTGATGGGCGGCTTGCCGAGTGCGGTCCACAGCGCCATCGTCGACGATCGCGGAACGATCTCGTCGTCCTTCATGTTGATCATCATGATCCCGCCGGTCGGCACACGGGCGGCGAATTCCAGCGGATCGATCACGCGCACCCTGTCGACGACTTTCTCACGAGTCATGCCGCGCTCGCGCATCGACTCACGAAAGTCGGACGTCTCGTCCGACTCGGTGAGCAGGACCGCGGCCAGGTCCCCGCCGCCGAGGACGAACGCGGTGCGTTTGAAGTTCCCGTCGACGCCGGCGGTCAGCGATCCGACCATCGCGCCCAGGCTCACGCCGGTGAGGCCCACGCGTTGCCCGTCGATCTCCGGCCGGGACGCGAGCCAGTCCCGGGCCCGCCGCACGTCTCCTACCGATTGGAGCACGCCGTCGCGGAAGAAATCCAGGTCACCCTCCTTCTCTTCCGCAACGGCCGGTCGACGCTCGTCGTAGTAGGCCATCTTGACCATTAGCGAATGGACGCCGCGTACCATAAGCTGATTGCAGATCAACCGGGCGATCTTGAAGTCACCGTTGAGAATGTGCAGCACGACGACGGCCGGGCGCGGGTTCTCGTCCGGCGTCTGAGCCCGGTAGTACTCGCAGTAGACGGTGTTGTTGACCTCGTACCGGCTCGGCTGCGGCGTCGGGAACTGCACCAGCCACACGCGGCCCCACTGCGTTTGCTTGTGCGGCGTCATGCGCCAATCGAACGCGGTTCGCTCGAATCTGTAGGGATCGAGCTTCGCCCGCATCTTCGCGTCGGCCGGAGGTCTCAGCTCGCGCTGGTCGACCGCAGCGACCGTGCCGCGGACCGGTGCGGGTGCCGATTCCGCCTGCGCCGCGCCGGCCTGCGCAGCCTCGCCCGCGAGCGCCAGACTGCACGCCACAAGCGGTACCGAGATGGTCGCGAGACAACGTTGAGTCGACACGTCGATGTCCGTCAGGATACGAGTGCGGCCAGCAGGTTGGCGCCTTCGCGGATGTCGTCCACGCGCGTGTCGCCCGCCTCCCGCTCGATGACCAGCGGACCGGTGTAGCCGCCGGCCTGCAACTTCGACACGATCAGGGGGATGTTGGTCTCACCGGTGCCCAGGACGACTTCCTCACCCCAGCTATCCCGCGGCGTCTTTGACCAAGTGGCGTCCTTCATGTGCACGTGGGCAATGTGCTCCAGGAGCACGCCGACGGCCTCGAGCGGCTTGGCGACACCGTAGAGAATCAGGTTGGCCGGATCGAAGTTGGCTTTGACGTTCGGGGCACCCACGGCGGCCATGAACTCGACCAGCGCCTCCGGCTCCTCCTGCCCCGACTCCATCGTGAGCGTGAGGCCCTTCTCACCGAGCAGGTTCGCGATGCGCTTGAGCCGGTCAACCACCTTGTCGTAGGCGGCGCCCTTCTCTTCAGGGACGAATCCGACGTGCACGGTGAACAGCTTCACGCCGAGCTTGCGCGTGATCTCGGCGATCCGAGCCGTGACCTCGAAGCGACGGTCGAACGTGTCGTCGGGCACGTAGCCGCCGGTCTTGGCGATGGCCTGAATCGTCGAGTAGTCCTCGCCGATGAAGCCCGCACAGGTGCCCGACAGCTCCACGCCCGAGGCCTCCACCGTGGCGAGGATCTTGTCGTCGCCGGCCTCGTCCAGAACCGACTCGTCGAAGAACCCGAGCTGGGCCACGTTGATCTCCAGCTCGTTCTTGATCGTAGACAACGCCGTGGCGATGTCCGGCGCTTGCAGTGACCAGGTGCATACACCTGTTTCAAGTGGCGACATGAATGTCCTCCGTAGAAGGAGTTTGTAGTACGGGTTGGGTGCCACTGGCGGCTTGTCCGCCAGTGCCTGACCACAGCAAGCGCACGGGCAGGCAAGCTGCCTGTGGCACCCAAAACAAGCTGTGACGCGACACTAGTGTACGGCCGCGGCCTTGCGCCGCAACTGGCCGCAGGCGGCGTCGATGTCCAGGCCTCGGCTCTTGCGGACGTGGACATTCACGCCCGCCTTTCGGAGCCGACTGACGAACGCATGCGTCGCCTCACCCGTCGGCCGGCGATACGGCAGCCCTTCCACCGGGTGGTAGCGGATCAGGTTGACGTTGCACCGCATGCGGCGCGTGAGGGCGACGAGCTTGTCGGCGTGCTCAGGTCCGTTGTTCACGCCGTCGAGCATCACGTACTCGAGCGTGATCTCGCGCCCCGTCTGCTCGAAGAAGTACCGCACGGCCTCGACCAGTTCATTGATCTCGACGTTCTCGGCCCACGGGACCAGCTCGCGGCGAAGTGCGTCGGTCGGGGCGTGCAGCGAGAGCGCGAGCGTGACCTGCCAGCCCTCGTCGGCAAGCTGCCGGATCCGGATCGGCAGCCCGACCGTCGAGATCGTGATCTTTCGGGCCCCGATGTTCATGCCGTCGGCGGCGTTGATCATCGCCAGCGCCCCGACGGTCGCGGCGTAGTTCGCCAGCGGTTCGCCGATGCCCATGAACACGACGTTGGTCAGTCTCTCGTCCTTGGCGTGCCGGGCGACCCGCATGGCCTGCTCGACGATCTGCCCCCGCGTCAGGTTCCGGGCCAGGCCGCCGATTCCCGAAGCGCAGAAAACGCAACCGACCGGACACCCCACCTGCGTCGAGATGCACGCCGTCTGTCGCGGCCCGTCAGGAATGAGCACGCACTCGGTAGTGGTGTCGTCCGGCCACCGGAGCAGGAGCTTGGTCGTTCGGTCCGATGCCTCGTGCTCTTGCGCAACACACGACTGATATAGGATGAAGTGTGTATCCAACTCGCCGCGCAACCGCTTGGACAGCGACGACATTGCGTCGAACGCGCCCGCGCGGTGCCGGTAGATCCACTCGAGAATCTGCCGAGCGCGATAAGCCGGCTCATTGCGCTCGGCCAGCCAGCCGGCCAGCTCCTCGCGCGTCAGGTCGAAAAGATGCCCTCGTTCATCGGTCATGGCCCCATCCTACCGGCGCACGCACGCCACGGCGAGCCGTAGGGTCCGCCGTGCGGACTGTCGGGTGCTGTCCGGAGTGTACAAGGCCGGGGCTTCTTGGCTTCGTTCGATTGCACCACGATCGCACATGTGCCCTTGAGGTCGTTCGCCGATAGTATGGATGCGATGCGGGATCATTGCGATCTGCGCGAACGATCTCCACAAGCACGGACGAAGGCAGGGACAGCCCATGAAGTACAAAACAGCGTTCCGACTTGGCTTGAAGGCCCTCGGTGTCTACTTCGTGATTGACGGTATCCTGAATCTCGTTCAGAGTGCACTCATTCTCGCAGGGATCTTCCTGGAGCAGACCGGGTATCCGCTTTCGTACGTAGTCGGGTCGGGCGGAGCCGGCATCGTCGAGTTACTCCTCGGCCTGTACCTGTTCTTCAGCGGTGCGTGGATCGTAGACCGGGCCATCCCGTCCAACCGGCCTTACTGCCACGAGTGCGGCTACGAACTCACGGGCCTGACGGGAAACCGCTGCCCGGAGTGTGGCACGGCTTTTCAACCGGCCGCTTCACACGTATACGAGCGGCCCGGCGACGAGCGGGACG
>CAYMME010000136.1:0-18263 GCA_964391465.1 uncultured Planctomycetales bacterium
TGTGGCTCGTGACCCGAAAGCGAAAGCGTGGGAAGACCTACGCCATCCGGTGGATTGACCCGGCGACGGGCCGGATGCGATGCGAAGGCGTCGGCTCCGATCATCACCTCGCGAAGCGGCTGTTGGAGCGGAAGCGCGCAGAGCTTCGCACCGGTCAGTCAAACGACCCGATCGCAGCCGACTACGACGACTTCGTGAGCATGGTCCTGGACCGGTGCGAGACGAAGGAGCGCGCAGAGGGCACGATTCGCGAAGTCGAGCGCGTGCTCCTCACGTTCAAGATGATCATCAACCCGAGGGACGTAACGGCCATCACGCCGGCGATGATCGACGAATTCGACGCGGTCCGGCGACAGGGCGCGCGCAAGTGCTCAGCGTGCCGTTGGTCGAACGTCGCAGACGCCGAGACATGTTGGAAGTGCGACGAGCCCTTGAAGTTGCCCGCACGACCGATCAAGGTCGGGACGCGGCGGAAATCACTCGCGTACCTCAAGGGTGCGCTCGAAAGGGCGCGACGCGAGTACCGTTTGCCGGCGAACCCGATGGCGGATTACGAGTTCCCGGCGACAGAGCGGAAGATGCCGCGGGCACTGGAGGTGTCCGAGCTGCTCGCCTTGTACCGGGCGGCCGACGAGCAATGGAAGGTGTTCGTCTACATCGGCGCGACTGCGGGGCCCCGCTCCGGCGAGCTGCTCGCCCTCAACTGGTCAGACGTGGACTTTGACAAGGGGCTGCTCACGCTTCGCGGGACGAAGGCCCACCGCGACCGCATGGCCTACCTTGACGATGGTGGCTTGACGATGCTCCGGGGCCTGAAGGGCCGTCGGCGAATCGTCGGCCTGAGTGATGCTCCAGTGTTCATTCGGACGGACGGCTACCGCGTCGGGCATCGTTGGAGGCAGGGCTACGTGAACCGCGAGTGGCACAGGTTGCGGAAGGCCGCGGAGGTCGGGCCCTGCACGCCCCACAGCTTGAGGAAGTCGTGCGGGACCTTTTTGGCTGAAGCGGATATCAACCAGCGGATCGCCCGCGAGGTGACGGGGCACGCCACGTCTGCGGTTTTGGAGCAGTATTATCAGCTCGCGAGGTCGGGCGCGGCACGCGATGCCGTGACCAAAGCGGCGACCCCGTTCAGGGAGGCGATCGCCGGTGCGTGACCCACGCTTACAGCACGTTTCTTGCGCGCGACTACCCACCGACGACCGCCCCACGTCACAAGTCGCGCGACGGCAAGGCGTTACGGAGACGCCTTGTCAGATATCGAAGTACATGCAGAATTCCCACGGATGCGGGCGCAGCCGCAGGGCATCCACCTCGTTCTCGCGCTTGTAGGCGATCCAGTTCTCGATCACGTCGGCGGTGAACACGTCCCCGGCGGTCAGGAAGCTGTGATCCCTCTCGAGCACGTCGAGGGCCTCGTCGAGCGAGCCCGGCGTCACGGGGATCTCCGCGGCCTCTTCGGGTGAGAGATCGTAGAGGTCCTTGTCGAGCGGCTTGCCCGGGTCGATCTTGTTCTGGATCCCGTCCAGGGCAGCCATGAGCATCGCAGCGAACGCCAGGTACGGGTTGGCGCTCGGGTCCGGGCACCGGAACTCCAGACGCTTGGTCTTGGGGTTGTCCTGGTACATCGGAATGCGGACGGACGCGGACCGGTTCCGCTGCGAGTAGATGAGGTTCACCGGTGCTTCATAGCCCGGGACGAGCCGCTTGAAGCTATTCGTCGTGGGGTTCGTGAACGCGATGAGCGACCGGGCGTGCTTGAGCAACCCACCGCACGCGTGGAGCCCGATCTCGGAGAGACCCGCATACTTGTCGCCGGCAAACAGCGGCTTGTCGCCCTTCCACAACGAGAAGTGCACGTGCATGCCGGAGCCGTTGTCCTGGAACAGCGGCTTGGGCATGAAGGTCACGACCTTCCCGTGTCGCCGGGCGACGTTCTTGATGATGTGCTTGTAGTACATGACACGGTCGCCCATCGCGACCAGCGGTGCGAAACGCATGTCGATCTCGGCCTGCCCGCCGCTCGCGACTTCGTGGTGATGCGTTTCGACGTCGATCCCCGCCTTCAGCAATTCGAGCACCATCTCGGACCGGATGTCGTGCATGGTGTCGATGGGTGGGCAGGGGAAGTACCCCTCTTTGAGCCGGAGCTGGTTCCCTATGTTGTCTTCGGTCTCGTCACCGCGTCGCCAAACGCCCTCGGCCGAGTCGACGCGAAACTTACCGTAGTTGACGCCCTGATCGTAGAAGACACGGTCGAAGATGAAGAACTCGAGTTCGGGTCCGAAGCAGGCCGTGTCGGCGATGCCCAGCGACTTCATGTAGGCCACCGCCTTGCGGCCGACCGACCGAGGGTCACGCGAATACTCGGCCCGCGTGATGGGGTCCTTCACGTCGCAGATCAGCGAGAGCGTCGGATGCTCGGTGAACGCATCGATCACCGCGCTCGTCGAGACCGGAATCACGAGCATGTCCGACTCGTTGATGGCCTGCCAGCCGCGAATCGAAGAGCCGTCGAAACCGAACCCGTCCTCGAAGCTGTCGATCGTCAGCTCCTTGGCGGGCACGGTGAAGTGTTGCCACAGACCCGGAAAGTCGAGGAATCGCAGGTCGATCAGCTCGATGTTCTTGTCCTCAACCATCTTGAGAACGTCTTTGGGTGTCAGCGAAGGTTTCACGTCACGGTCCTCCAACTAGGTTCCACGCCACACATCGGTGCCACGCCGCACGGCACGAACGACATGTGGATTTCATCAGGCTCATCTCGGGTGGTTGCCCGCCGGCTCCGCGACACTCGTTCCCCGACACAGCGCGGGGAGGTGCGGGCGGACTTCGTACTCAAACCGGACCCGTGTTCCCAATCCCCCACAGGAGGGTCTTCGAAACAAAGAAACAGAGTGATGGGGAGACAGGGGCGCACTTGGCGGTCCCTGTCTGCGGCGCCCATCACTCTCGGTTCGGCGGGTCGTGAGGCCGGCGCCGCGTCGGCCTGCACCCTTCCTTACCGTCTCTCGTGTGCGCTCCGCGTCCCCCCCCCGACGCACCATCGATGATGCGGTGCGCTCGCGGGGACGCGTGCCTCCCAGGTTCGGATCCGGTGGCGGTGGCGGTTCTCCAGGTCCACGGCCAAGCCATCCCGCGACCCGGTGCCACGCAGATGTATGAGTTCCTCGGGACAGTCCAACCAGGGGTTGGCAAGAGCCGTGCCGCTACCGCATCACTCTTCCGTTCATGCACCCGGATCGCCTGCTTAAATCCAGTAGTAGCAATGAGAAGCAGTTACTAGTAGGACAGCTTTTTTTAGGGCCCTCCTACCCCGTGTTTCCTGGCATGACCCTTTCGGAAGCAAATCGGTGCCTTGTCAGCGTGCACGTGGAGGACCTCCGGGCGGACCGTGCACAACGGCGCGGCAGCATCCGCCCGTCGTGAGCGCACCTATGCAATCGCGAATTGCCGGACGAGCAGGATCCCTCAGAAAGGGGAATCGGGCGAACGGAACACGTCATTACCTGAAGCCACGGGAAGGCCGGACCGACGTGAGACGGCTACAGCCGCTTGACGATGATGGCGGTCAGGTCGTCGTCCTGGACGGAGCCCTCGGCGAACGTGTGGACCGCGCTGTAGAGGCGCTGAATGATTTCGGCAGCGGGGAGCTGGTCGTTCTCGCGAATGACCTCGATAAGGCGCTTCGTGCCGAACTGATCCCCCTTGTCCCCCGGCCGAGACCATTCGAAGAACCCGTCGGTGACCAGGACCAGCATGTCACCGGGCGCGAACGCGATCGGTTCACCGGCCTCGAACGGCACGGCGGGAGCGATGGCGATGGGCAGCGAAGTGGCGGGCAGCTCGAGGGCATTCTTCTCCGCTGCGCGATAGACGAGGAGCGGACCCTGGCCGGCCGACACGTACGTGAGCTGGGCCGAGGCCGGATCCAGAATACCGACAAACGACGTCACGAACTGCTCGGGCAGCAGGTCCTGATAGAGCAGCTCGTTCACCTGGGCCACGGTCGCCGGCAGATCGTGTGACGTGGTCGAGACCACCGCCCTCAGCAACGAACGGCATTGGGCGATGATCAGGGCTGCGCCGATGCCGTGGCCGACGGCGTCGGCCAGGGTGAGCAGAAGTCGATCGTCCGATAAGGCGTGGAAGTCGTAAGAGTCGCCGCCGGTCTCGTCGGCCGGTCGGTTCCAACCCGCGATATCGAAGCCGTCCACGGACGGATCGCTCTTCGGCAACAGCTCCTGCTGAATTTTCCGGGCCAGCTCGAGATCGCGATCCTGTTTCTGCTTGACCGCGTACGCCTCCAGAAGCATCTGCCGCTGGATGGCCACGCCGGCCTGGGCCGACAATGTCGACGCCAGGTTCTCGTCGTAGTCGCTGAACGATACCGACTCCGGCTTCTTGTTCAGTGCCTGCAGCACGCCGACCAACGTGCCGTCGAAGTCGCTGAGGGGGAACGTCAGCAGGTTGCGGGTACGGAAGCCCAGCTTCTTGTCGATCTCCTGATTGAAACGCGGATCGGCGTAGGCGTCCGGAACGTTGATGATCTGCCCGGTCCGGGCCGCGTCGCCTGCGATCCCCTGATCGGCGGAGAAACGGATCTCCTGCGTCCCTTCGGCCACCACGCTGTACAGTTCGTTGGCCTCGCGGTCGTACAGGAAGACGGTCGCGCGCTCGCACGAGAGGACGCGAATCGCGGCCTGCACGATCGAGCCCAGCAGCTCGGGCAGCTCGATGGTCGCCCCGAGTTGGCGGGACACGTCGAGCAATGTCCGGAGGTCCTCGATCTCCTTTTTTCCGTTTTCCGCCGACATCGCGTACTCCGGGCTCCCGATCAGGCGGTTCCCATGGTCAGCAGGGCCGGAAACCAGTAGTTGAACTTCCGGTGCCGGACGTCCGAGAACCCCGCTCGCTCGAACATTCGACGAAGGAGGGACCACGGGGCGTGGTGCACGTCCTTCTCGACGGCCGTGATGATCACGTCGAACACGAACCACCCGATTACATTGTCGCGGAATCCGTCCACGACAATCAAGCGCCCGCCGGGACGCAGCACTCGCCGCATCTCCATGATGGCCTCCGGCTGGTGCGGATAATGATGGAACGAGTGACTGCACATCACCAGATCGAAGCTGGCATCGGCGAAGGGCAGGTGCTCGCCGTCGCCGGGTACGAACGCACAGCGATCCGCGGTCCCGGCCTCAATCGCCTTCTCCCCCGCGACTCGCACCATCGACGGCGCATAATCAAGCCCCGTCACCCGCACCGGTAGCGACGAGCCTGCCAGCAACCGGGCCAGCGTTCCCGTCCCGCATCCGATGTCCAGTGCCGAGAACGGGCGCCCGTCGTCGCCGCGCCAACGTGCCAGCTCTTCCAGCAGGACCCTGTATGTCGGCCGGAACAGAAAATGGTGCAGTAGCGAGTGATCATACGTGTCCGCCCACGCGTCGAATTCCCGCCGCGCGGTGGACTTCATCGCTGTTGCCTTCTTGCTTGTCACGGACCTGCCCCGAATATCGGACGACAAGCTGACGGACTCGCATCGCCCGGGCGCACTATACGAAGCGCGCCGGGAATCTGCAATACGGACCGTCGACGCATATTGTGCGCGATTGATACGAAAGCATTGCGCCCGCTAAAGGCGGACGCCTCCGCTGTCCGATACGGAGACTCGCAAGGCGAAAGGTCCGTGCCGCCCCACGGATCAGTCTGATCCATAACCAGCAGCGAAAGGACGCGGGAAGAATGATCAAGCGAGAGTTAATCGACCAGATCATCAGGCTGAACACCTCCGCGAAGCCGGAGTTCCTCGCCCAGTTCGACGAGGACGAGCTCCGGGCCTACCTCCGCCAACTGCGCGAGCTGCAGCGCGGTGCCACGGCCGATAACCTGCTCGAAGCCCTTGCCGTCGAAGCGTGACGACGGTTGCGGTTGCATGTGCGTGCTGAGCCCATAGAATCGGCGCGCATGGATCGCAACGTCAGACTCCTGATCGCCTACGACGGGGCGGATTTCCACGGCTGGCAGACGCAGCCGGAGATACGGACCGTCCAGAATGTCATCGAACAGGCCGTCCGGCGCGTGGTCCGCCACCAGGTTACGCTGACGGGCTCGGGACGAACCGACGCGGGCGTCCACGCCGCGGGTCAGGTAGCGAACTTCCACTCCAGTTCCGACATCGCGGCCCGGAACCTCTTCCGTGCCATCGGCGGACGCCTCCCCAAGGACGTGACCTTGCTGCGCGTCGACGACGTACCCACGAGCTTCCACGCCACCCGCAGCGCCCGGCGCAAGCTGTACCGCTACTCGGTGCACAACGCTCCCGGCCGACCGGTGGAGCACCTGCGACAACGCTATACGTACCACTTCTGGCAGCCGCTCGATCTGGCGGTGATGCGCGAGGCGGCCCGACACATGGTGGGCAAGCTCGATTTCGCCGCCATGGCGTCGAAGGGGCGTGAGACGGACACAACCGTCCGCACGGTCCGGCGCATCGGCATCGACCGGCGCTACGAGGAGGTCCACTTTGACGTGATCGGCGAGGGGTTCCTGTACAACCAGGTGCGGAACATGGTGGGCACGCTGCTCGAGGTGGGCCGCGGCCACTGGCAGCCCGAGCGGGTGGCCGAGATCATAGCGTCTCGCGCGCGGTGCAACGCCGGCCCCACGGCCCCGGCCCGCGGACTCTGTCTGCAGTGGGTCCGCTACCCGCTGCCTTCCCTGCGCCGCCGCTCGGCCCGGACGGAGACGCCGGCCGTGAGCGTGCCCGAGGCGGACGCCGACGAATCGCCTGACGGCTGATGCGCATCTGCCACATCATCACGCGCCTGATCATCGGCGGCGCCCAGGAGAACACCATCCTCACGTGCGAAGGGCTGCGTGGGTTGGGTCATGACGTCGCGCTGCTCGCCGGCCCTGAGACCGGCAGCGAAGGGTCGCTCTGGCCCCGCGCCGAACGCGGCGGCTACGCCCTCGAGAGAGTGGACACGCTGCGACGCAACGTCAGTCCGCGGCTCGAGTGGCGGTGCGTCCGACAGTTGCACCGACGGCTCGCCGAGATCCGCCCGGACATCGTGCACACACACTCCAGCAAGGCGGGCGTCCTGGGCCGTATCGCCGCGCGTCGCGCGGGGGTGCCGATCATCGTGCACACCATCCACGGCATGAGCTTCAACCGCACGCAGGCCGGCCCGATCCGTGCGATGTACGCCGCGGCCGAGCGCCACTGCGCTCGCTTCACCGATGCCCTCGTCTGCGTCGCCGACGCCATGACCGCTCAGGCGGTCGCCGCTCGCATCGCCGGACCCGAGAAGTTCTCCACGATCTACTCCGGCATGGAGACCGAGTGGTACGACCCCGCGCGCCACGACCGCGCGGCGGTCCGCGCTGCGTGGGGCTTCGGTCCCGACCACATCGTCGTCGGCACTGTGGCCCGGTTGTTTCGCAACAAGGGGTACGAGCAGTTGATTCCCGCCATGAAGATCGCCGCCGCGCACGATGCGTCACTGCGGTTCGTCTGGGTGGGCGACGGCGCGCAGCGTCACACGTATGAATCCGCGCTGCGGGAAGGCGGCCTGTCGGACCGCGTGCACCTGGCGGGCCTTGTCGCACCGGACGATGTGCCGAAGCTCATGGCCGGCATGGATATTCTCGTTCACGCCTCGCAGTGGGAGGGCCTGCCTCGCGCGCTCGTCCAGGCCCTGCTCATGCAAGTTCCCGTCGTCAGCTTCGACAACGACGGTGCACCGGAGGTCGTCCAACCGGGGCAAACCGGTGAACTCGTCCCGCTCAACGACATCAACGCCCTTGCCGGCGCGATCACCACGCTCGCCGCCGATCCCGACCGCGGTCGCCGCTACGCACAGGCCGGCCGCGAGTTGTGCCTCGAACGGTTCTCCCACAAGACCATGGTCGACCAAATCGACGCCCTCTATCGCCGCCTGGCCGGACGCACATGACGCCCTCGGCACAAGTCACAAGGCGCGACCATTCGTCCGTTCCGTCGCGTGGCGGCGCCGTCGCACGGGTGCCCCATCCTTGGCCCGTCGAAGGACGGGACCAAGGTGAGGGACTCACGCACATGGCGAAATGCCCGTCTCGCACCCACAGAACATTCGCTACAATAAAGCGGGGTTCGTTGATCCGTGTCACACGAGTTGGCGAGGCCAGGGCGGCACGATGGTCGAGATTCGTTGCGACTGCGGCAAGTTGATCGCCGTACCTCCGGCTCACTACGGGAAACGAGCCGCATGTCCGACGTGCAAGCAGCCGCTGCGCGTCGTCTGTTCCGGTGGCGGCGAGGAGAGTCCCGACAGCGTCCTCGTGATCGTTGCCGGGCCTCGCGACGCCGGGGAACGCATATATATCGGAGGCCGCGGCCCGGTCAGTGTTGGCAAGCTGCCCGAGAGCGATATCCGACTCCGGGGCGAGAAGGTATCGCGCAAGCACTGCCGACTCGTGCGCACGGAATCGGGCTGGTGCGTCGAGGACGAACGGAGCACGAACGGCTTGGCCGTCAACGGCACGCGAGCGTACGTCCACGACTTGCGCCAAGGCGACAAGCTTCGCATCGGCGAATACGAGTTCGAGTTTGTTGTCGTAGACGCACCCCCGCAACGCAACGACACGCCGGCGCCCGAGACCACAACCGCCGACGCACCGGCCCTCGCCACGAGCGCAGACGAAGCGACCGACGAGGGGCCGTTACCGCTGGCCGACGAGGAGTGACGACGGGCTATTCAGGCTCGCTGACGAGGAGGACGCCCCGCCGCCTCCGCCGTCCGTGCCTTCACCCGCGCCGGGCCCGAGCCCGGTTTGCCCCTCCTGCCACCAAACACTCGAACCGGGAGCGAAGATCTGTGTCGAGTGCGGGATCGACCTCAAGAACGGCCGGGCAATCTTGACCGCGCACGAGGCCGACATCGACGAGATCTACGTGCGGGCCGAGGGTCTCATCCGAGTGATCAGTTGGCTGTTCTTCATGGGCGTGTATCCGATCGCATCCGAGGCCTTCGGCACGCGTAAACCTCACGCCGTACGAGCCCTGGCCATTCTCACGATCCTGTCGAGCGTGGCGTTCTGGACCTATGGCTGCATTCCGTCGGCAAACGTGGCCGCCACCAACAACCTGATGCTGTGGGCGGGCCGGGCGGACGTGCTGTTCGCACCAGGCCCGGACGTGCCCTCGCTCTCCGATATCGACCCTCAACTCCTCGCCCTTCTGCGCAGCCAGACCGGCGAATATCGTACGTCGCAGTTGATCACGCACGCGTTCCTGCACGCGGATCCTGTCCACCTGGCCGGCAACCTCCTGTTCTTGCTCGTCCTCGGCTCACGGGTCAACGCGATGGTCGGGAACATCGGCACGTCGCTTCTGTACCCACTGCTTGCCGTCGCGGCTGCGCTCGCTCACATGCAGGCAACCGCCGACCGCCCACTTCATGCGATGGTCGGGGCGTCCGGCGCGGTCATGGGTCTGGCCGGCATGTACCTCGTGTTCTTTCCCGTGCACAAGGTCCACATGGCCGCGTGGTTCCGGTGGGGCCTGCTCTGGGCGTTCCGGTTGTCGCTGCGCATCTTCGCGATACGCGGCTTCTGGGTCGTGCTCTTCTACATCGCCTTCGACGTGCTCTACACGGTGCTGGGCGTCGAGGACAACGTCGCCCACTGGGCCCACCTCGGTGGGTTTCTGACCGGAGTCGTGATCGCCCTGGTCCTGCTCGTGACGCGACTCGTCGACTGCCGCGGCGGCGACCTCATCTCCGCGATCGCCGGCCGCCCCCTGTTTGCGGCCAAACGCTGAATACGAGTGATCACCATCACGTCGAGCGGAGAGTTGCCGCGACGCGTCATGGGTGCACATCCACCGGCATCGAACAGAAACACACTTCCGCAAACAGCACGAGGGACATAGCATGCCTCTCAGGAAGGCGCGCGTGGGGACGGCCGGCCTCGAAAGAAAGGACATGGAACCATGAGCCAGACAGACCGATGCGCGGGTGCGACGGCTGGCCACTTGGCGTTGTCTTGCCTGCTGATGCTGATTATTGGTGTGCAGGCCGCACGGGGGAGTGAGGCCGAGCGCATCCTGGAGGCTACGCGCGTCACGGGCGGACTTGTGGTTCACGTCGGTTGCGGGGACGGCAACCTGACCGCGGCGTTGGGGGTGAGCGGGCGGTACCTGGTTCACGGGCTGGACGCCGATTCGGCCAACATCGAGAAGGCCCGGGAGCACATCCGCGCGCGTACGCTATCCGGCAGCGTGTCGGTCGAGCAGTGGCCTGGCAAGCATCTGCCGTACGCGGATAACCTGGTCAACCTGCTCGTCTCCAAGGACCTGAACGGGATCCCCATGACCGAAGTCATGCGAACCCTGCGGCCCCTTGGCGTGGCCTACCTCAAGGTTGGCGGCGAGTGGACGCGCACGATCAAGGCATGGCCCAGCGAAATGGACGAGTGGACCCACTACCTGCGCGACGCGACGGGCAACGCGGTGGCTCGCGATACGCTCGTCGCGCCGCCGCGTCACTTGCAGTGGGTCGCGAAACCGCTCTGGTGTAGAAGCCACGAAGTCGATTCCGGCGTCAGCGCTCTCGTGTCCGCGCGCGGACGCGTCTTCTACATCCTCGACGAAGGCCTCACCGGTGTCACCGACGAGAGACTGCCCGCGCAGTGGTCGCTCGTCGCGCGCGACGCGTTCAACGGCGTGTTGCTGTGGAAACGTGCGCTGCCACACTGGGGTTGGCGGGAATGGAAGAAGGCGGAGCTCGAGGGCAAGAACTGGGCGACGTTGCGGGGCCAGCGGACTCGCTCGCCGGATACGCTTGCGAAACGACTCGTTGCCGAGGGAGATCGTGTCTACGTCACGCTCGGGTACCGGGCACCCGTCAGCGTGCTGGACGCCGCGACGGGAGAGATCGTACGGACTTGCGCGGAGACCAGCGGCGCCGACGAGATCCTCTCGACCAACGGCACGCTCGTCATCTGCGTCAGAGACCTGCCCCTCCGAGCAACCACGCGGCCCTCCAGCGATACGGCGGCGGAACGCCTCGTCGCAATCCAGGCGGAGACGGGTGATGTCCTCTGGCGGCATCGCGCGCGGCGAATCGTACCATTGTCCTCGGCCATCGAAGGCGGTCGCGTCTTCTTCAACGATCGGGAGGCAATCGTCTGCCTGGATCTGACAACCGGCGCGGAGTTGTGGCGCGTCCCCGGCAAGGCAGCAAAGGGAAGGCTGTGGCGGTCGGCCCACACGCTTGTCGCGCACAACGGCGTCGTGCTGTGGCTGGGGCCCAAGAAGCTGGTGGCGCGCTCGGCGGAGACCGGGAAGACCCTGTGGACGGCCCCGGGAGCCAAGGGTCCGGGGGCGGCGAGTCCCCCCGACCTGTTCGTGGCCGTCGGGCTCGTGTGGTACGGGCGCGACGGAACCGGACGCGACCCGATGACGGGCGAGGTCAGGCGGACCGTCGAGGCCCCGAACCTGATCAGCCCCGGTCACCACTTTCGATGCTACCGTAGCAAAGCCACCGATCGCTACCTCCTCTGGCCCAAACGCGGCGTCGAATTCCTCGACCTCAGAGCGGAGAACCACGCCCGACATGATTGGCTCCGCGCGACGTGCCGTCTCGGGTTCATGCCTTGCAACGGGCTGCTCTACATGCCGCCGCACCAGTGCTTCTGCTACCCCGGGGTCAAGCTGACCGGATTCAACGCGCTGGCGGGCCGGATGCTGGGTGGGCGAACGCAACCGGAAGACGCAAGCACCCGCCTGAAGGAAGGACCGGCGTACAAAACGGCGATGGGCGACCCGAACGGCGCAGACGCGCAGGACTGGCCGACCCACCGGCGCGATCACACGCGCAGCGGGTCGACCACTTCGGCAGTGCCCGTTCGTGTGGATCGCCTCTGGCACGCGGAACTGTCCGGCAGAATCGCTCAGCCCGTCGTCGCAGCGGGTAGGTTGTTTGTAGCTTCGGTCGATACGCACACGGTCCACGCTCTCGACGCGAAAGACGGGAAGCCGTTGTGGAGCCACACCGCAGGCGGCCGGGTGGACTCCTCACCGACGATCCATCAAGGCCGTGTGCTGTTCGGGGCCGCGGACGGCTGGGTGTACTGTCTGCGCGCCGCCGACGGGGAACTGGTGTGGCGTTTTCGAGCCGCGCCGGAAGCGCGGCGGGTGGTGGCCTTCGGGCAATTGGAGTCGGCCTGGCCCGTACACGGGAGTGTGCTCGTCCAGGACGGAATCGCCTACTTAGCGGCCGGTCGTTCGTCCTTTCTCGACGGAGGCATCTACGTCTACGGACTTGATGTGAAGACGGGACGTACCCTTCACGAAACGCGTCTCGATGGTCCGCACCCGGATGCAACCAAGGACATCGGCAGGCCGTTCGACATGGAGGGCGCGCTGCCGGATATCCTCGTCGGCGACAGTGAGTCCCTCTTCATGCACCAGGTGAAGTTCGACCGCACCCTGGCCGTGCAGGACACGCCGCGCATCACACGCATGGGCGACCGGAAGCTCGGTCTGCATTTGTTCTCCACCGCAGGCCTGCTGGACGGTTCGTGGTGGAATCGAACCTTCTGGATGTACGGCGAGAGATGGCCCGGTTTCTACATCGCCAATCAGGCGTCCAAGAGCGGTCAGCTTCTCGTGTTCGACGACACGACCACGTACGGCGTGAAGTGCTACACCAAGCGGAACCGCCACAGCCCCATGTTCTTCCCGGGCAAGGAAGGCTACCTGCTGTTCGCCGACGACAACGACAACGAGCCGCACCTTCGAGGCAAGAGCGATGGGCCGAAGCCCGTGAAGTGGCTCCCGCCCGTGGACAAGAGCATCGGCTTCGTGCTTGATGGTCAAGCAGTGGATCGGGACAAGGCGACGGGGTTCACACGGATCCGTCCGCCCAAATGGGCAACGTGGGTACCGATCCGCATCCGAGCAATGGTGCTCGCGGGCGGTACGCTCTTCATCGCCGGTCCCCCGGACGTCATCGACCCCGCCGATCCACTCGCCGCGTTCGAAGGCCGGAAGGGAGGATTGCTGCGAGCCGTATCGTCCGCAGACGGCACGACTCTGGCGGAGTACCAACTCGATTCGCCGCCGGTGTTCGACGGAATGATCGCGGCCAAGGGGCGGCTCTACATCTCGACGCGCGACGGCCGTCTGACCTGCCTGGGGAAGAGGCGATGACCGGGCACGTTGTTGAGCCGGCCTCGCAAAGGCGCGGTTGGCATGCGCGCGTTCGGTGTCGGCCGGGTTACTGCCAGGGCACGGCGAGGCCGAGGTCTTGCGGGGGCGCATCGACGTAGTAGAGCTCGAACTCCCATCGACCGTATCCGGGCAGCTTGTCGAAGAGGTGAATCTTCGCGGTGTAGTCGTTTTGCCTCGTCGGTTGCTCGAGGAGGAAGGGGTGCGTGTCCCGCGACGTCAGGTCCTTCACGAGCACGGTGACTTCTCGTGCGGGTAGCGCGGCCGCGAAAACCGATTCCTCTTCGTCGATCGGATCGTCTTGGAGGTGCTCGATTTCGACCGCCTTCCCACGAACCCGGAAGATCTCCTTCCCGTCGACCCGGCCGCGCCAGCGAAAGACCCTCACGGCGTCCGCGCTGCGCTTCGCCAAGGCCTCGGTGTGAGCCTGTTGCTGCCGGACAACGAGTGCGTCAATCTCGCCGGCGGCGGGTGCGCCGGCCAGGGCGTGCTCGGCCTTCTCGAGGTCGGCCAGGGCGGCTTCCGCATTCCGGATCAACTGATCGATGCCGTAGAGGTGATAGCAGAAGCCCGGGGCCTCTACGAATCGCGTGCGCGCCTCTTTCAGTTCGGTCAGGGCTTGCCGTAATTCGTCACGATGGGTCGCGTCCCGCTTCTCGCGGTAGCGGAAGTAGGCGAAGCAGGTCTTCACGTAGCGGTTGTTGGTGGCCACCAGCCACCGCGTGAGGGTCAGGCCGTCGCCGACGCGTTTGGCGAGCTTGGCGTTCTCGATCCGGCCGGCAAGACCCTCGTACCGCTTCTCCATTTCCATCGCCGCGGCTAGGCCCCGGTCGAGGTGCTCGACGGCCTCGTCGATCCGCTCTCGTGACGGCTCGTACATGGAAGTCTCGAGCCAGTCCACATGCGCCCTGCCCCGGTCGATCTCGGGCGTACCGCGCATCCGAAACCGGGTCAGCCGAAGATGCGGCAGCGTGTTGCCGCGAATCGCCTCCGCCACCGGCTTGACGTAGATGCCGTCCTTGTACGCACGATGCGACAGCAGAAGGATCTCCGCCATCTCGTCCGCCACCGCGGGCCCAAGGTGAATCGCGGCGAAGTCCTTCGCGATCTGCCGGAGGTCTTCGTGCGGATCCCAGGCCAGGCGGAACACCGTGTACGCGGTGAGATTCAGCGTATCCCAGGCGGATGCGGACGGAGCGCCGAAGTGCACGCCCACCACGTTGCTCTGCGAAACGGCCAGGATGGATCGAAGCCCGCCCTGATGGTACTGCCCGGGAAAGGAAGGACATACGTTCGCGTTCGCGTCGGCGTGGTAGTCGAGAATGGACAGGAGCGCCAACATGTGGTGCGGCGTGAGGTTGAACGTCGGATTGTAGGGCTGATAGTACCAGCGGTCCGCCAGACTCATGTAGGGTGAGAGGTACAGGTTTCGCTGCGGGACCTCGGGCGTGAAGATGCGCTTGTAGACATCCGGATCGGAGTGTTGTTCGTGGGCGTTGGTGACCCATGTGCGGTGGAAGTAGATCTTGTCGAACTCCCCTACCACCACCGCGTGCATCTTCTGCAGGAAGGTGCGGTATCGCCGTTCCAGCGTCCAATCGCTCGAGGGCGGGTCATGCATGATGTCGAAGGGACGGTAGTCGCCCCGAACGCGGGTCAACTCCCCGGTTCGGATCTGCACGCCGTCCAGTTCCGGCACGGCCCGCAGCAGCCGACGGTACTTCTCTTGAAGCGCCTTCCAGAGGGCGGGGTCGGCCGGGTCGAGCTTGGCGCCGAACTTGGCGAGCAATTCCGGATGGTACACGAGCTCGTCGCCCGGCGCGAGGAGCTTCATGTGATAGTCGTGCACGATACGGGCGAAACGCCGGAGCTTCTCACGGTTGGCCTCGTTTCGCGAGCGCTCGGGCTCGGTATCCCAGGGAACGAGGTCGAGGATCCCGGCTCCCGTCACCCACGTTGCCGTGTAGCGGAGGGCGTTGCGGAGTTGCGTGGGAGTTCGCGCGCCCGTAAGACGAACGGGGAACGCAGGACGGCGGACCACGTTCAGAGGCAGAATGCGCTTGTGGACGCGCATCCGATCCCAAAGCCAGTAGAGGCCGTACACATCGCCGGCCACTGATCCTCCGGCAACGACAACGATCGGAGCACGATTCACGGCCCGCGTGACGACCTGAAAGCCCTGCGGGGCCGCGAGTTCAACCAGGCGAACGGTCTGGTCGCGAACGAGCGAGGCCGTGAGCGTGTTTCGCGCCTCGTCGCCGACCGCGATCACACGACGCAGATCGCCCGGAGGCTGAGTGACGTGCGCGAACGTAAGACCGAGTGGCTTGCCGTCCTTCTGCAGGTCCTCGACGGCGGCCACGATCGCGGGGTCCCGCTCCAGGGCGGGCCCCGTCACGATCGTCCAGGTTTCCGCTGCCCAGGCCTGCTGCGCCGGCGCGCTCGCCGTTGCGAAGAGAGCTAACACGAGCAGTGAACACAGATGTGGTACGAACTCACTACGCATTGAGACTCAACCCCTTCCTGGGTCGTCCGGCAACCCGATGTGCCTGCGAAGCACGAGGATAAGTTCCCTGGCGCCCGTATACTCCAGGGGCGACGCGGCGTCCACGTAGGCGAGGGGCCCGCCCTGGCGGCTCCGAAAGATCTCGAACTCAACGCGCTCCCCTGGCAACTGCCCGCAAGGTTGCCTCGCCAGATCGCCCGGGTACCATTGTGCCGTCCATACTGCGCGGCGCAACCGAGCACCGCGCGTTCACCAGGAACGCTGGAATAGGAGCTTGCCATGTGCAGGAGCGAATCCGAATCCGGTTCCGGAACCGGGCCCTCGGTCGGCTGTTCGCATTCGAGCGACGCCGTCGCAGGCGTGAGTCGTCGGGGGTTTCTGGGCGGCCTTGGCGGCACCGCCGCGCTGGGTACGCTGGCCATGGCGGCGGCGCCACAGGCGCGTGCCGCGTCGGCGGCCCGCTTTGCCGGAACGCCGCTGCCGCTCGGCGTCCCGCTGCGCGTCAAGCCCGTGCTCGTCTATCAGCTCCACGAGCGCAAAGAGAAGACGAGTTGGCGACCCTACGGCGAGATCGAGAAACAAGGCCAGGTCGACCAGGAGGTGGCGAGCATCAAAGCCGACCTGAAGAAGCTGACGTCGCGGGCGGAGTTTCCGATCGAGATGCTGCCGTTGGCGTTGGTGAGCAGCCGGTCGGAAGCCGAGAAGGTCGGGGCAACCGAGTGCGACATGATCCTGGTGTATGCGGCCGGGAGCAGCGAGAGGGCCCGGTACGATGCGCTTGCGGCCAAGGTGCCGAACGTGATGTTCATACGCCACCGGTCCGGTCAATACTATCTGTCTCACGAGGTCGTTCACTGGCTGTTCCTGCGCAAGGCCAATGATACCATCGACTCCCCGAACCTCGACGTCGATGACATCGTGGTGGACGACTACGACGAAGTCCTCTGGCGCCTCCGCGCCCTTTACGGCCTGAAGAATGCCCGAGGCACGAAGGTCCTCGCCATCGGCGGGCTCCGGGCCTATAGCATTCCCGGACAGAACCTCGGACCTGCACACGCAAAGGACGTGTGGGGCTACGAGATTACGACGATTGCGACGAAGGAATTCGCCGAGCGGCTCGAGAAGGCGCGGGCGGATGAAGCCGTCCGGAAAGAGGTGGAGCGTCAGACGGCCGCGTACCTCGCCCAACCCAACGTGACGCTGCACACCGACCGCAAATCCGTCGTCAACTCCTTCCTGGGCCTGAAAGTGTGCAAGGAGTTCATGAGCGAGATCGGGGCGACGAACTTCGGCTTCGCCAGTTGCATGGGCTCCGACATCGAGATGCTGGACACGCCGCCTTGCTTCATATTGAGCCTGGCCAACGACGAGGGCCTGACGGCGTACTGCCATACCGATCTTACGCACACCGTGGCCGGCGTGCTGCTGCGTTGGATCGCGGGCAAGCCGTCCTTCGTGTGCAACTCACATTTCCCACACGACGGCATCTTCACGGTGGCCCACTGCGCCGCGCCCACGAAAATGAACGGCAAGGACTGCGAGCCGACGAAGATCATGACCCATTTCGAGTCGGACTACGGCGCCGCCACCAAGGTCGACTACGCCAAGAACCAGGTCCTCACGGTCGTGGTCCCGAACCTGCACTGCACGAAGTGGATGGGCTTTCGGGCGAAGATCCTCGACACCCCATCCCGGCCGGCATGCCGCACGCAAATCGACATGAAGGTTGACGGAGACTGGCGCAAGCTGATTACCGAAATGCAGGGATTCCATACGCAGGTGTGCTACGGCGACTACTTGCGGGAGGTCGGCTACGCCCTCAAGAAGGTCGGCAGGATCGACTGGCAGAACATCAGCGAGAAGACCTGATCGGCGCGGCCATCCGCACGATCGTGCCGACGTCGCGGGAAGCAGGACTCGCCACCGTTTCCACTCGGAACGGATCAGCGTTCCCACACTGCTGACCGATGATCGAAGCCAAGGTCGTGTCCGCATAGAGCCGTCGCACGCGGTCGAGCAGATCCGTGAGCCCCGATCCGGCGCGGCACGCCTTTCCGGACACAAGAGGACATTCCCGCGGGCGCAGCGCCTGCGGGTCGACTGAAGCGCCGAGCGCATCCGCCACGTCCAGGACGGAGATGTCCTGCACGTCTTTGGCCATTGTGTATCCACCCGATCTTCCGCGCGCCGAAGCCACCAGCCCCGCCGCGCACAGACCCAGCAGGATCTTGCGGGCATGTTCGGGGGGAATGCCCACCGCGGTAGCGATGACGGAAGCAGACACCACCGCTCCGGGCTCCTGACGACTCATGTAACAAAGGGCGTAGACGCCATGCACGACAGACTTGGTAAGAGCCACGCAGAAGTCTCCAGCATTGATCCCCGGGGCGCAGCGCACCCGTGCTTGCGCCACCCGATGCTCACGCCATGCTCCTGACATCGTCCCAGACCCGCGCACCGATCAGAAAAACCGAGAACCTCGCGGGGGGCGGGGGGGGGGGGGGGGCGGGGGGGGGGGGGGGGGGGGGGGGGGGGGGGGGG